>JAIRMN010000125.1 GCA_031258715.1 Zoogloeaceae bacterium
TTGATCCGGGTTATTCCCCTGTCGTCCCTCCCAGGCGCAACCGGGTCAGTGCGTGGGAATATGACCGTGTTATGTATCGTCGCCGCAATGAAGTCGAGCGTCTGTTCCGTCGCCTGAAGGGCTTTCGCCGGATCTTCTCCCGCTTCGAGAAACTCGACTCGATGTTTCGGGCATTTATCCATTTCGCACTTATTGTCGATGCAATTCGCTAGTGTGAACACGCCCTAGTCCGACAGACTGCTAGCACAAGAAGGATGGCCGCCTCAACAAGCGCGGCGAGGCGCAGGCGGCTAAAATCCGGACGACCTCGGAAAAACCCCTTGCGGCCACTGGCCTGTTCTCGCGCGGCATCCGCTATCAACTCATGCCCGGCGGTACGGGCGTCATCATCGGTGCCAACCGGCAATATGCCGCTACCCATCAATTCGGCGCAACCATTCGCGCCAAAAACAAAAAGGCGCTGACCGTCCCTATCGCGGACGGCTCACTGCGCCTGCTCAAACAAGTCACCATCCCCGCCCGCCCCTTCCTCGGCCTCTCCGAAGGCGACAAACGCGCATCCTGCACACTCAACTGGCCAAAATCGGACGCTAATCCCCCCGCAAAATGTTGCGCGATTTTTGTCCAATCCCCCACTTTCACCATTTTGGACAAATATCGCGCGAATTTACACGCTGCGGGTGCCTCTGGAAGCGCAAAAGCCCCGTTTTAAGTCGGGACAAAACGCCGATGCGCTGGCGGAACCCAAACACAACGCCTCGAACCGGAAGGCGAAGCGGAACATTCTGTGCGGTATCCCTGCCGCTGCCTCTCTAACCGTCCTGGACAATTCGATTACCTCCCCGCGTTCAAGCAATGACAGGAGTTGGAAGCCTGCTAGGTCGCGTTTCCGGTTTTCTTGGCGGCAGAGCGCCTTCAGTCTCCCGGTTTTGACGCGCTGCCCGCGAAATGCCGTTCCGCCGCGGCGATGGTTTGTTCGATGTCCATCGCGCTGTGCGCGGCGGAGACGAAACCGGCTTCAAAGGCAGAAGGGGCGAAGTAGTGGCCGTCTTTCAGCATGGCGTGGAAGAAGCGATTGAAAAGAGCGGTGTCGCAACGCATGACTTCGGCGAAGTTGGCGGGTGGCATCCGAGCAAAATAAAGACCGAACATGCCGCCGATGTGTTGCGCGCAAAAGTCGACGCCGTGTCGCGCGGCGGCATCGGTCAATCCTTGGCAGAGTTGTTTCGCGCGCTCACCGAGCCGCTCGTAAAAGCCCGGCGCTTCGATGAGGCGCAAGGTGGCAAGACCGGCGGCGACGGCAACCGGATTGCCGGACAGGGTGCCCGCCTGATACACCGGCCCCAGCGGGGCGATTTTTTCCATGATTTCGCGGCGTCCGCCAAAGGCGGCCAGCGGCATCCCACCGCCAATGACCTTGCCGAAGGTGGAAAGATCGGGAACGATGCCAAACAGCCCCTGCGCGGATTCGAGGGCGACGCGAAAGCCGGTCATGACTTCATCGAAAATCAGGAGCGCGCCGTGGCGAATGGTCAGCGCGCGCGCGGCGGCAAGAAAGGCGGGGTCGGGCGCGATCAGGTTCATGTTGCCGGCCACTGGCTCCACGATGATGGCGGCAATGTTGTTGCCCTGCCGGTCAAAGGCGGCTTCCAGCGCGGCGGCATCGTTGTAGGGCAGCACCAGCGTATGACGGACGGTATCCGCCGGAACGCCGGAGGACGAAGGATTGCCGAAGGTCAGGAGGCCGGACCCCGCCTTGACCAGCAGGCTGTCGCTGTGGCCGTGGTAGCAGCCTTCGAATTTCACCAGCAGGTCGCGTCCGGTATGGCCGCGCGCCAGGCGGATGACGCTCATGGTGGCCTCGGTGCCGGAAGAAACCAGGCGCACCATCTCCAGCGCGGGCGTGAGGCGGCAGAGGGTTTCCGCCAGTTCGATTTCAGCGGCAATCGGCGCGCCGAAGGAAAGGCCATTGGCGGCAACCCTTTGCACGGCCTCGACGACTTCGGGGTGCGCGTGTCCCAGGATCAGCGGCCCCCAGGAGCCGACATAATCCAGATATTGCCGCCCTTCCACGTCGGTGAGGCGCGCGCCTTTTCCCTTGGCGAAAAAACACGGCGTGCCGCCAACGGAACGAAAAGCGCGCACCGGAGAATTCACGCCGCCAGGGATGTGCTCTTGGGCGCGTTCAAACAGTTCGGCATGGGTGCTCATGAAATCTCCTTGAAAAGTTGCTGATAGGCGGCCGCACGCGCGCGGATACGCGCGGGGGGGCGCTGGAAAAGATCGTGGATGACGGCGACCATCGTCGCGCCCGCCCGGATGAGGGGCGCGGCATTTTCCAGCGTGACGCCGCCGATGGCGCAGATAGGAAGATGAAGCGCGTCGCGGGCGCGGGAAAGCAGGTCGGGCGCGGCCAACGGCGCTTGCGGCTTGCTGGCGGAAACACGCATCGCGCCAAAGGCAACATAGCTCGCCCCCGCGTCAACAGCATTCTTTGCGCGTGTAAAATCGTTGTAGCAGGAAGCGCCGATGAGGGATTCGTCGCCCAGGAAACGACGGGCGGCGGCAAGGTCGCCGTCGTCGCGCCCCAGGTGCACACCATCCGCGCCGATGTCGGCGGCAAGGCGGAGGTCGTCGTTGATGATCAGGGCGGCATGGCGTTTTCGGCAGAGCGTTTGCAGCGCGATGGCCTGCGCGCGGCGCAGTGTGGCGTCCGCCGTCTTGTTACGGTACTGCAGGAGACGGCAGCCGCCCGCGAGCAAGGCGCGCGCGGCTGCCGTCAACCATCGGGTGTCCGTCGTGTCGGGGGTGAGGGCGTAGAGACCGGCGAGTTCAGGCGGCGACATGGCGTTGTTGCCAGAAACGGTCGGGAATGCGTTGTCCCCTGCCGGGCGCGAAGGCGTGGGCAAGGCTCTGCCAGGTGAAGTCCTGCGCGGCGCGCGTGGCTTCCCGCATGGTCATGCCCCGCGCCAGATACGCGGCGCAGGCGGCAGCCAGCGTGCAGCCGGAACCGTGAAAGCTGTCCGGCAGCCGCGACCAGTCATTTTTTTCGACCAGGCCGCTGGCGTCGTAGAGACGATTGCGGACGGGTTCTTCCGCCGTGTGCGTTCCAGTGAGGAGGACATGGCGCGCGCCCAGGGCGACGAGCCGCGCGGCGATTCGCGCAAAGTCCCCCGTTTCGCATCCGCTCAGACGGCGGGCTTCCGGGATGTTGGGGGTTATCAAGTCAGCGCATGGCAGGATCCTCGTTTTCAGGACGTCGATGAGGGCTTCGTCGGCAAGGGCGTCGCCCCGCCCGGATGTGAGCACAGGATCGAGTACCAGCGGAATGATCGGGTGGTCCGCGACAATGTCCGCCGCGACTTGTGCGTTTTCCGCACTGCCCAGGACGCCGAGCTTGAAGGCGGCGACCGGCATGTCCGCCAACACGGCGCGCGCCTGCGCCGCGAACCGTTCTGCGCGGACGGGATAGTTGTCATGGACACCGGTCGTGTCCTGCACGGTCAGGGCGGTAATGGCCGTGGCGGGATGGCAGCCGAGCGCGGCGAGGGTGAGCATGTCCGCCTGCGCGCCCGCGCCCGATACGGGATCGCTGGCGGCAAAGATCAGCACGACGGGCGGCGGTTTTTGCGGGAAGAAGGCGGTGCGCGACATGGATCTCTCGCCCACGCGTCAAAGATGCGGGGAAGATGTAACTGTGACGTCAGATGTTAAAAAGGTGGCGAATCAGAAGGCAATTGGGTAATATTGACATGATTTTACCTGAAAGCGTCCAATGATTTGCGCCTGTGCAACATCATTGCGCTTGAATTTGGATTACACTCATGTATTTGCCGAGACTGGTCAGGTTAAGGGGGAGTCAAAAAAATTGATTGATTTGGAGAGACTAAAAGGCACGAAGGTGATGGTGATTGATGACAGTCACACCATTCGCCGCAGCGCGGAAATCTTTCTTGCCCAAGGCGGTTGCGGCGTCATTCTGGCGGAAAACGGCTTTGATGCGCTGGGCAAGATCGCCGCTTTCCGTCCAGACATCATTTTCTGCGACATCATGATGCCGCGTCTGGATGGTTATCAGACCTGCGCCCTGTTGAAACAGAACGACAGCTACAGGAAAATTCCCGTGGTCATGCTTTCTTCCAAGGACGGCCTGTTCGACCGCGCCAAGGGACGCTTGGCGGGTTCCAACCATTATCTGACCAAGCCTTTTACCAAGGACAGCTTGCTGCAAACTGTGGCGGAGTTCGCCTTCGCCCAGAAATAGGGATTTCTCAGGAGAAATTGCAATGCCCGTAAAGAAAATTCTTGTTGTCGACGATTCTCCCACGGAACGTTTCGTCACGACCGAACTGTTGACCAAGCATGGCTACGAGGTCATCACCGCTGAAAATGGCGCAGACGGCATTGTCAAGGCCAAGGCATCCCAACCGGATCTGGTGCTGATGGATGTCATCATGCCCGGCACCAACGGTTATCAGGCGACGCGCATGTTGGCCAGGGACCCGGCAACCGGGCAGATTCCCATCATCCTGTGCACTTCCAAGGGACAGGAAACCGACAAAATCTGGGGCTTGCGGCAGGGTGCGGTAGATTATCTGGTCAAGCCGGTCAATCACGCGGAGCTGCTGCAGAAGATTGCAGCCTTGCCCTAACCTTTCCAGGTAAATTTTATGTCACGACGCATCAGTCTGCGTGAATTTCAGGAACACCTCTCCAATCGCCTTGCGGGCGCGGCACAGGGAGAGACGACTTCATCCCTGCTTGGCGCGCAGGCGGGCAAGACGCTCTGGCTGCTGGATTTGTCCGAATCCGGCGAAATCGTGCCGCCGCCGTCCATGACCAGCGTACCCTTGACCACGCCGGCGTTTTCCGGCTTGGCCAATATTCGCGGCAACCTGTATGCCGTCACGGATTTTCCCGCCTTTCTGGGAGAAGCGCCGACACCCCCGCAAGCGCCGGGGTCGCGTCTTTTGCTGGTCGGTGTGCGCCACGGCAACAATGCCGCGTTATTGGTGTCCCGTTTGCTGGGACTGAAAAACCCGGCGGATTTCAGCGTAGAGCCTGCGCCGCCCGAAGCGCCCGCCTGGAATACCGCTACCCTGATCGACAAGGATGGCTGCAAATGGCGCCGCCTTGATCTGGGCACCTTGCTTTCCGACCCCCGATTTATAAACATTGTCGCCTGATTGCGGAGATTAGACATGGCTTTCAAGATGAGTTCGCCCAAGTTGTTCGGCAACAAGAAATCGTTGGATGACGCAATGACCATTGCGCCGTCTTCCAGTGTCGGCAGACGGGCCAAGAGCAGTAAAAAGGTGGTCAAGAGCGAAGGGAACGTGCGGGACAGCCGGCGCAGCATGGTGACGCTCGGCACGCTTCTGGCGCTGGTGGCGGTGCTCATCATCAGCCTGGTCGTCTACGACAATATCATGTATGCGCGGCATACCGCCTACATTTCCGCCGCCGGGGAAATGCGGATGCTCTCGCAACGCCTGGCGAAAAGTTCCTCGCTTGCACTGCAGGGGAACGCCGCCTCGTTTGCTCAGTTGAGGGAATCGCGCGAACAGTTTGGCCGCCTGCTCCTGCAACTGGGTTCGGGCGGCACGGTCAATGGCGTCAATGTCCCGCCGTCGCCGGACAGTGTGCGCAAGGAACTGGACGTGCTGGAAAAGCATTGGGAAAAGTTCGAGAAGGCGGCGACCACTCTGCTCACCCAAGAACGGCATCTGGTGACGCTGGGAAAAAGCGTGGCCGCCATCGATGAGCGCAATACCGAGCTTCTGGAATTGAGCGCGCAACTGACCACCACCAAGTTACAGGATGGCAGCGGCATCCGGGATGTCGGCGCGGCCAGCCAGCTCGTCATGTTGAGCCAGCGGATCGCCAAGAACGCCAATGCCTTGCTGGGCGGCGGTTCCATCCGTTCAGAAGTGGCTTTCATGCTGAGCAAGGACAAAGAAGCCTTCCAGGCCATTCTCGCCAATCTGACGCGGGACAACAATCCGGCGGAAACGCGCGAAACGCTGAAGCGGATTTCGGCGGTGTTTGCCGTCTATCAGGGCGCAATCGAGGCCGTGCTCGAAAACCTGCAATCCCTGGTGCAGGCCAAGCTCTCCGGCAGCGAAATCTTCAACGAAAGCGACGCCCTGCTCGATGAGGCCAATGCCTTGCAGTCCGCCTATCAATCCGAACTTTCGGCGCGCGGCCTTTTCTTCGGGAGCATGTTGACGCTGGGGTTGGCCTTCATCGGCATCCTGCTCGGAATGGTGCGCATCAACAGTAACGACATGAAAAAGCGTGCCGAGGAAGCCGAGATGCAGCACAAGGACGCAGATCTCCAGCGCCAGGCTTCCGAATCCACCAACCGCCAGAACCAAGACGCCATCTTGCGCCTGATGAACGAACTGGGCGATCTGGCCGACGGCGACCTGACCGTCACGGCCACGGTGTCGGAAGACATCACCGGGGCGATTGCCGACTCCATCAACTACACCATCGAAGAGCTGCGTGTGCTGGTCGGGCGGATCAACGACGCCGCCCTGCGCGTGACCCAGGCGACGGAAATCGCGCGCTCGACCTCGCTGGAACTGATGAGCGCCGCCGAAAAGCAGAGCGAGGAAATCAACATCGCGGGCGAGTCGGCCCTGCAGATGGCGAAATCGATGAACGATGTTTCCAGCCACGCGGGCCAGTCGGCGCAGGTGGCGCGCGCTTCGCTGTCCGCCGCCGACAAGGGCGCGACCGCCGTGCAGGATTCCATCCGCAGCATGGACGAGATTCGCGTGCAGATCCAGGAAACCTCTAAGCGGATCAAGCGCCTGGGCGAATCCTCGCAGGAAATCGGCGAAATCGTGGAACTGATTTCCGATATTACCGAACAGACCAACGTGCTGGCGCTGAACGCCGCCATCCAGGCCGCTTCGGCGGGTGAGGCCGGGCGCGGCTTCACCGTGGTTGCGGAAGAAGTGCAGCGGCTGGCGGAACGTTCCGCCGAAGCCACCAAGCAGATTTCCGCGCTGGTGAAGACCATCCAGACCGATACCCAGGATGCCGTTTCCGCGATGGAGCAATCGACGCAGGGCGTGGTAGAAGGCGCAAAGCGTTCTGACGCCGCAGGCCAGGCCCTGTCGGAAATCGGCCAGGTGTCGCGCGATCTGGCCGCCCTGATCGAAAACATCTCGTCCGCCACGCAAAAGCAATCCCTGTCCGCGACCCAGATTGCGGAATTGATGCAGGACATCCTGCGCATCACCCAGCAAACCACGGTCAGCACCAACCGCACTGCCGAAGCCGTGGATG
Organism: Zoogloeaceae bacterium; assembly: GCA_031258715.1. GTDB lineage: Bacteria > Pseudomonadota > Gammaproteobacteria > Burkholderiales > Rhodocyclaceae > Azovibrio. Next base: position 7,300 of record JAIRMN010000125.1, read on the forward strand.
AACTGACAGCCCTGGCTTCCGAACTGAGGGGTTCGGTCGCGGGCTTCAGGGTAAGTTGAGCAACAAACCTTTCTGTGCCGGAAGGACGTTTTCTTCCCTTCCGGCCTGGCTTACGCTCGATACTCCGGTCTTTTCCGAAGTGTCCGGCCTCCGCCCCCTCCTGAACGGCGGGATTGAAAAACCGGAGTGAGTTTGACAAATGAATGTAGCTGTCACGGATGTCGCAAAATTTGATGTCGGTCCGTTCTCCTGGGTCAAGGGAGAGGTTAATCTTGCGCTGGAGCAGACCTCGACGGCGCTCAGGGAATTCCAAGCGCAACAGGATGTCACACAAATCAAATTCGCGCGGACTTATCTGCAACAGGTGTATGGCGCCCTGACCATTGTGGGACTGGATGGCGTCACCCAGGTCGTTGATATGCTTGGGGCATTGCTTGCCGCGCTGGAAAATGGCGAACAAAACCCAGATGCCGCGCTGCCGGTGGCGGAAAAGGGTATCGACGCCCTGCAACAATACCTGGACGACCTGATGGCGGGCGATCCGAACCAGCCTTTGCGTCTTTTGCCGGTCTATCGGGAAATCGTCGAGGCCCAGGGCAAGACGCCCAATCCGGTCGATCTGTTCTTCCCTGATTTGCGTTTGCGTCCGCCCAAGCGCGCGCGCCAAGCCGTGACGGAAAATCGTTCCCGGCTGATTCACGAGGATCGCGCCCGTTTCCAGAAAGGGCTGCTTGCCTGGTTGCGTCAGGCGGAAGGCAGCAAGGAGAGCCAGGCCGGACTGGAACAGATGCGCAAGGCGCTGCAACATATCGAGTCCATCCAGGGATCACCCTCGACGCGCGCCTTTTGGTGGGCGGCGCTGGGACTGGTGACGGCGCTGGCGCGCGGGGCGGGCAAAAAGGTTGGCGACGCGCGTTCCCTGTGCGCCCGCATCGATCAGCAGATTCGCCGCCTGCAACAGGGGCAGCCGGGCATTGCCGAACGGCTCTGGCGCGATTGTCTTTATATTGTCGCCTGTTGTCCGTCCAAGCTCGATCCCCTGCTGGCGGAAATCCAGTCGGCCTATCGCTTGCCCGCCTTGCTGCCGACGCGTACGCGCGCCGTCACCAGCGCCCAGGAAAACCGGCTGCGCCGCCTGAAGGAAACCATTGTGGCGGCGGAAGAGCAATGGAACCGTTTTTGCGCGGGCAGCGCGACATCGCTTTCCACTTTCGTGGATCAATCGAAGAGCGCGGCACAGCACGTGGCGGAACTGGATGAAAACCTGAAAACCCTGGTGACGGCGCTGGCTGCGGTTGCCAATTGGCTGGCGCAGGATTCGACGCGCCAGTCGGAAAACATCGCCATGGAAGTCGCCACGGCGCTCCTGTTGATCCAGAGCGCCCTAGGAAGCTACCACCATCTGGGCGCGGACTTCGGGCGTCAATCGCAACTGATGGTGTCGCGGCTGAAGGCTTGCGTGACCGGGCAGCCGCTCACGGACGACACGCCGTTATTGGACGAAATGTCGCGGCGCGCCCAGGAAAGAATCCTCATGGCGCAGGTCGCGCGGGAAATCCTGAACAACCTGGCGCAGGTCGAGCAGTCGCTGGACGCCTATTTCCGCAATCCCGCCAAGCATCTGGACGCCACCCATCTGGAAGAGCCTTTGAACCAGATCGTCGGCGCCTTGACCATTCTGGGACAGGCGGACGCGGCGGCCTGGCTGAAGGCCAGCGAACAGAAAATCATGGAATTTGCCAGCCCTGACGCGACGCCCAGCCAAGCGGATTTCGAGCTGGTCGCCAATCAGCTTTCCGTGTTGACGCTGTTCGTGGATGCCTTGCAGAACGGCAAGCTGGATTTCCGCGAATACTTGAAGCAGTTCCAGTCCAAGTCGGAGCCGGAGGAAGAAGACGAAGAAGAGGAAGTCGCCGCCGACAGTATCGAAAGCCAATTGGAGCGCCTGAAGGCGGAAACCCGGCAATTGCTGGCGGACATCAAGTCGCGTCCGCATGACGAGGGTTTGCGCGCGGCCTTGCAGTCGCGGCTGGAAAACCTGCAAAAGGATGCCGATCTGGTGGCCGATCAGGGCTTGCTGGCGCAGGCAAGGGAAGCCTTGACCGTCCTGAGCCGGAGTCGGCACCAGGACGAAAGCGCGCAGATCAAGGCGGTGACGGAAGCGCTCGAACCCATGCGCGCGCCCGCGCCCGCCGCCGCGCCTTCGGCGGAGACCCTGCAATTGGCGCAGGCGGGCGCCGAGGAACTGGACGCCGAACTGCTTACCATTTTCCTGGATGAGGCCCAGGGCGTACTGGAGAGCATGGCGGAAAACCTGGCCTTGTTGCGCCAGCATCCGCACGACACCGAAACCCTGACCACCATCCGACGCGGCGTTCATACCCTGAAGGGCAGCGGGCGCATGGTGGGGCTGAAGGATCTGGGCGAAACCGCCTGGGCGGTGGAACAGACGCTGAATATCTGGTTGCGCCAAGAAGCCTTGCCGACACCGGAATTGCTGGGATTGATCGAACTGACGCACGGGATTTTCGATGTTTGGGTGCGCGCGCTGGCGGCGGGTGAAACGAAGATGCCGGACGCCAGCGGACTGGTGGCGTTGGCCGAAGAACTGCGCGGCGAAAAACCCACCACCAGCGCGCCGTCTTCACCCGCGCCCAGCGCTGAACCGCAAGCGCCTGAACCTGAACCTGAACCTGGGCCTGAACCCACGCCTCCATTATCCGAACCCCTGATGGGCATGGATCTGGACATGGATCTGGATACCCTACCCGAACCGGAGCCGGAACCCGAACCGGAGCCTGAGCCTGAACCTGAACCCGCGGGGCGGCGGCCAGCCATTTCACCGCAACTCTACGAGATTTTCCGTGACGAGGCCTGTGGCTATCTTGACACGCTGCGGAGTTTCCTGGCGGATCTTGCCCTGACGCCGGAGATGGAAACCGCCTCCGAGGTCAGTCGCGCCGCGCATACCTTGGCGGGGATTGCAGGCACGGTGGGCATCACGCCGATCAACAAGCTGGCGCATGAACTGGAGATGTCGCTTTTGCGACGTGATGAATCCGACCAGCCCGCCGATCCGGAGAGCCTGGAACTGCTGGGCCAGACCGTGAATACGCTGGTGGAGATGCAGGCCACGCTGGCGGCGGGCGATATGCCGGACGATCAGCCCGCGCTCATTGCCGCCCTCGCGCAGATTTATCCCGTGCCGGAAGCGCCGCTCGATGAAGTGCAAAGCCACTTTGCCGCGCCCGAACCTGAATTCATACCCGAACCTGAACTCGCGCCGGCGCCTGCCCTCGCGCCGGTCGAGGCGGCGTTGGAAGACGATCGGCCGGATGTCGAGTTGCTGGATGTCTTCCTGGATGAAGCCCAGGATCTGGTGGCCGGGTTTTATCCCCAGATTTCCGCTTGGCGCGCGGACAGGGCCAGCGTCGACGCGCCCAACTCCCTGGCGCGCATTCTGCACACCTTCAAGGGCAGTTCGCGCATGGCGGGCGCGATGAACCTGGGCAACGCCACGCACCGTCTCGAAGACCGGGTGCGCGCGCTGGAAAAGCGCGCCGTGGTCAGCGAGGACGATCTGGACCATATTGAAGCCGCCTGTGACGTGTTGGCGCAAACGGTGGAAGCCTATCGCGCCGGTGATTTCCGTCCGCCGGCCTTGCCGGAAGCCCCGGTCGCCGAAGCCATCGATCCGGTCGTCGAAGCTGTCGTTGAGCCTGTCGTCGAACCGCAGGCAGTCGAGGCGGCTGAAGCGATCGAACCTGAAAAAGCGCCGATGGACGATCTTGCGAAAGACGCGGCGGAGATCGTCGTCGAGGAAGCGGACGACGCGGTAGCGGCGGGCATCAGGGCGGTTTTCGCGCCGGACGAGATACCGGAAACGGACGCGCGCCTGGCGAACGCCCTGGCGAACCTGGCGCCGGAATCCGCCGCTGGCCCCCTCCCGGAACAGGAAGCGGCTGCAGAAAAATCCGAAGCGGTTCCTCCGGCGTCGATCAGTGAAGCGCCGCCCTTGCTGCGCGATGAACTGGACGAGCAGTTGCTGCCGATTTTCATCGAGGAAGCCCAAGAGCTGATGGAGGGCATTGCCGCGCAGATCAACGTCTGGAAAAAAAACCGGAGCAGCATGACCGCGCCGCAGTCGCTGGCGCGGCTTTTGCACACCTTCAAGGGCGGCGCGCGCATGGCGGGCGCGATGAATCTGGGCGAATTGACCCATGCCATCGAGCAACGGGTAGGCGAATTCATTGCCGAAGGGCGGGCGAATGAAGCCGAACTGGATGAAGTCGCCTCGGCTTGCGATGCTCTGGCGCAGACCATAGAGCGTTATCGCGCGGGCAACTTCCAAACGCTCGTGCCGGAGGCCGCGCCTGCGGCGGCGCAGGAAGCCGCGCCCGCCGCCGAGAAGAAGCCCGCCGCCGCGCCGCCGCCCGCCCATGCCGCGCCGGAAGCGGACGCGAGCCGCGCCATGCTGCGGGTGCGCGCCGATCTGATCAATACCCTCGTCAATGAGGCGGGCGAACTTTCCATCGCCCGCGCCCGTATCGAAGGCGAAATGCGGGAGATCAAGAGCTCCCTCCTGGATTTGACCGAAAACGTCATCCGTCTGCGCCGCCAGTTGCGGGAAATCGAAATCCAGGCGGAAACCCAGATCCAGGCCGACACCGGACGCGAAATCAAGAGCGGATTCGATCCGCTGGAACTCGACCGCTTCACCCGATTCCAGGAATTGACGCGCATGATGGCCGAGTCGGTCAATGACGTGAGCACAGTGCAGCAGAACCTCCTGAAGAGCCTGGACGACGCCAATGCCGCCATCATCGCGCAGAGCCGCCTGAACCGCAGTCTGCAGCAATCCCTGATGAGCATTCGCATGGTGCCGTTCGCCAGCCAGAGCGAGCGGCTCTACCGGCTGGTGCGCCAAACTTCCAAGGAGCTGGGCAAACGCGCCAGCCTGGACATTCGCGGTAGCCAGGTGGAAATGGACCGTTCCGTGCTGGAAAAGGTGCTCCCGCCCCTGGAGCACATGTTGCGCAATGCCGTGGCGCATGGGCTGGAAAGCCGCGAGGTGCGGCTGGCTGCGGGCAAGCCGGAAATCGGCGAAATCGTCCTGACGCTTTCGCAGGAAGGCAACGAAATCATTCTTTCCCTTTCCGACGACGGGGCGGGACTGGATATTGCCCGCATCCGCGCCAAGGCGGAAAGCGCCGGACTGATCGCGCCGGGACAGGCGGTGGAAGACCAGCAGTTGATCAACTTCATTTTCGCTTCCGGCTTCACCACGGCGGCCAGCGTTTCCCAGATTGCCGGGCGTGGCGTGGGCATGGACGTGGTAAAAACCGAGGTCAGCGCCCTGGGCGGACGTATCGAAATCAAGACCGAACGCGGTCATGGCACCACGTTCCGGCTCTATCTGCCGCTCACGCTAGCCGTCACCCAAGTGGTGCTGATCCAGTCTGGCGGCAAGCTGTTCGCGGTGCCTTCCACCATGATCGATCAGGTCATGGAAGTGCAGGAGCGCGTCATCAACGACATGCGCGACAAGGGCGAAGTCGTTTGGCAAGGCAAGCACTATCCCTTCCATTACCTGCCCCGGCTCCTGGGCGACGCGCAGAGCCAGCCGGAGCAGCGGCGGCTTTACTGGGTGATGCTGTTGCGTTCCGGCTCGCAGCGGGTTAGCGTAATGATCGACGAAATGTTCGGCAACCAGGAAATCGTGGTGAAGAATGTCGGTCCGCAGATGGCGCGCGTGGTCGGCATCGCGGGCGCGACGGTGCTCGGCGATGGCCGGGTGGTGCTGATCCTCAACCCTGTGGCGCTCGCCAACCGCATGGCGCTTTCCGTTTCCGCGCAGGATGTGATGCAAGCGCCGTTGCAGCCGCAAGAACAACAGGTCGTGACGAGGGTTGAGGAAGAGACGGTCATCCAGCACCAGCCGACGATTATGGTGGTCGATGATTCGCTGACGGTGCGCAAGATTACCAGCCGCCTGCTGACGCGCGAGGGCTACCAGGTGGCGCTGGCCAAGGATGGCGTCGACGCGCTTGAGCAATTGGTCGAACTAGTTCCGGATGTCATTCTTTCGGACATCGAGATGCCACGCATGGACGGGTTCGATCTCGTGCGCAACATCCGCGCCGATCATCGTCTGGACGATGTTCCGGTGATCATGATCACCTCGCGCACTGCCGACAAGCACCGTTCCCTGGCGATGGACATCGGCGCCAACCATTATCTGGGCAAGCCTTACGACGAAGCCGAGTTGTTGCGTCTCCTGGCCGGATATACCGCGCAATGAATCCGTTTTTCCGTCTGTGGGCGCGGGCGGAAAACGGATGGCGGCCACCGTCCTTTTCTGGAGTTTCCCATGTCTCCTGAACCTGTCGCGGGCGTCGAGGCTGCGGTCAAGGCCGCCACGCTGGCCGAAGCCTTGCCGTATATCCGCAAGTTCCACGGCAAGACCATCGTGGTCAAATACGGCGGCAACGCCATGACGGAAGAGCGCCTGAAACAAGGGTTCGCCCGCGACGTGGCGCTCCTGAAGCTGGTGGGCATGAATGTGGTGGTGGTGCACGGCGGCGGCCCGCAGATTGAAAACCTGCTGGCGCGCGTGGGTAAGAAGGGCGAGTTTATCCAGGGAATGCGCGTCACCGACGCGGATACCATGGACATGGTGGAAATGGTGCTGGGCGGCCAGGTTAACAAGGACGTGGTCAACCTGATCAACCAGGCGGGCGGCAAGGCCGTGGGGCTGACTGGCAAGGACGGCGGCCTGATTCGCGCCAAGAAGCTCCTGCTGCCCAACAAGGAAAACCCCGGCGATCTGATCGATGTCGGGCAGGTCGGCGATATTACCGCCATCGATCCGTCGCTTATCGGCCTGCTGGACTCTGGCGCGTTCATTCCGGTGATTGCGCCGATCGGCGTGGGCGCGAACGGCGAGACCTACAACATCAACGCCGATGTCGTCGCCGGGAAGATCGCGGAAATCCTGAAAGCGGAAAAACTGGTGCTCCTGACCAATACGCCGGGTGTGCTGGACAAGAACGGCGCGCTGCTGACGGGCATCACGCCAAGGGACATCGACGACATGGTGGCCGACGGCACACTTTCCGGCGGCATGTTGCCGAAAATCGGCTCGGCGCTGGACGCGGCGAGAAACGGCGTCAAGAGCGTACATATCATCGACGGACGCACCGAACATGCCCTGCTCCTGGAAATCCTCACCGATCACGGCGTCGGCACCATGATTCGCAGCCATTGAGCGCGACCCAGGCCGGTTTTCGATGACGCTTTCCGCCGTTTTCGATTTAGCCCAGGCGCTGATCGCCTGTCCCTCCGTCACCCCGGAAGATGGCGGCGCGCTTCATTTGATTCAAAAGCGCCTCGCGCCGATCGGCTTTTGTTGCGAAGCCATCAACCGCAACGCGACCCGCAACCTGTGGGCGCGGCGCGGGACGAAGCCGCCGCTTTTTTGCTTTGCCGGCCATGTCGATGTCGTCCCGCCTGGCCCGCTGGAAGCCTGGACTTCGCCGCCCTTTACCCCCACTGTGCGCGACGGCTTTCTTTACGGGCGCGGCGCGGCGGACATGAAGGCGTCGCTCGCCGCCATGCTCGTCGCGGCGGAACGCTTCATTCACGCCCATCCCGCGCATTCCGGCTCGATCGCCTTTCTAATCACCTCCGACGAGGAAGGCGACGCGGAAAACGGCACGGTGGCCGTGGTGGAAACGCTAAAGGCGCGGAGAGAGGCCATCGACTACGCGATCGTTGGCGAGCCGACCGCCGTCGATAGGGTAGGGGACGTGATAAAAAACGGGCGGCGCGGATCGCTTTCCGGCAGGCTGAAAGTAAAGGGCCTCCAGTGCCACATCGCCTACCCCGAAAAAGGCAAGAACCCGATCCACGCGCTTGCCCCAGCGCTGGCGGAACTCGCCGCGACCCATTGGGATACGGGCAACGAATATTTTTCACCCACGACCTGGCAAGTCTCCAACCTCCACGCGGGCGTCGGCGCGAACAATGTCGTTCCGGCCTACGCGGAGGCGCTTTTCAACTTTCGCTTTTCCCCCGCCAGCACGCCGGAATCCCTGCAAGCGCGCTTCATCGACATCCTGAAACGGCACGGGCTGGACTATGATCTCGACTGGACATTGGGCGCGCGCCCCTTTCTGACATCCCTGGGGGAACTGGCGGAAGCGGCGCGGGAAGCCATCCGGGAGACGACCGGCATCGACCCGGAATTCTCCACTACCGGCGGCACTTCCGATGGCCGCTTCATCGCCGGAATCTGTCCGCAACTCCTGGAACTCGGCCCGGTCAACGCTACCAGCCACCAGATCGACGAGCGTGTCGCCATCGCCGACCTGCCGATACTCGTCCGGATTCACGAGCGGCTATTGGAACGCCTTCTGGGTTGAACCATGTCTCAGGCTCTTCGTCATTTTGCCGCCGCGCTATGCGAAAAATTTTCTGTCCAGATCGCCGGCGAGCCGGAAGATCAGTTGCGCGCCCCGTTTGAGGAATTGCTGCGAAACGCGGGACGGGAATTGGGGTTTGCGGTCGTCCCCGTTGGCGAAACCGCGCTGAAAAATGTGGGGCGTCCCGATTACAGTGTCGCCCTGGATGGGCTTTCCTGCGGTCACGTCGAACTCAAGGCGCCGGGCAAGGGCGCGAACCCGGAAAAATTCAAGGGGCATGACAAGGCGCAATGGGAACGCTTCAGGAACCTGCCCAACATACTCTATGGCGACGGGCGGGAATTTTGTCTCTATCGCACGGGAAAACAGGCGCGCGCCGTTCGTCTTGCGCATGATCCCTGTCAGGTGGGCGAGAAGGCCGTGGATGACGAAAGCGTCCATCTGTTCGATCTGCTCCTGCGTGATTTTTTGACCTGGGAACCCATCGTGCCAGGCAGCGCCGGGCAGCTTGCCGAATTTCTCGCGCCCTTGTGCCGCGCCCTGCGCGACGACGTGCTGGAGGCGCTGGAGCGCCGTATCCCCGCGGTGGAAGCCGCCGCCGCCGACTGGCGGCGTTATCTCTTTCCCAGCGCGGACGGCGCGCGCTTTGCCGACGCCTACGCGCAGACCGTCACTTTCTCCCTGCTCCTGGCGCGTTCCAACGGCTGCGACACGCTTCTGGTCGACAAGGCCGTCGAGTCCCTCATTCATGCCAACAGCCTGCTCTCCCGCGCCCTGCAAGTGCTTACCGACCCGCTGGTCCAGGAACATCTGGGCGCGTCGCTCGACATGCTGATGCGCGTCATCCGGGCCGTGCCGTCCGGCACGATGAGCGGCGGCAGGCGAGACCCCTGGCTCAATTTCTATGAGGATTTCCTGGCCGAATACGATCCCGTCCTGCGCCGGGACGCGGGCGTCTACTACACGCCGGTGGAAGTGGTGAAGGCGCAGGTCTGCCTCATCGACGACCTGTTGCGGACAAGGTTCGGCAAGAAGCTCGGCTTTGCCTCTGGCGGCGTCAATGTCTTGGATCCGGCGGCAGGCACCGGCACCTATCTTTTGGGCGTCATCGAGCACGCCCTGGAAGCCGTTCGGCAAGAGGAAGGAGCGGGATCGCTGCCCGCCCGCGCCTCGCTTCTCGGCGCGAGTCTCTACGGCTTTGAACTCATGGTGGGGCCTTACGCGGTCGCGTCGCTGCGGCTCATCCGCATGGTGCAACAATGCGGCGGCGAACTTCCCGGCGATGGCGTGCAGATCATGTTGAACAACACGCTGGAGTCGCCGCGCGAAAATATCCCGGAACTGCCGCTCCTCTACCGGCCCATCGGTCTGGAACACCATCGCGCCCGGCGTGTGAAGGAGACCGTTCCCGTCCTCGTCTGTCTGGGCAATCCGCCCTATGACCGGCACGCGGCGGCAACCGGGAAAAACCGCGCCATGACTGGCGGCTGGGTGCGCTGGGGCGAACAGAAGGACGGGCGGGACGCCATACTCGCCGACTTCATCGAACCCGTCAAAAAGGCGGGCAAGGGCGGCAGCCTAAAGAATCTTTACAACCTGTACGTCTATTTCTGGCGCTGGGCCTTGTGGAAAACCTTCGAGCACGACCTCGCCAATGGCCCCGGCATCGTCAGTTTCATTACCGCCAGTTCATTCATCGACGGCGACGCCTTTCTTGGCATGCGCCAGCACATGCGCCGTCTCTGCGATGAAATCTGGGTGATCGACCTGGGCGGCGAAGGGCGCGGCGCACGGCAGGACGACAATGTGTTTGCCATCCAGACTCCGGTCGCCATCACTATCGCCGCGCGTTACCGGAAACCGCGCCCGGACATCCCGGCAAAGACGCGTTACACGCGCACCGAAGGCGCGCGCGCCGCAAAGCTGCACAAACTGGAAACATTGCAATCCCTCTCCAAACTGAGCTTCGCGGATTGCCCGGAGGCATGGGATTCTCCCTTCCGCCCCGCCGGGAAGAGTGTGTATTTCGATTGGCCGTTGTTGACGGACTTGATGCCGTGGCAGCATTCGGGCGTTGAAGTCACGCGCACTTGGCCGGTTGGCGCGACGCAAGATGTGCTGGAAAGGCGTTGGCGGCAACTGTTGGCCGCGTCGGACAGGGCAAGCGCGTTCAGGGAAAGCCGCGACCGGAAAATCGATAAATCCGTTCATGCCCTGCATGGCGCGGAAAAATTGACGCCCATCCAGGAACTTTCCGGCGACGCGCGGCCTGAAAGCATTGCGCGTTATGGATACCGCTCATTCGACCGACAATTTTTGATTGCGGACAATCGGGTAGGCAGCTATTTGCGTCCCGAACTATGGCGCGCGCATTCCAATAAACAACTCTACCTTGCCAGTCTGTTAACCCAAGTGCTCGGAAATGGCCCCGCCCTGACCGTCAGCGCCGAAATCCCGGATCGGCATTTCTTTCGCGGTTCCTATGGCGCAAAGGACATCGTGCCGCTTTACCGTGACGCCGCCGCCAAGCAACCCAACCTGCATCCGCGACTCTTGAGAATGCTGGCGGAGGCGCATGGGGAAACTGTGACCCCGGAAGATTTCGCCGCCTATCTTTACGCCCTGCTCGCGCAACCCGCCTTTACCGCGCGCTTCATGAAGGAACTGGAAAGCCGCGAACTACGCCTGCCCATCACGAAAGACGCCGCGCTTTTCAAAAGCGCCGTCGAACTGGGACGCGAACTCATCTTCCTGCACACGTTCAGCGAGCGTTTTGCCGAAGGACAAGCTTGGCCGCGTCCCGTCGTCAAATGCCAGAAACCTGTCGAACAAAACGCCCTTCCTGCGACTTTCAGCTATGACGGGGCAAAAAGGACGCTGCACGTCGGCGCGGGCGCGTTTGCTCCGCTCGAAAAGGCCGTCTGGGACTATGAAGTCTCCGGCCTGAGAGTCGTCCAATCCTGGCTCGGCTACCGCATGGAGAAAAGAAAAGGCAAAAAATCCTCGCCGCTGGACGACATCGCGCCCGCCGCCTGGACGAGCGCGTACACGAGCGAACTCCTCCAACTCCTGGACCTGCTTGCGCGCACCCTGGAACTTCACGCCGGACAGGCCGCCCTGCTGGAAAAAATCCTCGCCTCCCCGCTCATCGAAGCCGACGCCCTTTCCCCGCTCCCCCCCATATGGCGCAAACCGCCCGCGTTCCACAGCACGCAAATCGGGATGGAAATGTGAAATAAAAACTGTCCCAGCCCTCGTCATTGCGAGGGCGAAGCCCGTGGCAGTCCAAGCGGGCCGCTGTTCTCTCCCGCCCTTTCGCTCCACAAAAGGACGAGGGGAACGGCAAGCGACATCGCGGTTTTCGCCGCGACAATCCAGGGCGCGGGGAACGAGAATTCACATTTCGTGAAAGCCCAGGACCGACTGGCACGGCGAAAAGTCCCGCGCTAAGGGCAATCTGGGATAATTCGCCCATTTGGGCGCCGGGTATCCGGCCAGAGGACATATGATCGAGCGCGAAGGGAATATGACAAACAGCAAATCCGCGTTCACGCGGGACGAAAATCGTCTGAGGCTGACCCGTTACTGGCGGTTGGCGGTCATTTTGATCCTCGGATTCGCTTCCGGTCTGCCGATCGCGCTGGTAGGCACGGGAGCGGCGATGCAGGCCTGGCTCACCCTGGATCAGGTCGATCTGACGACCATTGGTATTTTTGGTCTGGTGGGCGTGCCCTACACCTTCAAGTTTCTGTGGGCGCCGCTCATGGATCGATTCGAGCCGCCGTTCCTCGGTCGACGGCGCGGCTGGCTGGTTGTGACGCAATTTTCGGTCGCGCTTGCGCTCTGGTGGATCGCGCAACTCTCGCCGTCCGCCACGCCCAATTTCTTTGCCCTTGTGGCGGTTCTCGTCGCCTTCCTTTCCGCCTCGCAGGACATCGTCGTCGACGCTTACCGCACGGATGTCCTTCCGGAAGAAGAGCGCGGGCTGGGCGCTTCGGTATATGTTTTCGGTTACCGATTGGGGATGATCCTCTCCGGGGGCATTTCTCTGATCTGGGCCGGGCAATGGGAATCATGGCCCAGGGTTTATATGGTCATGGCGCTGGTCATGGCGGGCTGCGGGGGATTTTCACTCTTCGCGTTGCCTCGGGTCGGCAAGCATCTCACCGCCCTCGATAGCAATCCCTGGCATGAACTGTTCGGCTTTTGCGCGATGCTCGCCGGGGTGATCGCCGGTTTTTTCCTGGCCAGGCGGGGATTGATGCTTGCCGGGCTGAACCCGGACGACGCCAACAAATGGATTCAGCTTCTTTTCGTGCTGCTCGAAGTCCTGATCGCCCTGCCACTGGGTTGGTGGGCCGCGCGAATTGCCCAATTCGAGACGCTCAACAAATCGCTTTCCAGCTATTTCGCGCAACAGGGCGCATTGGCCTTTCTCGCCCTCATCATCCTGTACAAACTGGGCGATGCCTTCAATTTCAGCTTGATGACGCCTTTCCTGATCAAGGGCATCGGCTTCAGCCAGGAAGAAGTCGGCATTGCCATCAAGTTGATCGGCGTTTGGTTGGCGATCTTCGGCGCTTTCGTCGGCGGGGCGCTGATGGCTCGGCTTGGGCTGTATCGTTCGTTGTTGTATTTCGGCGTTTTGCAGATGGTGGCCATCATCGGCTCGTTCGTCCTCGCCGAGTTGGGGCGTGGCGCATGGGGCGCGATAACGCTGCCAGCCTTCGACTGGGTAATCGTGTCAATCAAGCAGCCCACCCAATTGGATTTGCTGCTGCTCACGGTCATCGCGGGCGAAAACATCACCGGGGGGATGGGGACAGTCGCATTTGTCGCCCTGCTGATGGCGTTGTGCAACCAGCGTTTCACCGCGACACACTATGCGCTACTATCGGCTTTTTCTGCCGTTGGCCGCATCTACGTCAGCCCGCTTTCCGGCGTACTTGCCGAAAGCATCGGATGGTCGTCGTTTTACCTCTTTTCCCTGGTCGCCGCCATTCCCGGCATCTGTATGGTCTGGCGGCTGCGGGAAGTGTTGAACGAGCTTGGCAAATCCAGCGCCAAAAAAGACGAAGCGAAGAGCGGAGATGGATGATTCCGGATCCCGGCGCAAAGCGCCGGTGACTTTTCTGTCCTCTGCCTTCTGTCTTGCGCCGGTTCAGGAAACGAAATACCGCATCCGTCTGAATCGCCGGCAATCATTCAAGCTTGACAAGACTTCCCCTCTCAATGTGTAATCGCATGTTTTTCAGTGCTCGAAGGAGAAGATGATGAAGCGCACCTATCAACCTTCCGTCGTCCGCCGCAAGCGCACGCATGGTTTTCTCGTGCGGATGCGCACCAAGGGCGGACGCAGGGTGATTGCCAATCGGCGCGCCAAGGGACGACAGCGGCTGGGCGTTTGATTCGGGGGCCATGCGTCGTATGGGCAAGTCTTCCATAACGCCGCCTTCGCCCGAACTTTCTGGCGCGCGTCCTTTCCTCCGCTCTTATCGGCTGACCCAGGCGGATGCGTATACTTCCGTTTTTGCTTTTCGTCACGCCCTGCGCGGCGCGCATTTCCTGCTGCATTATGGCGAATGCCGTCCCCCGGATTCAGGCGCGTCCGCGCGCCTGGGGCTGGTCATGGGCAAGAAATTCATGCGCCGCGCGGTGGGGCGCAACTGTCTCAAACGCCTGGCGCGCGAAGCCTTTCGTCAGGCGCGCGCGCAATTGCCCGCCCGCGATCTGGTGCTGCGTCTCTTCGTCCGGATGCCAAAGCCAGACCGCCAGATGCGCCGGACGTTGGCGCTGGAAATCCGGCAACTGCTGGCAAAAATCCGCTCCGGCGCGGCGCAGGGAGGCGAAAAAACTACCTGATGCGCCGGATCGTCCTTTTTCTTCTGCGCGCTTACCAATACGCGCTCAGCCCCTTTTGGGGACAGAATTGCCGTTTTCATCCCGGCTGTTCCGAATACGCGCGGCAAGCCGTGCAAAAATATGGCGTTCTACGGGGCAGCTGGCTGGCCATCAAACGGTTGGGACGCTGCCATCCCTGGAACCCCGGCGGGTTTGATCCCGTCCCCTGATTTCTTGAGAGTTGCCTTCATGGATATTCGACGTTTGTTGCTGCTGATCGTTTTCGTGTTCTCCCTGGTAACGCTCTGGGAGGCCTGGCAACGCGAACAGAATCCGTCTGCGGCGTCGACGGCAGCCAGCGCCACGAACGTTCCCGGCGCACCCGCCGCCGCCATGCCATCGCCGGACGAGGCGCAGATTCCGCAGCCGAGCAGCGCCCTGCAACAGGCCGCCGCCACGCAGGCGCGCGAAAAGGCCGAAATCGCCGCCGCGCTGGATACGTCGATCGCCGAAAGCATCTTTATCGATACCGACCTGGTCAGGGCGGAAATCTCCATGCTGGGCGGCGATCTGGTATGGCTGGAATTGCAGCGTTTTCGCGCGCAGGAAGACAAACGCCAGCGTTTCACCCTCTTCAACGAGAACCGCCGCTACGCCGCCCAGAGCGGGCTGACGGGCGGACTGCCCGATCACAAGACCCTCCTGGCGCCCATCCCTGGCCCGCGCGCGCTGGCGGAAGGCGAAGACACGCTGGAAGTGCGCCTGGCCGCGCCGGAAATGAAGGGCATACGCGCGGTCAAGGTGTTTACGTTTCATCGCAATTCCTATCTGATCGATGTCGCCTGGGAAATCGAAAATGTCGGCGACGCGCCCGTGCAAACGGAAGCCTACTTCCAGTTGCAACGCGACGATGTTGCCCCGGAAGGCAATTCCTTCATGCTTTCCACCTTCTATGGCGTGGCGGTCTATACCGAGGCCGAAAAATACCAGAAAGTGCAATACAAGGAGATTGCCGAAAACAAGGCGAACGTCACAACCGCGAACAACGGCTGGCTGGCGATGGTGCAGCATTATTTTGTCAGCGCCTGGGCGCCAGAAGGCGATGTCCTGCGCGATTTCTACATGCTTCGATTGGGCGACGCCAACAGCAATCTCTTCGCGGCAGGCGTGATCCTTCCCGCCGTGGTCGTCGCGCCTGGCGAAACGCGCCGCGTCAGCGTGCCGCTTTTCGCGGGGCCGCAGGAACAGGCGGCGCTGAAGCAGGTCGCGCCGGGGCTGGAACTGGTGGTGGATTATGGCTGGCTGCACATCATCGCCGCGCCAATTTTCTGGTTGCTGGAATTCATCAATACCCTGATCGGTAATTGGGGCTGGTCGATTGTCGTGCTTACCATCCTCATCAAACTGGCGTTCTATCCGCTTTCCGCTGCTTCCTACAAATCCATGGCGAAAATGCGGACGCTGACGCCCAAGCTGATGCAGTTGAAGGAACGCCATGCCAACGATAAGGTACGGCTGAATCAGGAAATGATGAAGCTCTATCAGACGGAAAAAGTAAATCCCCTGGGCGGTTGCCTGCCCATACTGCTGCAGATTCCCGTATTCATCGCGCTCTACTGGGTGCTCCTGGGCGCGGTGGAAATGCGCGACGCGCCGTGGATTTTCTGGATCAAGGATCTTTCCGCCGCCGACCCCTACTACGTGCTGCCGGTCATCATGATGGTCTCCATGTTCATCCAGACGCGCCTGAACCCGACGCCGCCAGACCCCATCCAGGCGAAGATGATGCTCATCATGCCATTGGTCTTCGGCGTCATGTTCTTCTTCTTTCCCGCCGGATTGGTGCTCTACTGGGTGGTCAACAACATCCTTTCCATCGCCCAGCAATGGCAAATCAACTGGATGCTGGAAAAAGGCAACGCCGCCAGGAACAAGGCCGCCAACGACCCCAAGGCGGGATGATGGGCGGCGCGAGCGGCGGGCTACAGGTTTTCCGCTTCCGCTTGCAGTTTCCGGTCTTTTTCCAGCGCCTTTTCCGTCATGACCGCCTTGTGCGCCGCGAGGGTTTTTGCGAGCGCGGCGTCGGAAAGCGCGAGTATCTGCGCGGCGAGGATGGCGGCGTTTTGCGCGCCGTCGATGGCGACCGTAGCGACGGGAACGCCCGGCGGCATCTGCACGATGGAAAGCAGGCTGTCGAGACCATCGAGCGTAGAAGATTTGATCGGAAGCCCGATGACCGGCAAGGTCGTGTACGCGGCGATGACGCCGCCCAGATGCGCCGCCTTGCCCGCCGCCGCGATGATGACGCCAAACCCGGCATCCGCCGCGCCACGGGCGAAGGCTCCCGCTTCCGCGGGGGTGCGGTGCGCCGAGATGACGCGCGCCTCGAAAGGAATGCCGAATTCCTTCAACTGCCGGATCGCGCCGGAAACCACGGACAGATCGCTGTCCGACCCCATGATGACGGCAACCTTGCGTTTCATTGTCCGGCCTCGCGTTCCGCCGCTTCGATGGTGTTTGCCAACAGCATGGCGATGGTCATCGGCCCGACGCCGCCGGGCACTGGCGTAATCTGGCGGGCGACCTCCTTCGCCGCGTCAAAATCCACGTCGCCGCAGAGTCTGCCGTCCGGCAGGCGGTTGATGCCCACGTCGATGACCACCGCGCCAGGCTTCAACATATCAGCGGTGACAAAATGGGGCTTACCGACGGCGGCGACGAGAATATCGGCGCGGCGCGTATGCGCCTTCAGGTCTCGTGTGCGCGAATGGCATACCGTCACCGTCGCGCCCGCGTTGATGAGCAAGAGCGCCATCGGCTTGCCGACGATGTTGGAACGTCCGATCACCACGGCTTCCCTGCCGGAAAGGTCAATCCCGCCCTGCGCGAACATCTTCATCACGCCATAGGGCGTACAGGGAATGAAGCGCGGCTTGCCCTGCGCCAGCGCGCCGACATTTTCGGCGTGGAAGCCGTCCACGTCCTTTTGGGGGCTTATCGCTTCCAGCACGGCGGCTTCATCGAAATGCGCGGGCAAGGGAAGCTGCACCAGAATGCCGTGCACCTTCGGATCGGCATTCAGTCCGGCGATTTTTTCCAACACTACGGCGGGCGCGACATCGGCGGGATAACGCCACTTTTCGGAATACAGTCCCGCCTCCTCGCAAGCCCTGACCTTGTTATTCACATATACGATCGAGGCCGGATCCTCGCCCACCAGAATCACCGCCAGGCCAGGGCGGACACCCTGGGCGGCCATCAGGGCTTCGACCCGTTTCTTGAACCCGGCGCGCAAGGTCTGCGCCAGCGTTTTGCCATCGATAATCTGAGCGGTCATGATCATGTCACCCCGGATGAAAGGCGGAAATTCTAACAGAACCGGAATCAGGGATCAGGAATCGGGAGACCCGTCCTTCCATCATTCTCCGGAGCGAAACGAGGCGGCAATCCAGATGCCTAGCCTGCGGCGCGAAGCGCCGGTAGCTTTTTCTGTCCCCTGATTCCTGATCCCTCATCTGTTACGAGTTTTTGAATCTGCCCACTTGAATGATTTTCATGTTCCTGGGACTGTGCGAGAATGCCCGTTCTTATTAAGAGGCGGAGATGGTCAATGCTGCTGCTGATCGATAACTACGACTCCTTTACCTACAATCTGGCGCAATATTTTGGCGAGCTGGGCGAGGACGTGCGCGTTTTTCGCAACGATGCTGTCAGTGTCGATGAAATCGACTCCCTGCGCCCCGATTTCCTGGTGATCGGACCTGGCCCCTGCGTCCCGGCGCAAGCGGGAATATCGTTATCGGCAATCCGGCGCTTTTCGGGTAAAATTTCGCTTCTGGGCGTCTGCCTGGGGCATCAGGCCATCGGCGAAGCCTTTGGCGGCAAGGTCATACATGCCAAGCGGCTGATGCACGGCAAGGTTTCTCCCGTCTGGCATGAGAGCGCCGGTGTCTTCGTGGGCTTGCCCAATCCGCTGACCTGTACGCGCTACCATTCCCTTTCTGTCGAACGGAAAAGCCTGCCCGAATGCCTGGAAGTGACGGCCTGGACGGATGACGGCGAGATCATGGGCCTGCGCCACAAGACCCTGGCGGTCGAAGGCGTGCAGTTTCATCCCGAATCCGTGCTCTCCGAACGCGGGCACGATTTGTTGCGCAATTTCCTGCGATGCCGGACAAGAGAGAAAAACCAATGACTCGCGCCGCGCCGCGTTTTTCCGAAGACGAACAGGTGATACTGTTCGAGGGCGACTGCCTGGATTTGCTGTCCCGTCTGCCGGATGAAACCATGCAACTGGTGGTGACTTCCCCGCCTTACAACCTGGGCAAATCCTATGAGCGGAAAAGCGCCCTGGATTCCTATCTCGAATGGCAGGACAAGGTCATCGAAGCCTGTATCCGCGTTTTACATCCAGGGGGCAGCATTTGCTGGCAGGTGGGAAATTTCGTGCAGGCGGGCGCGATTGTGCCGCTGGATATTGCGCTCTACCCCTCTTTTGCCCGGCGCGGCCTGAAATTGCGCAATCGCATCGTCTGGCATTTCGAGCACGGTTTGCATTGTTCGCGCCGTTTGTCCGGCAGGCATGAAACCATTCTCTGGTTTACCAAGACGGAATCGTATTTTTTCGATCTCGACGCCATACGCGTTCCCCAGAAATACCTTGGGAAAAAATATTTCAAGGGGCCAAAGGCCGGACAATATTCGTGCAATCCTTTGGGAAAAAATCCCGGCGACGTATGGGCGATTCCCAACGTCAAAAACAACCATGTGGAAAAAACCCTTCATCCCTGTCAATTTCCTGTCGAGCTGGTCGAGCGGCTTGTCTTGTCGATGACCCGGCGCGGGGATTGGGTTTTGGATCCATTCGCAGGGGTCGGTTCGGCGCTGGTCGCGGCGCTCAAGAACGAACGTCGCGCCGTGGGCGCGGAATTGTCCCCGGAATATTGTCTTATCGCAAAAGAGAGAATCTCCCAATGCGCGTCAGGATTCCTGAAATCCAGGCCCATGAACCAGCCCATCTATGACCCGGGAAAAGCAGGCCGCGCCTTGACGACGCGCCCCACGCCGCATATGAGGCAGCTTTCGTTGCCAGAGGCTTTCATTGAACAGGGCGCGCAAAAATGAAAATCGCAAAAACCTATTCGCACCTGAATGGCCTTGAATACCTGATGGTGCATAAAAACAAGTTGTGGAAAGAGATCAAAAAGGTTATTTCCGACGTGGACGCAAATACTTGCCGAACCAAGGTCAGCAAGGAAACGCGTACACAAGGAGCGTTGAAATTCAGTCCGATAGCGATGAACAAGTTGTTTTCCAGGTATTTGCAGGAAGTGCAATGGCATGAAAGCCGGGTATCCTACTGGGTTACGCACAGCGAAAAACTGATTCGCGCCACCATGACGCTTCCTCCCGATGAACAAAAAAGCAGAATCGAGGCTGCGGGAGAACAACCGATTTTCAGCTATAACCAGACGGATTTCGTAAAAGACCGGGTCGCGCTCGAAGTGCAATTCGGCAAATACGCCTTCATCGCCTATGACCTGTTCGTCAAGCATCTGGCGTTCTATGTGCGCGATGAAATCGACGTGGGCATCGAAATCATCCCCATGAAATCATTGCAGACCGAAATGTCATCCGGTCCCGGCTATTTTGAAGGGGGGCTTTACAATGTCATCAGGAATGGGCGCGGTGTGCCCTCCGTGCCTTTGGTTATGATTGGCGTCGAGCCTTGAACCATTGAACCATCAACTTTCCAATCCTTCCGGGAGACTTCCATGATTACCCCGCAGCAGGCCTTGCAACGCACGATCGAGCACCGCGAGATTTTTTATGACGAGATGGTCTCGCTCATGCGCCAGATCATGTCCGGGAAGATTTCCCCGCTGATGACTGCCGCCATCCTGACAGGCTTGCGGGTGAAGAAGGAAACCATCGGCGAGATTGCTGCCGCCGCGACGGTGATGCGCGAGCTGGCGACCAAGGTGCCGGTCAAGGGGGCGCGGGAACATCTGCTCGACGTGGTAGGCACGGGCGGCGACGGTTCGCACACCTTCAACATTTCCACCACCACCATTTTCGTCGCGGCGGCGGCGGGCATCCGGGTCGCCAAGCACGGCAACCGCAGCATTTCCTCGAAATCCGGCAGCGCCGACGCGCTTTCCGCCCTGGGCGTGAACCTGGAACTCGCGCCCGAACAGGTCGCGCAATGTATCAATGAAATCGGCATCGGCTTCATGTTCGCGCCCCGGCACCACGGCGCGATGAAGAATGTGGGCGCGGTGAGGAACGAGATGGGCGTGCGCACCCTCTTCAACATCCTGGGGCCGCTCACCAATCCGGCGGAAGCGCCCAACACGCTTCTGGGCGTTTTCCATTCCGATCTGGTCGGCATCCTGGTGCGCGTCATGGAACGTCTGGGCGCTAAACACGTGCTGACAGTCTATGGTCAGGACGGCATGGACGAAGTAAGCCTGGGGGCTTCCACCCTGGTGGGCGAATTGAAGGATGGCGTCATTTCCGAATACGAAATCCATCCGGAGGATTTCGGTCTTCGCATGGCGGCGATGCGCAATGTCCAGGTGGGCAGCGTCGAGGAATCGAAGCGCCTGGTGCTTGCCACGCTGGAAAACCAGCCCGGCCCGGCGCTCGACATCGTGAGCCTGAACGCGGGCGTCGCGCTCTACGCCGCCAATCGGGTTCCCGACATCGGCGCGGGCGTGAAGATGGCGCAGGAAGTTATCGCCAGCGGCGCGGCGCGCGCCAAGCTCGACGAATTCGCGCGGTTCACCCAGCGGTTCAAGTCATGAGCAGGCCGTGAGCGATTCATGCGCGACATCCTGAAAAAAATCCTCGCCGCCAAAGCGGAAGAAGTCGCCGCCGTCCGTGCGCGCCGCCCGCTGGCCGAGCTTCGGGCAGAGGCGCGAGACCAGCCGCCCGCGCGAGACTTCGTCCATGCCCTGCGCGCCCGTGCCGAGCGGGGAAAGGCCGCGGTGATTGCCGAAATCAAGAAGGCCAGTCCCTCACAAGGCGTCATTCGTCCCGATTTTCATCCCGCCGACATCGCCGCTTCCTACGCCCGCCACGGCGCGGCCTGCCTTTCCGTGCTCACCGACAGAACGTATTTCCAAGGCGATCCCGAATACCTGAAGGCCGCGCGCGCCGCCACCGCGCTTCCTGCCCTGCGCAAGGACTTCATCGTCGACGCCTGCCAGATTCTCGAGGCGAGGATAATGGGCGCAGACGCCATTTTATTGATTGTCGCCGCGCTCACTGACGCGCAGATGCAGGATTTCGAAGGCATCGCGCAGGAACTGGGGATGGCGGCGCTGGTGGAATCGCACGACGGCGAGGAACTCGATCGCGCCCTGCGCCTCGAAACCCCCCTGATCGGCATCAACAACCGCAACCTGCGCACCTTTGAAGTCGATTTGAACACCACTTGGTCGCAATCCCTTCGCCTTCCCGAAACGCGCCTCGTCATCACCGAAAGCGGCATCCGGACGCCCGAAGACGTAAACGCCATGCGGGAACACGGCATCTTCGCCTTCCTGGTCGGCGAATCTCTTATGCGCGCGGAAGAACCGGGGGTGGAGATGGCGCGGTTATTTGGCGGGCTGGAAGACGAAGAACGTCCGGTAAGGGGCGTCGCGCGTCCATGACGGCGAGATGCCCCTTCCTTACCATGGCTGAAACCGGATCGGGTTTTACGATGAATGAACGGGAGCTTGTGTTTTTTACCCGGCAGCTTGCCGCTTTGTTGAGGGCGGGGCTACCCATGTTACAGGCGTTTGACATCCTGATGCGCGGAAATCGCTGGTCTGAACCGGCCAACCGGCTGATCGCGGACATGCGGCGCGACATTGGGAACGGGCAACCGCTTTCCGCCGCGCTCGGAAAACATCCGCGCCAAATCGACGCCCTCTATTTTCATCTCGTCCGCGCGGGCGAATACGCCGGGTCGCTCGATGCCGTCTTGGAACGGATCGCCGACTACAGGGAAAGCATGTTGGCGCTCAAAAACCGGATCAAATCCGCTTTTTATTATCCCGCGTTCATCACCGTCGTCGCGCTGATCATCATTGCCATCGTCCTGGCTTCCCATTCCGCGCTCGATGGAGGCGCGGCGCTCCTCTTTCTTGGCCGTTACGGGCTTCTGGTACTGGTCTTGCCCATCGGCGCGGCCTGGGGACTTTTTCGGGCATGGAAAACCTCGCCGGATTTTCGCAGGCGGATCGAGCGAATATTGCTGAATACCCCGGTTTTCAGCGAGCTGGTTCGCCAAAGCGCGCTGGCGCGCTGGAGCCGCACCCTGTCCACCCTCTACGCGGCGGGCGTGCCGCTGATTGACGCGCTGGAACAGGCGAGCAACGCCACCGGCAGCCCTGTTTATGACGAAGCCGTCCGCCATGTCTGGATTGCGGTCGAAGGCGGCGCCAGTCTTTCCGAGGCGGTGAACGCCTCCCGGCTTTTTCCCGCCGACGCCCGGCAAATGATTGCCACAGGCGAAGCCACGGGCGCGCTGGATACCCTGCTCGCCAGACTCGCCGATCACCATGAGCGGGAAGTCAACACCACCACGACGGCGCTCACTCGCCTGCTCACGCCCCTCGCCACCGTGATAATGGGCATCGTCGTCGGCGTTCTGGTCATCTGGCTATACATGCTATCCAATACCGGGATGTGAAGGACGCGCCATCCGCGAGATCGCCAAGCGCGGATGACCTCGCAGTAGCGCCGCTTTCGGGGACTTGTCCGCGGATTATGCGGTATCCACGGTATCCTGTGTGCGCAGCCAGCGCAGGAACAGGGTATGCGCCAATGCCAGCAGGGTGGGTCCCAGGAAGATGCCGATGAAGCCGAAGGCGAGAATGCCGCCGAAGACGCCCAGCGCGATCAGGAGGATGGGCAGACTGGCGCTGCGGGAAATCAGGATGGGTTTCACGAAATTATCCACGCTACTGATGATCGCCAGTCCATAGATGACCATGAACACCGCCCAGCCGGTTTCGCCCTGGCTGTAGAGCCAGAAGGCCGCGCCGCCCCAGATGAGCGGCGGCCCGACGGGAATCATGGAAAGGAAAAAGACGGCGATGGCCAAAAGCAGCGCGCCGGGAACGCCCGCAATGGCAAATCCGATGAGCGCGACCAGCGCCTGCGCCAATGCGGTGCCGACAATGCCGATCATGACGCCCGTGACCGTGCCGCGGGAAAGTTGCAGGAGTTCCTCGCCCAGCGCGCCGCCCAGTCGCGAGGCGGCTTCCCGCAGTTGCCGGGAGATGAAAGCGCCATCCCGGTAAAGGAAGAAGCTGATGAAAATCACCAGCGCCAATTGCAGGATGCCGTTGCCCACCACGCTGATGCCCGACAACACCAGGCGGCGCGAAGGCTCATAGGCGGCTTGCAGCAATTTCTGCACTTCTTCGCGGTTGTCCGAAAGCTGTTGCCAGTATTCCGCCAGTTGTGGGCCAACGTAAGGCAGGTTGCCGAGGCGCCCCGAAAGACCGTCCGCGCTGTCCTGAAACCAGGGCGCGACCGTATTGGCAAAGAGATGCGCGGCGTCGCTCAACCCCTTGGAAAGCAAAAGCGTGGGCGCAATCAGCACCACTATGAGCAACAGGGTCATCAAGAGGCCGGAAAGGGTGTCGCGTCCGCGCAAAAGACGATGCAGCCGGACATAGAGCGGCCAGGTGGTGACGCAGATGACCGCCGCGAACAACACGGCGGCAAGAAAGGGGTAGAGCACCAGCAAGCAGCCGAAGATGAGCAGGGCGATCAGGGTGACTTGCGCGAGCGGTTTGGGATTCATGGATACTCCAGTGGACAATGTCATGCCGTGATGCCGTAGCGGTTGGCGGCCACGATGGTCTGGGCGCGGCTGGTGACGCCCAAGCTTTTGAAAATCGCCGCCACGTGGATCTTGACCGTCCCTTCGGAAAGTTTCAGTTGATTGGCGATCTCCCGGTTGGAATAACCCCTGAGCATCATGACGAGCACCTCGCCCTGACGTTCGGTTAGGCCGAATTCCGTGGGATTTAGTTTTTCATTGGCGCTGGAAAGCAGCGGCATGTTGGAATTCATTTCCGCCGTCATCGCTTCCGGCGGATAGAAAACCTGTCCGGAGAGCACTTGCGACAAAGCATTCAACAACGCTTCCGCGGAATAGGACTTGGGAATGAACCCCGCCGCGCCATGATTCAAGGCGCGCCGGACCGTCGGTTTGTCGTCGAAGGCCGACAGGATGACCACCGGCATGTCGGGATAGCGTTCGGAAAGGAGCTTCAACCCGGAAAACCCATCCATGCCCGGCAAGGCCAAATCGAGGAGCGCCAGATCGAAATCGTGTTCTCGCGCCAGCAGTTCCAGTGCCTGATCCACGCTGCTGGCCTCCCGTATCACACGATCACTCTGGGCGCTCAACACCCGCGCCAAAGCGTCGCGCATCAGGGCATGATCTTCAACGATGAGAATCTTCATGGCGCTTAAGAAATCAGGTATCCGAGAAACCGTGCGGACACATACTAACATATCCAATATATCAACCTGTCAGAAAAGGAGACAGGCCTTCGTCGCGCGAGAACGGACTTGCCACCCTGCCCGGCAGGCGTTCCTGGATGCCCGTTTAGCCTCTCCGGTGGACAACCCTCTTGTTCCACTCCGATCGCGGTAGCCAGCGCGCCAGCGGCGACCCCGGCAAGACACTGGCCGCGCGCGGCTTCGCGCCGGGCATAGGCAGAAAGGAGAACCGCCGGAACAGCGCGGTGGCCGGTACCTTCCTTGCCAGCCCTGGCAGTCTGGTGAGAAACTCCAAACGCTTTGTGTTGGGCGGTTTGTGAGGCACAGTAGGGGTTGATTTCCGCCCCCTATTTTTCCGAGCGAGCCATGCACGGGCAAGAAGATCTCCAAACGTCGATGTTCAGCGACATCAGCCTGGAAGAGCGTGTTCCACGGAGTCACCCGCTGCGGCGTCTGCGCGGGCTGGTCGATATGATCCTTGGGGAGATGGGTGGTCTATTCGACGAAGTCTATTCGCATACGGGCCGCCCGTCGATTCCGCTGGAATATCTGCTGAGGGCCTTGCTGTTGCAGACGCTCTTCACGGTGCGTAGCGAGCGCCAGCTGATGGAGCAACTGGATTACAACCTGTTGTTTCGCTGGTTCGTCGGTCTCGGGATGGATGCGCCGGTGTGGGATCGTACGGTGTTTAGCATCAACCGTGACCGGCTGCTGTGTACCGAGATGGCCCGCGAGTTCTTCCAGAGGGTGCTGCAACGGGCTGAGTGGCAGGGCTTCGTGTCAGACGAGCACTTCAGCGTCGATGGTTCGCTGATCGAAGCTTGGGCGAGTCACAAGAGCTTCGTGAAGAGGGGATGGCAGTGGCCCGGACCGAGCGTCTGGGCGTAACCCGGAAATCGACTTCAAAGGTGAAAAGCGCAGCAACAAGACACATCAGAGCAGCACCGACCCAGAGGCCCGCCTGTTCAAGAAGGGCAAGTTCACAGAAGCGAAGCTGCGCTACATAACCCACGCGCTCTCGGAGAACCGCAACGGACTGATCGTCGATGTCGAGACCACCGAAGCGAACGGTCGTGCCGAGTGGGAAGCCGCCCGGCGGATGCTCGAGCGCAGCGTCAAGAAGCGCGGC
>JAIRMN010000165.1 GCA_031258715.1 Zoogloeaceae bacterium
TTCCTCCCTGGGCCGTTGCAGGGTGAGCAGGGTCAGCCGTCCGGCGAGGCCCGCCACATCGAGCGCCTTTCCCTGTCCGCCCGACTGACGATCCAGTTGGTAGGCGAGCATGGATTGCAGGAGCGCCTTGTTGTCTTCCGGTTCGGGCAAATCCTTCAGCCATTCCAGGGTGTGATAGACGGCACGGCGGGAAACGTCCTCGGTACGCAGAAAGTCTTTCAGCTTCTCCAGCGTGATGATGGCTTCGCCCCATTTTTCGGTGAGCCGCAAGGCGCCGCCGGAACGCTTGATGACGGTAATGGAAAAGGCGTCGCGCCCGCCTTCGGTCTTGGCGCGTTTTTCGGCTTTGCGCAATTCGCGCATCACCGCGCTCAAGGGTGCCTGATGGTGGGCGATGACCGCGCCGCAACTGGCGGTCGCTTTTTCGCCCATCATGCGCATGAGCCGCCCGTTCAGCCAGGCGAAGCCGTTCTTGCAAAGCAGCGTGTTTTTTTCCGCCGTATGCCCCCTGTCGATCTCGTCATCTTCGGGGCAAGCGCCACTGTACGCCTGCCGCAAGCGCCGCATGGCGGAAAGCAGATCGGCCACCGGCAGCATGGCGAGCACATCGTCGCCGCCCGCGTAGAGCACGCGGCCAAGGTGCTCATATTCGATCACGTGGCGCACGACGGTTTGCGAGAAGTCGTTCAATGCGCCGGAAATTGCCAAGTGGCGATTGGGGGAAACCGGACGTTTTTGTTCGCCGTATTTCCTGATTTCCGGTTGTGTTCCGGCATGTTGGCTGAAGCCGCGTTGTACTTGCGGATGAAAGCTTTCTAGGTAAGTGATCTGGTTTTTATCGTCGCCGGAAAGTATCGCGCCCATGTGGTCGCCGTCCATCATGATGAGTGCGTAGTAGGTTTCCAGGTTGTCGACACCCAGCGTTTTTTTGATGAGACGTTCAGCGTTCCGGCGCATGGTCTCGTCATTGTCTTCGTCCGCCTTGTCCAGCAGTCCGGGCAGGCGTTTGGCGTCTTTCAGCGCGGCAGGATTGGGCCAATGTCGTTGCAGCAATCTGCGCGGCAGGGCAACGGATTCCGCGCCTTCCAACTGCGCCGCCAGCCCCGTTTCGGTCAGGCCGCCGCTTTCCAGCCACGCATCCAGTTGATGCGCCAAGGCCATGGTGTGGGTGGAGACGACGAAACGCCCAATGTCCAACGCCGTGCCATCGTCCCTTGGATTCATCGCCTTGCCGACTTCTTCCTTGAACAGCGTCGGCCATAAACGCTTGATGGCGGGCAGGGCGGAAAGATATTCGCCCTTTTTCGCCCACGAAGGTTTATTCGCCGCGATTTTTGCCCACAGGGTATCCGTCTGTTGCCGGTAGGATTTTTCCAGTTGTTCGCGGTCGGTGGTAAGCCATTCCGCGTCCCCGGTGAGCGAGCAACGCCAGCCTTCTTGTTGCGTTTGCGCAAAGACGCGAGCGGACTTGGCGGCGGCCAGCGCCCGTTCGGCAAGCTCATGGATCGCCGGATAAAGCGCGCCGGGATTGGGAACGAAAAACTTCGTGCCGTCGCTCCAATCGATTTCCTGTCGCAACACCCGCCATGCGGGGCTATCCAGAAAGCCGCTTGCCGCGTCGGGCGCGACGCCGAAGAAAGGCGACATCGCGGCTTTCAAGGCGGAAACATCATTGACCTTTTCCTTGCCCTCGGTGCGAATCAGCGAAAAGGGAACCGCCGCCCAATGCACTTCGGGGAAGCCGGAAAGCTGTTCCTTCATCTGCTCATAGGGGAGGGAAGTGGTTTCCACATCGTAGCCTGCTTCGGCAAGCAGGCGGGACACCACCTCGCCTCCCTTTTCCTGCAACCATTCGCGCACACTGCGTGCTGCCGCTTCCGCGATTTCCTGTGCGCGGGAAGCAGGCACGACGGCGACGAAGCGATTGGGCAGCGCGGCGGAAAAGAGCGGATTGGCGTCGGTCGCGCCTTTTTGCCATTCGCAATTTTCAAAGAGCGCATCGGGCAAATCCATCTTGTCGCGCAGCCACAGATCCACCTGCGGGATGCCGCGCAGACGGGGAAAGAGGATCGCATCCGGCCCCAATGCCTTACAAATGGGGCGCATCGTCTCCCAGGCGAGGCGCGAGAGCAGATGCGACCCCGCCCACAGGTCGGAGGTGCTGCGGGCGGCGGTGATGAAATCCTGTACCGGGCCGATGGAGAGCGCCAGCAACGCGGCTTCGTTTTGCGGATCGACGGCGAATGCGCCCGCGAAAGCGGAAGCCAGGTCGAGGTGATCCCAGATCGAATGATCGGGAATGCGCGTGTCGGCGGGCAGGAGCGGCCACAGATTGCCGAGCGTGCCGTTATCGTTTTCTTCCTTCAATTCCGGGCCGAAGCGCCAGAGGGCGAGCAGGATTTTTCGCCAGTCGGACGATTCGGCGTTTTGCGCATTCAGCGCGGCAAGCAATCCGGCGAAATGAGCGAAACTGCGTTGCTTGATGTCGCCGATTTCCGTATCGCCCAGACTACCCAGGTCATATTGCTTGCCGGTGAGCGGATGAATCAGCGCGGGCGTTTTTGTCCAGCGTACTTGCGCCCAGTCGGCGACCATGAGCGTTCTTTCTTCGCCGTTTCTTGTCGTAACAGTGATTTCCCGCATCGGCCACTGCGGACGATCCGCGCCCGCCGCCCACCAGTCGGCGCGTTGCACGTGCCGGTACATCGCGGCGGGAATGCCATTTTTGAACAGCGTGGCGGCCAATGCCTCGTCGTTGTCCGGATCGACCGTTTCCGCCGTGATCGCGTCAAATCCCAATAGCCGCCGCAATGCCCGGCTGGTGCCGTTTTCATGCCCGGCAGGATCGCGCAGGAGCACCAGCGCCTTTTCCGCCGGATCGTGCAGGCGGGCGGCAACCTTGGTTTGCCACAGGGTTTCTTCGCTCATGAATTACTCCTGAATCCGGGATAGGCCGTTTTTGGGGTTATCGAGAAACTGATGGACTTGTTGCCAGACTTTTTTGATGGCATCAAGATCGGGTTTGAAAGCGGACGGCGGTTTGCAGGGAGCATGAAAAATCACGCCGACGAACTGATCGTTTTCCGCTGGACGCACCTTGAAGCGCAGACTGTTGGGGAGACGAAGATTGCCGCCCCATGCCGCTACTGAATGATTCGTGACGGGATAACTGAGCCAATGCCGCTCTTCGGTTTTAGGCGCGTTTTTCCCTGTCGTGAAAGTAAGCTGAGTTCGCAAGCCAATCTTGAGCTTCGCCAATTCCACCATCACCTTTTTCCAGTCGGCTTGTGGACGGGTTTGCCAAATCAGCACGCCTTGCCGGTCCTTGCCAATTGCGTGCGGCCAATCCAGTTGCAGGCAGTCCTGCCAATCGCGTAGCGGTAATTTCCCATGCAAGGCTTCGCCTGCTTCCGGCGTCAGCGAAAAACTCCCCCAACCATTGCGGCTGCGCCCGCCCAAGGTACCGAAATGATCCATCAGCCATAGTGCCTGTTCCAGCAGTGACGCATGTTCTTGAGGATACGCCAGACGAAATGAAGCCGATTCGTCGGCCTGAATGACGGCGTTGGCTTTGTTAAGCTTTGGTTGTGCGCCCTTTATACCTTTTGGCAAGGTGACAGGCCCGTAACCCAGATAAAGTCCTGCATCGACTGATACGGGCACTTCAAGGTGTTTGATTTTGTCCAGGGCATTCCACGTCTTCAGTGTTCCCTCGTCCCATCTGTTCAACCGCAAACGCACAAGACTCCGGTTTGCGCCATCGGTATCCGCATGCCCGAACAGCATGGCTTCCTCCCGGCGCATCCGCTCGACATCAACTTGGAAATTGCGTTGCGCGGCATACGCCACCCGCCACCACTGCCTGAGCAGCGCCTTGATTGGCGGCGTGCGCCAAGCGCCGTTTTGTTCAGCATTGCCGAGAAAAGCGGGGTTGGTGAACCGGAAAGTAAACGTCCTGGTCTTCATGGTCGTGGGCCTGTTGATCGTGGGATGCCAAAGTGGAGTGCGATTCGCAAACAGACGCATCTAATGTACGTGAAAATATTACAACAACAGGCAGTCAGACGGCAAAGAAACGTTCAACTGCCGCGAGAGCGTTGTAACGCTCGAACTCCTTGCGCTCGAAACCGGAAGCCACGCGGTCGGCAGTAGTGGTGATCCATTGCGCGGTGTTTCCGTCCTTGGTGCGGGGCGGCGGCGGTGATGTTGCCTCTTACTATTTTGTCGAGTGGCGGAAGGCGCGATGCTTTCCCGCTCGACGTCAAGCGCCGCGCGTTCGGCGAATTTGCCCAGATCGTGCAGGAGCGCTGCGAAGGCGACGCGAGAAGATTGGTTCAATAGAGTCATGACTGATGATCCAGGAAAGCACATAGCATACTCTCAAAATGCCTGATTTTATACTGGCAAGCTTGCCGCTGGGTGCAATCAAAAGTGGAGGGAAAAGGCGGTTCGACCCCCAGGGAGATCGCACCTATTTAGCATAGAGTTCCATAAATGTTCATTATTTTCCATGATGATACGATTGTTCTACCTCCTCTCGTCAAAAGCGGGAACCTTTCTCGTGGCAATCCAGGCGGCTTTGCAGCTTGCTCTGGCGTTTTGGAGGGCTGAACCGCCACATGGATGGCCGCGTCGCTACGCGCCTCGCAATGACGAGCCGCGTCTGCGGCGATGCTTCCGGCTTTCCTGGTTTCCACTGTTTCCGGGGCGACGATCCGGCCGTCGCGGATCTTCACGATGCGGTTGGCTTCTCCGGCAACCTTGGGGTCGTGAGTAATCAGAATGACCGTGTGCCCAGTCTCGGCGAGTTCTCGCAAAAGCGCCATGACCGGTCGAGGCAGCCGAGGAGGTGCATCAGCGTCGATTTTCCCGAACCGGACGCGCCCATGAGGGCGACGAATTCCCCGGCGTTTATCGTGAGCGAAATAGGGACACGCCGGGCTGCTGGCGCGGCTGCGCGCCTGCCGCCGACGGATTTCGGGATGCCGTCCATCGTGGCGCATGAACTCTATTACGGCGCTTACCGCAGCCAGCATGTGGACGACAATCTGCGGCGCGTTGAAGCCCTGCGCTTGGAGTTGCTGGATTTCGACCGCGAGGATGGCCCGCCGCGCCGGGCGGTTGCGCGCCCTCCTGACCGCGCAGGGCACGCGGCCCTTACGACATCCTGATCGCCGGTCAGACCTGGGCGCGCGGCCTGACGCTGATTACCCGCAACGTGCGTGAATTCCAGCGCATCGACCAGATCGCGGTGGAAAATTGGGAATGATGGACGACTACGCAACGCGCCCTTGCGCCGGATCGAGGCCGGGCGGCGAAGCGGTCGTTCTTTCGGTATCGGCATTTTCCCGCCGCTCACCACCGCAGCCTCCCCGACGCCTTGTCCTGCCGGAGGCCGGTGACGCG
>JAIRMN010000177.1 GCA_031258715.1 Zoogloeaceae bacterium
AGGCACAAGCTCCTTTCCATCTTGAACGCCATCTGCAAATCAGGACAGCCCTGGCAGGAAAATTTCGCTCACCCTTGACAAAAAACCTTGCTTTTGAACACAGTTGCTGTCCTCTGCCCTCTACCGCAAAAGCGTGGGCTGCGCTACGCTCCCGGTATTTTTCGACTTCTTGACGCGCGATCATGATTTTCTTTTGTCCTCAATGCGGCCAACCGGTGCGCCAGCGGGTTCCGGCGGGTGATAACCGGGAACGGAGCGTTTGCGATGCCTGCGGTTATATCCATTACGAGAATCCGCGCCTGGTGCTGGGCGCGGTAATCGAGTGGCGAGGCGATATCCTGCTCTGCCGTCGCGCCATCGAGCCGCGCGCCGGACGGTGGACCTTGCCCGCCGGGTTCATGGAAAATGGCGAAAGCACGGAGGCCGCCGCCGCGCGGGAAAGCCTGGAAGAAGCCCATGCCCGCATCGATCAGATAGAACTCTTCACCCTCATCGACGTGCCCGAAATCAATCAGGTCCATGTCTTCTATCGCGGCATCCTGCGCAACGGACGGCATTCCCCCGGCGAAGAAAGCCTGGAAACCGCGCTCTTTTCCGAGGCGCGCATCCCCTGGGCGCAACTCGCCTTCCAGACCGTGCGTCTCACGCTGGAACACTACTTCGCGGATCGCCGCGCCGGAGAATTCAAACCGCACCGCATGCGCTTGCGGCGGCACACCCATGACGACCCAAGGCCAACAGCCCATCCGCCCTGCGCCGCCGATTCCTGATTCCCGATCCCAGACTACCGGGCTTCTTCCAGGCTGAATTCCACCGGCAGCATCAGGCTGAACGCGCGTTGGCGCAGGACTTCCGGCAAGGGAGTATGGGCAGCGGCCTGGCGCAGCATGTCCAGGCCCTGGCGATCCAGAAGCGCGCTGCCGGATCCCTGTTGCAGATCCACTTGCGGAACGCCCATGCCTGGCCGCCAGATCAGGCGAATTTCCACCCGGCCTTCGTGTCCCAGGATTCTCGCCCGATCCGGGTAGCGGCGCAGCTTGCGCGCATTGTCGCCAATGGCGATGAGATACGCGGCCAGCGCCTCCGTCATCCCCTCAACCCCCTGTGCGTCGCCGCCCTGCCCCGCGCCGCCGGAAAGCGCCTGCGACACCCCGCCCGCATCCGCGGCGTCCGATGAGACTTCACCCGCGCCCGATGCATCCGGCGATGCCCCGGCAGGCGCGGCGATGGCTTCTTCCACCGGGTCTGGCGCGGGTTCCGGCGGCCTTGCGGGACGAGGCGGCGCGAGGCGGCGCGGCGTATTCAGAATACGGCGCGCGGGCGGCGGCGTGACTTCCGGTTCGACTGCCGCAGATAGGAGAGCGGACGGCACGGGAGATGACGCGGCGGGGGCGGAAGGAAGCGCTTCCGCGCGCAGGCTGACCGTCAACCCTTCGCCCGAACGGAGCGCGATATTTGGCGGCGGCAAGCGGGCAAGGCTCAGAAAGAAGAGATGCGCCAGAACGGAAAACAAGAACATCCGCGCCAAAAGCGCGGACTCATGACTTGGCTTCATGGGGCGTCAGCACGGCTTGAAGCGGGCGGCGGGTTTCGACCGCCTCGCGTTCTTTGGGGCGGCGTCCGCCCGCTGGATGGACAGCGCGCCTCGAGAAAAGCAGACACGGCTTTCCAACCGCTGCATACGCGCGCCCTTGTAGCGCAAATCGTTGATACGCGCCTCACCGGAGATTTCCAGGCGCCCATCCTTCGTCGCCGTCTCGTCCGTGGCCTTGTCGTCCGCGGGGTGCGGTGCGGCTTCCTGCGCGGCTTCCTCCGACGCGGCTTCGGCGCGCAGGTAGCGATCCAGATCCAATTGGTTGAGGTGCGCCTGGAATTCCAGACGCGGCGAGCGTCCTGCCAACCCTTGCGTCCATTGCCACAGCAAGGCTAGCTGGCTGTCATCCAGATCGATCCGAAGATTCCCCGATCCGCGCCCCGGTTCTTCCGCCGCGCCGCCCGAATCCAGGGAGAACGCGCCTGAAAGGCGCAGGTTCAGCGCCTCGGCAAGCAAAGGGCCGGAATCGACCCGGATTTCCCCTTGCAGGCCATCCCCCACGACATGCAGGCCGCGCGCGTCATCCACCATCCCGTAGAGGGGAACGGCAAGCTCGCCTTGGTAGCGGTGTTGCCGCCAGTTTCCCGTCCAATCCAGAAGAAGACCTGAACTTTCCATGCGGCCATTTTCGCCCTGCGCGATCTCCAGGTTCAGATTCGCCTTCAAGGTATCGTCCGCCAGCGCCAGATGCGCCTTGAGACCACGCATGAGCGGCGCGTCGCGCTGCCAGCGCAGGGCTTCAAGCTCGATGACGCCCGTCAGTCCATCCGCCGCCGCCGAAACCGGACGCTCGCCCTGTGCGTGCAATTGCGTAAGTTCGAGGCCGGGCGCGGACAAATCCGCCTGTATCTGGCGGGCACCCAGGACGAGCCGCGTCTCTTCCAGCGCCGCCCCGTGTCCCCTAAGATTGACGCGCGGATTGTCCAGGCGCAGACGCCGCGCCGCGCCATCCAGCCGATATAGGGTGTCCAGCGTCACGCCTATCCGCGCGGCGTCCGCGTCTTCCGCCGCGCCCATGCGCAAAGTCGCGCCCATTTCCAGCTTGCCCTGCGCCTGCAACCCCAGGCGGCCGGAACGCAAAAACACTTTTTCCAGCGCCAATTGCCGCCCCTCGGCCGCGTCTTTCCAGGTGAGGCGCCCGTTCAACAAAACCAGCTTTTCCGCCTCCACGTCCAGCGGCGCGTTATCCGCCTGGCTGTCGGAGAGCAGATCGTCGAAGTTGTAGCGGCCATCGGCATCGCGTTCGAGGTGGAGCGTCCAGTCGCGGATTTCGATGCGGTTGATCCGGATTTTGCCGGTAATCAGGGGCAAAAGCTCCAGCGCGCCATCCAGCCGTCCCAGCGTCATGAAATCCGCTTCGCCCGCCGAATCCAGAAGGCGCACATCGCTCATTTCCACCGATAGGCGCGGCAGGAGCTTCAGGCGCAAGGGGCCATCTATCCGCAATTCCCGCTGTTTTTCCGCGCGTACCCGCTCAATCAGGCTGGTTTTCAGGGCTTCGCCATCGAAACGGACGAACATGAGTAACAGCAGGGCAAAAAAGACGAGCGCTGCGCCGCCTGAAAGCCAACGCCACCAGGGACGCCGCCCGAACAGAAACGAAAAGGAAAGTGACATGAGTTTCTCGATAATTGCCAGAAACGCGGGGGCGCGTCTATCGGGATTCTCTCATTATTGCGCCCCAATAAAAAAGCCTTCGCGCGCATGAAAGCGGGAAGGCTCAGGAAAAACGCCGAGCGCGCCAAGGCGCTCATTTCCGGTCGTTCTGGGCGTCTTCGTTGATTTTCTTGGAAAAAAAGATTGGCAGGAAAATCGCCATGACGATGACGAAGCCAATCGTGAATACGCTCAAAAGGCCAATTTCATTACTCAACAGTTCCTGCAACATGGTTCACTCCTCCTTCAAGGTTGATAAAGCGGGATCAATCGGTTTGTCGTGTTGCGTTGAAAAAAGCTCCAAAGGATCGCCGGCAGCAGGCTGCCAGCTTCCCACCAGACGCCAGGTTTCGTCCTGATCTTCAAGGTATACATGCCAGCGTCCACGCACTTCCGCCGCCAGGACGCCGCTATAAAAGCCTTGTCCCGCCGCATCGAGCGTTACCACCTGATCCTGCCCTTCACGGGTTGGGTGGTTGAAATGCAGACGCAGTCCTGCGGGTAATGCCGTCATGTCTTTCGCGTTCAGGAAAACGCGCGCTTCCCGGCCACTCAACATGACCTGCGCGGACAAGGCCAGTTCACTCGCCGCCTTGTCGCGGTGCAGGCGTTGATTGATCGCCAGACCCTGTTTGTAATAGTCGTCCTCCACCATCGCGATGGGATCCACGTTCATGGCGATGATGAGCGTGACGATGGCCGCAATGACGACGATGATCGGCCCGGACATCAATATCCAGGGCCACGGCTCCCTGTACCAGGGACGGATATCTTGCGCGTTGGCGTTCATGGCGAGGTTCGTGGCGTTCATCATGGCATCATGAAGGTTGATTTTTCATGTACGGCAATCCTGGGATTGTCCGTAGCGACAACATCGAAGAATATCTGGTGCGTACCCGTGGGCGCGGAACCGGCAGGCGCTCGCACCTTGGCCATGATCTCCCGGTTTTCCGCCGCCTCGGCATCCACACGGCTTTCCGTCGCAAGCGCAATCCCTTCCATGCCGGTAACGCTAATCTCGAAACTGCGCGGCGTCTCCGAGACGTTCATCACTTTCAGGATGTAGAGGTTCTCGATTTTGTTGCCTTCCACCGAACGCGACAAAATGCCGCGATCCCGCACGACATCCACGCGCAGGGGAACGCGCGTCACCAAAGACCAGCCCGCCGCCGCGATGATCAGGGCGAGAATGCAGGTATAGACAATGATGCGCGGACGCATGATATGGCTCAAGATGCTGGAACGATCGTATTTCCCCGCCAGCGCGTTCTCCGAGGTATAACAGACCAGCCCCCTGGAGAGCTTGAGCTTGTCCATGACCGCGTCGCAGGCGTCGATGCAGGCGCCGCAGCCAATGCACTCATATTGCAGTCCCTTGCGAATGTCGATGCCGGTCGGACACACCTGGACACAAATGCTGCAATCGACGCAATCGCCCAACCCGGAATTATCCGCTTCCTTGCGGCGCAGGCCGCGCGGCTCGCCACGCTCGGCATCGTAAGTCACGATCAGGGTATCCGGGTC
This sequence comes from Zoogloeaceae bacterium, assembly GCA_031258715.1. Taxonomy (GTDB): domain Bacteria; phylum Pseudomonadota; class Gammaproteobacteria; order Burkholderiales; family Rhodocyclaceae; genus Azovibrio. Next base: position 4,775 of record JAIRMN010000177.1, read on the forward strand.
GAACATCGCCGACTGAAAACGCGCGTAGGGACACATGTACTTGCATACCTGCTCGCGCATGAACCCAGCCATCAGATAGGTGAAACCGCCGTAGAACAATATCCAGAAAACTTCCCAGCCGCCAAAACTGAAAGTCCGCGCTTCCGCCAGCAATTCCTGCATGGGCGTGAAATAACCCACCAGGGTAAAGCCCGTCCACAAGGCCAGAAGCCCCCAGATGAGATGCTTTGCCAGCTTCAGGCCGAACTTGCGCCCGCTCATGGGCGCTTCCTCCAGCTTGATGCGCGCCGAACGATCGCCCTCGATCCGTTCCTCGATCCAGACGAAAATTTCGGTATACACGGTCTGCGGACAGGCATAGCCACAGAACAATCGCCCGCCCACTGCCGTAAACAGAAAGAGACTGTAGGCGGAAATGATCAGGAGCACCGTCAGATAGAAGACATCCTGCGGCCAGAAAATCAGGCCGAAGAAATAGAACTTGCGCTCCACCAGATGAAAGAGCACCGCCTGACGCCCGGACAAGTCCACCCAAGGCAGGCCATAAAACAAAAGCTGCGTCGCCCAGACCAAGACCCAACGCCAACTTGTCCACCAGCCCTTGACTGAACGGATATGGATGGTCTTGTGTTTTTCGTACAGGGAACCGGTGACGCCGACGCTGGCATCTGTCGTGGGGGCTACGTGGGCATCATTCATGACTGCTCTCCTTTCGCTTTTGTAATCATACCGCTTCCGAAGGCGCGCTCTAGGCGAACGCGAACGTATCGCGCGCTATCGTAAACCGGCGTCATGCCAGCGTTCGCGCGAAAAAACGGAGCGGTTGCCCGCTCCGTTTCGCGTGTACGCTTTTACTTGTTGCTCAGGCCGTAGACATAGGCTGCCAGCAACTTGACCTTGTCCTCGCCGAGGAAGGATTTCCATGCCGGCATACGGTTGTTGGTGGTCGTGCCGCCCTCCAGATTGCGGCCATTGGTGATGGTATCAATCACGGTGGCTTCATCGCTCTTGTACAACCAGATGTTGTCGGTCAGGTTGGGGCCGCCCATGTCTGGATTGCCCTTGGCGTCCGTGCCGTGACAGGTGAAGCAGTCGGAGTTCATCCAGGCTGTCCGGCCAAGATTGGCGCGCGCGGCATCGACGCCCGGCTGATTCGACAGGGAACGCACATAGTGCGCCAGGTTCCTCACCGTATCCGCGCCTAGGTAGTCGTGCGGCGTCATGACGCCCTGCCAGCCGTTGCCGATGGTCTCCACGATACGCTCCGGCGTGCCGCCGTGCAGCCAGTCATTGTCCGTCAGGTTGGGAAAGCCGCCATCCTTGCCGCCGCCATCTATGCCGTGACACTGGATGCAATAGGTACGGAAAAGCCGTTGCCCCATCTCCATTGCCTTCGCGTCCTTGGCGATTGCCGGGATGGCCATCCCCTTGAACCGATCGTACAACGGCGCGTAGTCCGCCGCCGCCGCCTTTTCTTCCGCGTCATACTGGCCGACGGAAGTCCATTTGCCCAGACCGGGGAAGCTGCCCAAACCAGGGTAATACACCAGATACCCCAAGGAAAACACCACGGTGATGTAGAACATCCAGCTCCACCATTTCGGCAGCGGGTTGTTGAACTCCTCCAAGTCTTCGTCCCAGGAATGCCCCGTCGTCTTGCCGATGGTGTAGGACGCGGAACCCTGGCTCCAGAGGAACAACGCACAACCAATGATGCCGACCAGCGCAACACCAGCTATGTAGAAGTTCCAGAAATCATGTGTGAAATCGCTCATGTCTTTTTCCTTTGATCTGCGACGACGGCCTGAACCGACGCCGAATCATCATCATCATCCGCGAACGGCAAGTTAGCAGCCTCATCATAGACTTGCCTGCTTTTCCTGCCATAAGCCCACGTCGCGATCCAGACAAACAGGGCAATGCCCAATGCTGGCGTCAAGTAGCCGCGGATGTCACTGATATCCATTTCAGACGCGTCCTTACTTGAAAGTGGTCAGCGCCGTGCCCAACCCTTGCAGGTAGGCAATCAGCACATCCTCTTCCGTCAGTTCGCCCAACGCCTTGCGCGCGTTGGAGATGTCTTCCGGCTGGTAAGGAACCCCCAACAAGGACAACGCCTGCATCTTGGCTTCGATATTCTTGCCTACGCTGTCTTTCGCCTTGACATCCTGCAGCCAGAAATAAGCCGGCATGTTGGAGTCCGCTTCAGCGGCGCGCGGATTGCGCAGGTGAATGCGATGCCATTCGTCGGAATAACGGCCACCGACGCGATGTAGATCGGGACCCGTCCGCTTGGAACTCCACTGGAACGGATGATCATAGACAAATTCACCCGCCACCGAGTAGTGCCCGTAACGTTCGGTTTCCCCACGGAAAGGACGAATCATCTGCGAGTGGCAGTTGTAACAGCCTTCGCGGATGTAGACTTCACGTCCAGCCAGTTGCACAGCGTCATAAGGTTTGACGCCATCAACCGGCGTGGTGGTGGATTTCTGGAAGAACAGCGGCAGGATTTCCACCAGGCCGCCCCAGATCACCGCCAGCAAGATCACGACGATCAACAGACCGACGTTCTTTTCGATTTTTTCCTGACTCATTATCAGTGCCTCCGTTTAAGCGTGTTGGGCAACCGGAGCCAGCACAGGCGCATCTTCTGCCGTGCCTGCGGCAATCGTCCGGAACATGTTATAGGCCATGATGATCATGCCCACCAGGAACAATGTCCCACCCAGCAGGCGAACCGACCAGAAGGGATAGGAGAACTTGACCGCTTCCGCAAAGCTGTACTGCAACGTGCCGTCGGCATTGAGCGAACGCCACATCAGCCCTTGCACCACGCCGGCAATCCACATGGAGGCAACATACAACACGATGCCAATCGTGGATACCCAGAAATGCACCGTAATCAGCTTGACGCTATACATCTGCTGACGCCCAAAAAGACGCGGCAAGAGGTAGTAGAGCGAGCCAACGGAAACCATCGCCACCCATCCCAGCGCGCCGGAATGCACGTGCCCGACCGTCCAGTCGGTGTAGTGCGACAGGGCATTCACCGACTTCACGGACATCATCGGCCCTTCGAAGGTCGACATGCCGTAGAAGGACAACGAAGTCACCAGGAACTTCAGGACAGGATCGTCACGCAGTTTGTGCCACGCGCCAGAGAGCGTCATGATGCCGTTGATCATGCCGCCCCAGGAAGGCGCCAGCAGAATCAACGAGAACAACATGCCGAGCGATTGCGCCCAGTCCGGCAAGGCCGTGTAGTGCAAATGGTGCGGGCCAGCCCACATGTACGTGAAAATCAGCGCCCAGAAGTGCACCACGGACAAACGGTAGGAATACACCGGACGCCCCGCCTGTTTCGGCACGAAGTAATACATCATGCCCAGGAAGCCGGCGGTCAGGAAGAAGCCCACCGCGTTGTGCCCATACCACCACTGCACCATGGCATCCTGCACCCCCGCATAGACGGAGTAGGACCTGGGCGTCAGGAAACCTTCGGCAATCACCGGGATTTCCGCGCTGTTGCCCAGATGCAGCAAGGCCACCGCGATAATCATGGCGCCAAAGAACCAGTTGGCGACATAAATATGCTTGACCGTGCGCTTGGCAATGGTGCCGAAGAAGACAACGGCGTAAACCACCCAGACCAGGGTGATCAGGATGTCAATCGGCCATTCCAGTTCGGCATATTCCTTGCCCGTGGTAATTCCCAGCGGCAGCGACAGCGCCGCCAGCAGGATGACCAACTGCCAGCCCCAGAACGTGAAAGCCGCCAGGCCATCGCTGAGAATCCGCGTATGACTGGTGCGTTGTACGCAGTAGTACGACGTTGCGAACAAGGCGCACCCGCCAAACGCGAAGATTACCGCGTTGGTATGCAACGGACGCAGACGACCATAGGACAGCCACGGCGCCAAATTCAGCTCCGGCCATACCAATTGGGCGGCTATCACGACCCCGACCAACATGCCGACAATGGCCCAGATGACGGTCATCACGGCGAATTGCCGAACGACCTTATAGTTGTATGTGGTTTGCGTTTCCGACATGAACCCACCTCTCTTTGATAAAAAAAACGAGTGTGCCGCCGCCCCAGAACCTTTGGCGGGGCATGGTGCGGGATGCTAGGGGAGGAGAAGGCGAAAACATTTGACCTAGGTCAACTAATTCAGACAATGCGACAAGTCGTTTCCGGAAGTAAGCGTATGTAAGCCGCCGCAAAGCGCGCCCGTCATTCCGGGCGTCGATAAAAAAAGGGTGCGTCGCTCGAAGTGAAACGAGAACGCACCCCAACCCCAACAGAGAAACTCCAAAATCACACCGCGCGCCGCCCCGCTTCCACTGCCCATCGAAGATACGCGAAGATGCCCCACAAGGCGTCGCACGGGAATTGCGGCGCATTATGGCCTAGCAAAACGCGCCGGATTTGATTCAGGTCAAAAACTTGCGAAATCGCGCAGACGCCGTCAGGGATCAGGAACCAGGAGCAGGAGACGGAGGGAAGTCAGCGACCTTCGGGCGGGGGGCACCTGGGAAGGCGAGCGCGGCGTGACTTGACGCGCACTCAACTCCGTCGTTGCGAGGAACGAAGTGACGAAGCAAAAGTGACGAAGCAATCCAGATGCCTAACCCACAGCGCAAAGCGCCGGTAACTTCCTCTGTCTCCTGACCGCGCTTTGCCGCAATGCCGAGCGTCTCTCCCTGATGTAAGATAGGCGCTCTTTTTCCATACCATTTCTCATGCGCGCCATCCTTCTTTTGCTCCTTGTCTTCTCGAGGTTCTCGCAAGCGGCTGAAACCGGGGCGAATGTGCCATCAGCGAGCTTTTTCCAAGCTTTTTTGGCGTTGGCGTTCATCGTCGGCCTGCTCTTTCTTCTCGCCTTTTTGGGACGCAAAGTCCTGGGCGGCAAGGGCTTTGGGCAGGGTGGACTGAGACTCCTGGGCGGCATCGCCCTGGGACCGCGCGAGCGCATCGTGTTGGTGGACGTCGGCGAAACCCTGTTGGTGGTGGGCATCGTGCCGGGGCAAATCCGCACCCTGCACCGCATGCCCAAAAGCGAAGCCCATCTGAAAGACGCGCAGAACGCGCCGCCGCATCCACTAGCGCAGGGTTTTACGCAGGTATTGCAAAAATTCACCAAGCCGCGTTCCGATGAAAAATAATCGCTTTTTGCGTCCCTTACTGGGGCTTTTCCTGTGCGCCTTGCCCTGCCTTGCCCTAGCGCAGGCGGCGGGCGGCATTCCCGCCTTCAGCGCCACGCCCACCCCGGATGGCGGCACCACCTACACGCTCACCATCCAGACGCTGCTCGTCCTGACGGCGCTTACCTTCATCCCCGCGACCCTCCTGATGATGACCTGCTTCACCCGCATCATCATCGTCTTTTCCCTGCTGCGCCACGCCCTGGGCACACAGACCGCGCCGCCGACACAGGTGTTGGTCGGCCTGGCCCTGTTCCTCACTTTTTTCATCATGGCGCCGGTGGCGGATCGCGTCTATAACGAAGCCTATCTGCCGCTTTCGGAAAACCGCATCGACGTGATGGAAGCGGCGGATCGCGCCAGTGTGCCGGTCAAGGCCTTCATGCTGAAGCAGACGCGCGAATCGGATCTGGCGCTGTTCGTGCGCCTGGCCAACATCGAACGCCTGGAAAAGCCGGAAGACACGCCGATGCGGGTGCTGATTCCGGCCTACGTGTGCAGCGAGCTGAAGACCGCCTTCCAGATTGGCTTTGTGGTGTACATTCCTTTTCTGGTCATCGACATGGTGGTGGCGAGCCTCCTGATGTCGATGGGGATGATGATGATGTCGCCGGTCATGGTGTCGCTGCCCTTCAAGATCATGCTGTTCGTGCTGGTGGACGGCTGGCAGTTGCTGATCGGTTCGCTGGTGAAAAGTTTTGCCACATGAATATCGACACCGTCATGGAGATTGGCCGCCAGGCCATCGAGGCCGCCCTCATGCTGGCCGGGCCATTGTTGCTGGTCGCGCTGGCCGTGGGGTTGCTGGTGAGTTTCTTCCAAGCGGCGACGCAGATCAACGAAGCCACGTTGTCCTTCATTCCCAAGCTGGTCGCCGTGTTCATAATGCTAATCCTGGCCGGCCCGTGGATGTTGCAGACCATACTCGACTTCATGCGCCGCATGTTGGAAAACATCCCCGGCTTCATTGGATAGCAGCAGCCTTGATCAGCCTCACTTCGGCGCAACTGGAAGCCTGGATACTCAGCGTAGTTTATCCGCTGACGCGCATTCTCGCGGTCGCGGCGACCGCGCCCTTCCTGAGCAACGCCGCCATGCCCCGGCGGGTGCGCCTGATACTGGGCGTGTCGCTGACCTTCGCCATCATCCCCATCCTGCCGCCCATGCCCGCCGTCACGCCCGCGTCCGGCGTGGGGTTATGGATCATGGCGCAGCAAATCCTGATCGGCATCGGTATGGGCTTTTCCATGCGGATCATTTTTTCCGCCATCGACATGGGTTCGGCGGTCATCGCCTTCCAGATGGGGTTGGGTTTTGCCAACTTTTATGACCCGCAGAATACCTCGCAGACCTCGGTGCTTTCCAATTTCATGACCCTGATTGCCACCTTGCTGTTTTTCGCCCTGAATGGACACCTGATTTATTTTTCCGTGCTGGCGCAAAGTTTTACCGCCATTCCAGTGAGCGCCACGCCGCTGGCGGCTTCGAGCTGGGAGCTTCTGGCGAAGATGGGCGGACGGATTTTTTCCGTGGGACTCCTGCTGGCGCTGCCGGTCGTCGTCATCATGATGATGACCAACCTGGCGCTGGGCGTGCTGAACCGCGTCGCGCCGCAATTGCACCTCTTCGCCATCGGCTTTCCCGTCACGCTCTCCCTAGGCTTCATCAGCATCAGCGTCATGAGCCACTACCTCGCGGTGCCGCTGGAACAGATGTTCAACGACGGCCTGCGCGCCATGCTCTATTTCGCCCTGCCGCCGCTGTGACGTCAGGATACAGGAGACAGAAAAGCCACACCCCGGCCTTCGTCCATTGCAAGGCGCGCGGCGATACGGCTTTGCAGCCTGCAAGCGTAATCCCTACGACAAATGCGCCATCGGAAACGCCGAAGCTACCGAATAAAGGCCGTCTGGATTGCTTCGCTACGCTCGCTTTTGACGAGAGAGGCGCGTTATTCTCCAGCGCAGCGCGACCTGAAACGCGCGCCCCTCGCCATTCCCAGGCGCGAAGCGACGAAGCAATCCAGATGCGTAACAAGCGGCGCAAAGCGCCGATAACTTTTCTGTCCTCTGTCTCCCCGATCCCTGAAAAAAACCTGACGGCGGTTGGCGCGTCAGGTTTTTGGGGGTGGCGGAAAGCGAGATTACTTCTTGGGACTTTTCCGGGTTGCCGCCGCAGCGGCCTGGGTGGTGGCGGAGATTGCCTTGAGGTTGGCTTCCGTGATGGCGTTGGCCTGTTGCGAAAAGGCGTTGATTTGATCGAAGAAGCCGCTGGAAGCGTCCAGGAAGGTCTTCACGGTCGCGGCGACGACATCGCTGCCGGGCGCGGCGCTGGTCTTGTCCAGCGTAACGACGGCGTTTCGGGAAATCTGCTCATACTGGCCTTCGGCGATGGCGGTGACGTCCTTCTGGAAAGCGGTCGCCACTTCGTAGAGGTCGCGGACGTAATTCATGCTCTTTTCCAGGAGCGGCTGGAGCAAACTGACATTGACGCGCGGGAATTCGGAAGCCTCCCGGATGGCCAGTACCTGCCGGGCGCTGGTCACGACGTCACTCAAAAAATCACGGGCTGCCGCCACATTGATCGCCGTCAGGCGTTCCGCGCCATTGCAGGTGGAACGGATCAGAGGCAACAGGGCGTCCGCGCCGATTTTCTGGACTACGCTCAGTTGCTCGAAATTGGGAGTGTTCATATCGATCTCTCTTGTGGATCATGAATGGAACGATTCCCCGCCATACGCCCTTGCGGGATATGACGGGGAAAATCGGTGCGGAAGAAAAATTACTTCTTCTTGGGCGTGGCGGCAACCGTTGCGCCCACCGCCTTGACCGTGGCGTTGGTGGCGGCGGCGACATTGGCTTCCGCGATTTCGGAAACCTGCTTGGCGGCCTTGTTCAGGCTGTCAAAGGCGGAGTTGGTGGCGGCAATGGCGGAACGCACGGCGGCCACGGCAACATCAGAACCCACCGGCGCGGACTTGCTCAGCTTTTCCGCCAGTTGCGTGGATTGCTTTTGCCAGTCGGTGAAGGCGGTGGTCAGTTGCTTGACCAGCGCGTCCTTGGTCAGGTCGGTGATTTCATAGACGCTGCGGGTGTAGGCCACGGCCTTTTCCACGCTGGGTTGCGCCAGGGAGGCTTGCAGGGACAGGACTTCCTGCGGATCTTTGACGCCAATGACGGCTTGGGCATTGGCCACGGAATCTTCCAGCACGGAACGCACCGTGTTGAGGTTCAGCGCGGCAACGCGCTCGGCGGAATCCAGGGCAATGGTGGACAGGGAAAGCAGGGAATCGATAGCAGCGCGGCTGCTGGCGACGAATTGTTCGGGTGATGCGGTCATGGTGTAAAACTCCTTGAAAATGTTCAGAAAACACATAAAACCGGGTTAATGTTGCAATGCAACATTTGCAGGATTATAGGACTTGTTTCACCAATGTCAACCCTTGTCATCTTCTTGTGCGCAAAGGCATGTCCGCGCCCTGAAAGCCTCTGTTTACGGGGATTTCGGCGTAATCGGCGCGGATGGGGAGTCGAGTTGCAAGATTTCCGGGGGCACGGGCGCGGTCGTGTTTGCGTCTTCCGGCGCGGATTTACTCCTGGGCTGGATGAAGACCTGGACGCGCGGCGGCGCGGCGTCTCCGGCGTGACGTTCGCCCGCCGTCGCCAGATAGCGTTCGGAAATGGCGTCGTACCAGATGTAGTCGCCGCGCAACTGATCCGCGCCGCTTTTCACCCAGGCGCGATGGAAGAATTCGGCCACTTCCGTACGCGTATCGTATTCGATGCGTTCGGCCTCGCCTTCCATCCATTCGTCGCGCCCTTCACGCTTCTGCCTGAAGCGCGCCAGTCCGTCCGGCCCGGCAAAGGCAACGCCGCGCCGGAAACCCGCCGCGTCTTCCGTCACCACGATTTTATCGGAACGGATCGTCAGCGTCCCCTGGGTCAGCACCACGTTGCCTTCCAGCGTCTGCACCCCTTTGAGATCGTCGATGGCGATGCGGCCGGCTTCCAGGGCGATGGGTTTGTCGCGGTCGGCTTTTTCGGCAAAAACGGGACTGGCGAGCAGCAGGAAAATGAAGGGAAGACAGTTGGGACGGGACATGGGATTTTTCCGGAAATCAGCGCGGGTCACTGGGTTTTGCCTTGCGCAGGTATTCGCCGCGCACATGGCTCCGCAGCGCGAAGGTAGACTGGTTGTTGTCCATTTGCAGCCCCACGCCGGTCAGCCAGTTTTCGCCTTGGGTAATCCGCACCGGATGCTGGTTGAATGCCCTGCCCTCGTCCGGCAGCACGACAAGCTCCGGCGTGCGGACAACCAGCGCGGGATTGCCGGCAGAAGCCGCGCGCGTCAGCGCCACGTCTTCCCGCACCAGCACCCGCTTGCCTTGTTCGGTGATGATCGCCGACTTGCCGCTCAGGGTGATTTCGGGGGATTTGGGGCGATACGAGGTCAGGCGCGGCATTTCGACGTGGCTGCTGTCGTCGTCCGGGTAATGCGTCATGGCGTCGGCGACGAGCCGATAGCGCAGGTCGCCGTTGGCGTCGAAGCGCAGGACGACGAAATTTTCGGCTGTGGCGTCCGGGCTGTGGCGCTGGGCTTCATCCATCCGCGCCGGTGGCGGACTGGCGCTTTCCTTCAGCCAGAAGGTCAGCGCGGCGATGCCGATCAACGCCAGGAGCGGCAAGAGGCTGGCGACGTTCAGTTTCTGGATCATGGCTGTTCGCGCCCTTCCCGCGCCGCCAGGATGAAGTCGCAGACTTCGCGCACCGCGCCTTCGCCGCCTTTGGCCACGGTGACGAAACCCGCCTCCGCCAATACCCGCCGATGCGCGTTGACGGGCGCGGCGGCAAAGCCGACGGCGCGCAGCGCGGGCAGGTCGATTGCGTCGTCGCCCATGTAGCCCGCGTTTGCCCAAGGAAGATTCAACCGGGAGAGGAGCGCGCTCATGGCGGCGAGTTTGTCGGAAACGCCCTGAAAGAGATGGAAGATCCCCAGTTCCCGCGCCCTTGCCGTCACCGCGCCGGAAACGCGCCCGGTAATGATGGCCAGGTCGATGCCCGCCTGCTGCAGAAAGCGCAGTCCCTGGCCGTCCAGTGTGTTGAAGGCCTTGATTTCCTGTCCGGCGTCGGTGTAATAGAGCCGCCCGTCGGTCATCACGCCATCGACATCGAAGGCCATGAGCTTGATTCTGGCGGCGTGGTGGTGGATTTTTTCCGTCATCAAATCACCTTGGCGGCAAAGAGGTCGTGCATGTTGAGCGCGCCCAGGAGCCGCCCGTCGGCGTCGGCGACCAAGATTTGATTGACGCGGCGGCACTCCATGATCGCCACCGCCTCCACTGCCAGTTTTTCCGGCGCGATGCGGTAAGGATTGGCGTGCATCAGCGGACCGATGCGCGCCTTGTGCAGATCCACGCCCCACTCAATGGCACGGCGCAAATCGCCATCGGTGAAGATGCCCAGGATCAGGCCATCCGCGTCGACAATCGCCGTCATGCCCAGCCCGCCCTTGCTGATCGCCAGGATCGCCTCGGTAAGCGGCGCGTCCGGGGAGACGGCGGGAACGCTTGCCGCCGTGTGCATGACGTCGCGCACATAGGTCAGCAGCCTGCGTCCCAAGGCGCCGCCGGGATGCGATCGGGCAAAGTCTTCGGGGCTGAAGCCGCGCGCGTCCAGAAGCGCCACGGCGAGCGCGTCGCCCAAGGCCAGCGCGGCAGTGGTGCTGGCGGTGGGCGCGAGATTCAGCGGACAGGCTTCTTCCGCGACGCTGGCGTCGAGATGCACGTCCGCCGCGCGCGCCAGGGTCGAGGCCGGATTGCCGGTCATGGCGATGAGCTTCGCGCCCTGGCGGCGCACAGCGGGCAGGATGCGCAAGAGTTCCTCGGTTTCGCCGGAGTTGGAGAGCGCCAGGAAAATATCGCATCCCTGCACCATGCCCAGATCGCCGTGACTGGCTTCGCCGGGATGCACGAAATAGGCGGGCGTTCCGGTGCTGGCAAGGGTGGCGGCCAGCTTGCGCGCGACATGCCCGGACTTGCCCATGCCACTGACGATGACCCGCCCCGTCCCCGCCATCACCAGTTCCACGGCGCGGACAAAGGCGGCATCAAGACGCGGAATCAGGGCGTTGACTGCCGCCGCCTCGATACGCAGGGTGCGCGCCGCCAGTTCAAGGACACGGTTGTGGACGGGTTTTTTCGTGGATGTCATGAGGTTATGCGGTTAACGCGCGGTCGCCCTTGTTCGGGAAAAACCAGGCCACGCCAGTCTTTTCCCGCGAAACGAATCGAACGAAAGCGAATTCCCACCTTTGGACGCGGACAAGATTGGCGTGGATTATAACAACCCGCGCCACAGCGTGGAGCGCCGGTAACTTTTCTGTCTTCTGTCCCTGCATCTGTTCAAAATTTGCTTTTTTGCCGATCCCGGCTTATAAAAAGAGCGATTCTTCACCTATAACGAGCACAAGGCCGAATCCCTTCCGCGTCTTTCCTGGATTCCAGGCGGACGCCACAATTTCCGCCAAACGCGCGCACTTCGCCCCGTCCAGCGCGCGCAAAGGAGAAACGCCATGCTTTCCCTCACGGACTGTCTCGACTTCTGCGGCCTGGACGACAGCGAAATCGACGCCATCGCCGAACACGAACACCTTCCTCCCATCGTCGCCGCCGAACTGGGCAACACCCTGTTGCAGAGCGAAGAAGGCGTCTGCCGCCTCTACGACATGGTGCTGGACACCATGAAACAGGCGCTGGAACGCGGCAGCACGCTCAAGGTCGACCGCCTTTCCCGCGTCTACCAACGCCTCCACGCTACCCATCCCCTGCCGCAATACCCGCAATTCCCGGCCTGACCGGGCATCCGTCCGGATCCGGGAACCAAAAAAATTTGCGGGCGGCAAGGCAACCTTATATACTCGCGCCCTTGTGTCGGGGCGTGGCGCAGTCTGGTAGCGCACTTGCATGGGGTGCAAGGGGTCGCGAGTTCGAATCCCGCCGCCCCGACCAATGAAGTCAGGCGCCTGGCCCGTCACGCGACGGGCCTTTTGCTTTTCTGGCGCGCCCCCGAAGCTGGGCTGCCAACGCTATTTTCACATGGTTTCTTTTGGCCGGACGATGGCGTTGAAGCCTGCCTTGCGGCTTGCCAGGAAGCGTCATTTCGACCATGGCCGCCTCGATGGCGGGTTTCAGATACCCTTCGCGGAAGCGTTCTTCATGCCTGGGCGCCAGCGCTTCCCGTGTCTGTTGCCCGCGACATTTCATCCTTGAATGCCCGCGGCAGGCGTCCGGCTTCCCCGATGGCCCGCGATGCGTCCAGTAAAAATCTCGAAAGCCTTGTGCGCCCTATCGTTGCCATAGATGGGCGATGGGCGCGGCATGTCCCAGCGCCTGCCACTCTCGCCGCATCATCCGCAGAGTAGCGCAAAAGCAGAACGCGCGGGACATGGACATGCGAAGACCAGTTGCCGCGTATGTTTCACATCGTGCATCGCCCAATCTCCAGTCTCTGGAAAACGCTACATGGAAAAGTCGGTTTTAAACACATAATTTGTCGTCTATTCTGCCGTAGCAAGGCGAAACATCCAATCAAGCCAACCGCTTACAGTTGACGAACGCCTGTCTATCGTCGTCGCATTGATCTGTCTTTGGAAATTAGCCTCTTGCATAATCTGGCATATTTTTCTTTTGTCAGGCTGCGAACTTTCTTTTACAAAAATCTCAAATGCCCGATGAACACGGGCTTTTCGAGTGTTTTCCGTATTAGAGCCAAATGTTTTTCCTTGTAGGGTAATGACATTATCCGTTTTGCGTCCGCCGTCAATCTATATCCGCGCTCACAATCTGCTGTTGCGAATCGTTCAACAAACCCAAGGTATTCGCAGGCTGAAACATAATAATCTGTTTGACGCGGATCAAATTCATATTTCAGTGTAACCTCGCTTCGCGTAAGCTCGTCATTGTGAAGCACCGAAAGCAAATCCAATATACGGGGGAACGAATCCGCCTGAGGGAAAGTCAAATACCACCGGCAAAGCCGGTGGCTTGGCTGGTGAGCGCCTCAAAGGCGCCCATGAAACCGTGAGCCGCCTTGGGCGGCTTATCCTATTTCCAACTTCATCTGGTCGTAGCTCATCCTCATCTTCCTGGTT
>JAIRMN010000200.1 GCA_031258715.1 Zoogloeaceae bacterium
GAATTGACGATGTTGAGACAAACGAATCCACAGATGGAAAAGGCGGTCGCCAGACTGATGGCGCTATCGGAAGACGAAGAAGCGCGAATGATCGCGGAGTCCAGAGAAAAGCTGCGCCGTGACATTGCCGCCGCCGAACGCATGGCCAGGAAGGAAGGGCTGGAAAGGGGACTGGAAAAGGGGCTGGAAAAGGGTCGGGAAGAAGCGTTGTCTGTCATAGCCCGGAGAATGCTGCGGCGTGGTCGTCCGATGGAAGAAATCATGGAGGATACCGGTCTTTCCCAATCCGAGATCATGGCGCTCCAGTCAGACGAGCAAATCCGGCATTGACCCGATGTTTGCCATGCGGGGAATCTGCCGTAGCGGGAACCCCGCTGGCGTGGGGTGCCTTTTGCCATGACGGGAACGGCGAATGCCGCGCTTTTCTGGCGTTTGCCGGGTGGCGCGAATACCATACATCAGGCGTTATCATCAAAGGATATTCATGTATCATGAAATTTCAGTGCTACGCGGTTTGGCGTGGCGGAAATGTTGTTTCGCGTGTGCCAGAGGAGTCGTCCTTGCTGGTATTTATACTGTATTCATTACCTGTGCGCGGGGTGAGACCCTGACCTTTTCCAGCTTGCTGGAGCGCGCCCGGAGCGGCGAGCCGGGCTATCTGTCCGCGCGGGCGGATGTGGAGGTTGCCGACGCGCGGGTAGGGCAGGCATTCGGGACGATGTTGCCGCAAATCAGCGTAACGGGGAGCACGCACGCCAATGATCGCGATTACGAAACCCGCTCCTCCCTCGTCCCTGAAGAAAAGGATCGCTACAACAACAATTCGGCGCAGATCAGCCTGACGCAACCGCTCTGGCGTTACGAGAACATAGTGGGCTGGCGGCAGGCCAAGCGTGTGGCGGAGCAGGCGCGGCACGCGCTGACGGGCGCGGAACAGCTTCTGTTTTCCAGGCTGGCGGCATCCTGGTTCGATTTTCTGGCGGCGCGTGACGCGGTGGTTTTCACGGAGCGGCAGGCGGCGGCCTATGAACTGGAATGGAAGACGCTCGCGCGAGGCGAGGAACTGGGCGACATGAGCCTGGTCGAAGTGGAAGAGGCGCGCGCCAAGCTGGATCAGGCGCTCTCGGACAAAATTACGGCGCAGGCCGAGGCGCAGTTAAAACAGGCGGCGCTGGAACAACTCTCCGGGCCGCTGGGGAGTTTTGCCGCGCCTTGGTTGCGCGAGGTGGCGGAATTGAGCTTTTCCCCGAAGGAGACGCTGGAAAACTGGCTATCGGGCATCGAGGGCGGCAATCCCGGCCTTCTCGCGGCAATCCGCGCTTTTGAAGCCGCCGCCGCCGAAGTCGACAAGCAACGCGCGGGACATTACCCCACCCTCGACCTTGTGGCGAGCTATGGCAAGAACAGCCAGCAGGTGGGCGGTTTTCCGGGGCAGGAGGGGTATGACATCAAACAGGGCAGCATCGGATTGCAATTGAACGTTCCCATTTTTTCCGGGGGAACGCAATCGGCCAAGGTCAGGGAAGCCGTCGCGCAAAAGGAAAAGGCGCGCCTGGAAATGGAGGCCGCCCGCCGCGCCGCTACCCTGGAAATCAAGCAGGCATGGTTCTTGTGGCAGAGCGGCACGGCGCGCGTCCAGGCGGGGCATCAGGCCATTCGCGCCGTGCGTTTGTTGCTTGCCCAATCCCGAAAGGGAGAGGAGCTGGGCTTGAATACCGGGATTGAAATCTTGCGCGCCGAACAGCAATTGCATGCCGGAGAACGGGATTTGCAGAAGGCGCGCTATGACCAGATCGTGGCGCGCATCCGCCTCAAGGCGTCAGTGGGCGCGTTGTCGGAGGAAGATGTCGCCGCAATCGACGCCTTGCTGGTTTTTGAGCGGGAAACCGAATTGGCGGGTATCGCGCAAGGAAAATGATCTCGCCCGGAATTCCTCTGGACATTTCTCCGAATGCGGCGGCGTGGGAAGCGTTTCTTCGGGCGGATTCTTCCGGGACGCGCTTTCAGTCCTGGCTTGCGATCGTCTGCGCCCAGTTGCGGGAGGTGCGGGTAGCGGCCATCCTGATCGAGAATCCCACGGATCAAACCTTCACGCCCGTGGCCGCATGGCCGGAAGCCGGCCCGGAACTGGGACGGCTGGGGCCGGTCATCGAATCGGCATTGAAGGAACGGCATAGCGTCATAAAATCAGTATCCGCGCCGCCCGCGGCCGCTCACATTGCCTGGCCGCTTGTCATTGGGGAACGGGTGGCGGGGATGGTCGCGCTTGAAATCGACGCGACGGCAGAAGACGTGGACGCGGCCTTGCGCGTGATCTGTTGGGGTAGCGCCTGGCTCGTCGATCTTCTGCATGAACGCGCGCGTTCCGAGGCGCTTTGCGCGCAAAAGCGCCTGGGTTCGGTGCTGGAGGCGGCGGCGGCGCTGTTGCGCCATGCCCGCTTGCGGCAGGCGCTCTTTGAAGTCGCGCATGTCCTGCGCCAGCATTTCGACTGCGCGCGGGTGGCCATCGGCCTGGCGGAAGAATTGACGGTGAGGCTGACGGTCCTGTCGGATGCCGCGACATTCGAGCGGCGCGCGCCGCTCGTCCTCGCCTGTGAAGCGGCGATGAACGAAGCCTTTGACGCGCATGCCGTCATCCGTTTGCCAGCGCCGGACGGAACCCTGGAACCCGCGCCGAAGCATGACGCCTTGCGCGCCGTCGCCAATGCCGGTTCGGTTCTCTCCTTTCCCCTGGCGGTCGGCGCCCGCTGTGTCGGCATCGTCACCCTGGCCCAGGAAGAGGGAAAGACCTTTGACGCGGGTGATCTCGTCTGGCTGGAGGGTTTCGGCGCCCTGGCGGCGCCGATCGTCGAACAGCGGCAGGCGGCGGAGCGCGGCGTATTCCGGCGTCTCTACCACGATCTCCACGGCGTGCTCGTCAAACTCTTTGGGCCGCGCCACCTGACCTGGAAGGCGGTGACGGCCTTGCTGCTCTTCCTGACGGCGGCGATGATCCTGACGCCGGTCGATTACCGGGTTTCGGCCAGGACGGTGATCGAGGGCGAAGTCCAGCGCGTCGTGGCCGCGCCGTTCGAGGGATTCATCGGCGCGGCGCGCGCGCGGGCAGGGGATACGGTAAAGGCGGCGCAATTGCTGGCGCAACTGGACGACCGGGAACTGCGCATCGAGGAGGCGCGCTGGTCGAGCGAACGCGATCAATACGAAAACCGCCTGCGCGAGGCCATGGCGAATCACGATCTCGTCGCTATCCAGGTGCTGGAGGCGCAACTGCGTCAGGCAAGCGCCCAATTGGCCCTGGTGACGGAAAAGATCGCGCGTTCGAAACTGACCGCGCCGTTCGATGGCCTGGTGGTCTTTGGCGATTTGAGCCAGCAGATCGGCGCGCCAGTCGAGATGGGCCAAAAACTCTTCGAAGTCGCGCCGCTTTCTAGTTACCGCGTCATTCTCCAGGTCGATGAACGCGAGATTCGCCATGTCCAGATCGGTCAATCCGGACGCCTGGTCATCACCGGCATTGCCGGAGAGCCGATGGATTTCACGGTGGCGAAAGTAACGCCGGTTGCCACGGCAGAGGATGGCGCCAATTTTTTCCGGGTCGAGGCTACCCTGTCCGATGCCTCGCCCCGGTTGCGTCCCGGCATGGAAGGGGTGGGCAAGATCGAAGCGGGTCGCCATTCCCTCTGGTGGGTGCTGACGCATGGCTTTACCAACTGGTTGCGGCTCATCCTCTGGACCTGGCTGCCATGATGATGGTATGACGCGCCTCTTCAGTCCTTCCTGGCATAGCGTGGCGGAATTGAAGCCCGGCCTCGTGCCGCAGGTGCGCATCGAACGTCACGTCTATCGTGGGCAGGTATGGCACGTGGCGCAGGATCAAAGCGGTGGCCGCCATTACCGGCTCACGCCCGCTGCTTACGCCTTTGTGTGCCGCATGGATGGAAAGCGCAGCGTCCAGGCGCTTTGGGAAGAAGCCAATGCCAGCGGGGTTGGGGACGCCTGCACCCAGGACGAGGTGGTGGATATCCTGGTGCAGCTTTCCGCCGCCGACCTCTTGCAGGTCGACGCGACCCCCGATTCCGCGGCGCTTTTCGAGCGTTACCGGAAGAAACGCCGAAGTGTCTGGAAGCAAACCTTCATGAATCCGATGAGCGTCAAGCTGCCCCTGCTCGACCCGGATCGCTTTCTGGCAAGCTGGTCGCCGCGCTTCGCCTGGTGTTTTGGGCGCGCGGGCATGATCCTCTGGCTCATCGTGGTATTGCCCGCCATCGCGCTGGCCTTCCGGCACTGGGGCGAACTGACGGACAACCTGTCGGATCGGGCGCTTTCCGCCGGCAATCTGCTGGTGCTGGCCTGCGTCTTTCCCGTTGTGAAACTGCTGCACGAACTGGGACATGGATTCGCCGTCCGGGTCTGGGGCGGCGCGGTGCACGAGATGGGCGTGATGTTTCTCGTCTTCGCGCCGATTCCCTATGTGAATGCCTCCGCGGCCTCTTCCTTTCCTTCCCGTTGGCGGCGCATGGTCGTGGCGGCGGCGGGCATGCTGACGGAACTCTTCGTCGCCGCGCTCGCGCTTCATGTCTGGCTCTCGGTCGAACCCGGCCTGACGCGGGCGATTGCCTGGAACGTCATGTTCATTGCCGGGATTTCCACCCTGATTGTCAACGGCAATCCGCTCCTGCGCTACGACGGCTATTACATGTTGTGCGACCTGATCGAAATGCCCAACCTGGCGCAACGCGGGCAAAAATACCTGACTTACCTGTGGGATCGCTACGTGTTCGGCGCGATGGATACGAAAGCGCCACAGGAAACCCCCGCCGAAAAACGCTGGCTGGTCGCCTACATGCCGTTGGCCTGGTGTTACCGGATGTTCGTGCTGGTGTCGATTATCCTCTTCGTGGCGGGAGAATTCTTCATTTTCGGGGTGTTGTTTGCCCTCTGGGGAACGGTCACGCTGATCGGAACGCCGCTCTGGAAAGCCTGGCGGCACGTCACCCGAAGCGGCGCGCTGCAACGGCGGAGGAAGGAAGCCATCCGTCTTTCGATGGCGCTGCTCGCGCTCGTCTTATTCCTTGCCTTCGCTTTGCCGCTTCCCCTGCGCACCCAGGCGGAAGGGGTCATCTGGCTCCCCGATCAGGCAATGCTGCGCGCGGGAGAAAACGGGTTTTTTGTACGTTGGCATGGAGCGCCGGGACAAGCGGTGGAAAAGGGGGAAATCCTCTTTGAACTGGAAGCGCCGATGCTCTTCACCGAAGTCGAGGTGGCGCGCGCTAGGGTGGACGAAGCCCAGGCAAAATATCTGGCGGAACGGTTTTCCGATCCGGCCAAGGCGCAGATACTGGAGCGACAATTGCGACAGGAAGAGGAAATCCTGGCGCGGCTCGAGGAACGTTCCGCCCGGTTGTTGGGCGTGGCGCAAACGAATGGCGTCCTGGCGGCGGAAGAGGCGCAAAACATGCCCGGACGGTATTTCCGGAAAGGCGAATCGATCGGCTACGTGCTGGCCAAGGACGCGCTGGTCGCGCGCGTCGTCATCCCGCAGGAAGATGTGCATCTGGTGCGGACGCGCTTTCGCGGCGCGAGGATGCGTTTCGCGGATCGCCTGGAGGAAAGCCGGACAGTGACCGAGGCGCGCTCTCCGGCGGGCGCGGTCGACGAACTGCCGACGCCGGCGTTGGGCTTGCCGGGCGGCGGACGGATTCCCGTCCGTCCCGACGATCCCAATGGCGTCAGGACGACGGAACGGGTCTTCATGCTCGATCTGGCCTTGCCGGAAGACATGCCGCCCGCCGCTTTCGGCGAGCGGGTCTATGTGCGCTTCGAGCACGGCTGGGAACCCCTGGCTTGGCAGGGGCTGCGCCGTTTGCGGCAACTTTTCCTGGGGCGTTTTGGTGTCTGACATCCGGGCGCTGCTTGCAAGACGCGCCATCGAACTGGCGGATGGCGTCTATCCCGAACGCGACGACAAGCCCGCGCACAGTGTCGAGGAATGGCTGCGCGTGTGCGTATCGCGTCTGCCCGATCCCGCTGTTTACGCCTCCGGGAAATTCGCGCGGC
Organism: Zoogloeaceae bacterium; assembly: GCA_031258715.1. Classification (GTDB taxonomy): domain Bacteria; phylum Pseudomonadota; class Gammaproteobacteria; order Burkholderiales; family Rhodocyclaceae; genus Azovibrio. Next base: position 6,058 of record JAIRMN010000200.1, read on the forward strand.
AAGTCAATGCCTTGGAAGCGCGTGTTCATGATCTGGACGATGCCGCCTTGCGCGCCACGATGCGCGAAGTCGTGGCGCGCATGCAAACGCGCGGTCTGCGCGACGATCTGGCGGCACAGGCGTTCGCGCGGGTGCGCGAAGCGTCACGCCGCGTCTTGGGAATGCGGCATCACGACGTGCAAATCATCGCGGGCTGGGCCTTGCTGCGTGGCAAGGTTGCCGAGATGGCGACCGGCGAAGGCAAGACGCTTGCCGCGACCTTGAGCGCCTGCACGGTGGCGGCAACCGGCGCGGCGGTGCATGTGGTGACGGTCAACGACTATCTGGCCGGACGCGACGCTGAAAGCAACGCGCCGTTGTATCGCTTTTTCGGACTTTCCGTCGGCTGCGTCCAACAGGGGATGCCCATCGACGAACGGCAACGGCAATATGCTTGCGATGTGGTCTATGTGTCGAACAAGGAGTTGACCTTCGATTACCTGAAAGACCGCATCGCGCTGGGCAGTCTCTCCGCCGCGCAAGCGAAGCTGCGCCGCCTGCGGGACGCGCATTTGGCGCCTCATCCGATCCTGCGCGGCCTGCACATGGCGATCGTGGACGAAGCTGACAGCGTGCTGATCGACGAAGCTAGGACACCCTTGATTATTTCCGAAACCTTGCCGGATGAACTGGGCGAGGCCATCTATCATCAGTCGATCGAACTGGCGCGGCAACAAGTATTATGACAAGGGCGAGTACGACCGCGCCATTGAAGACTACACCCAGGCAATCAGGCTTAACCCGATATCCGCCTCTGCGTATACCGGACGCGGCAATGCGTATAGCCGGAAAGGCGACTACAATACCGCCATTGAGGACTACACCCAGGCTATTATCCATGATCCCGATAATGTGTTTGTATATATCAACCGCGGCTGGGTGTATACCAACATTAGCGATTATGACCTCGCCATAGCGGACTTTAATCAGGCTATTACTATTGCTGCTCAATCGGATAATGTATTTTACAGGAATCCCATCAATGCCTATTTGGGCCGCGGCCGTGCATATCATCTAAAAAAAGAATATGACCGTGCACTGGCTGACTACACAAAGGCTATCGATACGAAATTGGCAGGAGCCACGGGATATTTTCTCCGCGGGATAACATATTTCGCTATAGGCGAGTACGACCTCGCCATTGTGAATCATACCGAAACCCTTAAACGTGACCCCAAGCATGCGCGGGCGTATGCCAGCCGCGGCGATGCGTATTACATGAAAGGCGATTATGCCGGCGCCCGCGCGGATTACGAGCAGGCTTTACGGCTTGCCCCTAATGAC
>JAIRMN010000095.1 GCA_031258715.1 Zoogloeaceae bacterium
GCGCCAAAAGCTTCCATTGCGCTTCCGTCAGATCACTTGGGTACATCGCCTCCTCCAGTTCATTTGTCATGACCGCCTCAAGCAGTTTCTATACCAAATTTTTAAAACAGCTTCTCAAGTGTTAGGTCTCACATGAAATTCTGTCGTGCGTTGTTGGCCTGCTTTGTATTATCGCTCGCCGGCTGTAGCGACGATGGTCATCTTCGCGGACATCTGACGGATAGCCCTGACGGGAAAGCATACTTGGCGATTACCGACGACCATAATGGCTGCCCCATCAAAGTTGACGGCCAAGCCTGGGATGCTCCAGTGGGTACCCCAAGACCTATCTCTCTTGGTGAGCATGTGATTGAGTGCTACGGGGGCACCATCACCTTTGTCATTCCGGAAGGCGTTGTGTTCAACTTCGACTATTGGGGGCCGTAAGTGAGCCCTAACAATTCATTCAAGCCGACGCCGCTTCACGGCGCGGCTTAATTCAGGCGTTAGGCCGCAACCGCTGTCGCAGCATGGACGACTCGATTCAATTTTTCGCGCCTGCCGCTCGTGAAACAGCATGGCGGTAGCGTGCCTGAAACCTTGTCTGGTTTCGATTTGCTGTTGGTGGCGAACGGCGAGCGGTCTGCTGGACATTGTGGCAATGTCGCTTTGCGCGGTGATCTCGGTCGCCCTGGGCTGGGACGATATCGAGGATTGGGGCCGTAAGCGCGAGGCGTGGTTACGGGGCTATTTGCGGCTGGAGAACGGAATACCCGGTCACGATGCAATCCGTTGCCTGTTTGAATCCATCTCGCCGCTGGAGCTGGAAAGCCTTGGATGCGTGGATGAGCGCGCTGTATCCGGCAGTGAATGGGCGCGCGATCGCCATCGATGGCAAGGCGCCCTGCGGGATTTCTTCTCGGCCTTGGAAGCGCCGGGCTGCTTGAGGCGGGAAGTATCCCGGCACACGACACTGGACAAGGGACATGGCCGGATCGGGACGCGGCGTTGCATCGCGGCGGGCAATCTGGACTGGCTTGAATTGATCGGCCTCAAAGTGCCTTGGGCAAACCTTGCCTCGGTAGCCTCTATCGAATCGACACGGGAAATCAACGGGCGGCGGCAAAGCGAAAAACGCTGTTTCATCCGTTCCCTGCCCGCCGAGAGGCCCGCGCATCCTGTGCGCCGCGCACGCGCCGGGGCATCGAGAATGGTTTGCACGGGCGCCTGTACCTTACCTTTGGCGAGGACGCCCGTCTCGTCCGGCTACGTCATGCGGCGCAGAACTTCTCCTTCCTCTTTCGCGCCGCATTGAACCTCCTGCGGGCCGACAAATTCCGTTCCATCCGCCTGCCCGGAAAACTCGAAACCGCCGCGCACAATCCCGACTACATCGCTACCGCCCTTCAGCTACGCAGAATTTGATGCCCCAGCCTTGGCTTGCCCCATGATCTTCGCTATCATCCGACACATAAAATCCATCCCAATCTTCCAATATGGATTCTTCCCGGCCTCTTTTTGTCCTTACCGGCATCGAGCGCGTCTTCATGCTGGGGCAGACCCGTATTCACGCGCTGCGCGGCATCGATCTCGAAATCATGCCAGGGGAATTCCTCGCCATCTGGGGGCCTTCGGGCAGCGGCAAGTCGACGCTGATGAACATGCTGGGACTGATTGACGCGCCGGACGCGGGGAGCATCGTGTTCGACGGCGAGGCGGTCGCGGCGCTTTCCGACGACGCGCTGTCCGACCGGCGCAACCGCAAGATCGGCTTTGTCTTCCAGAATTTCAACCTCGTGCCCGTCCTGAACGCGCTGGAAAACGTGATGCTGCCCTTGCAGTTGCAGGACGTGGCGAAAAGGGAAGCCGCCGCGCGCGCGATGGAATGGCTGGACAAGGTGGGCATCGCCCATCTGCGCGGCTTTCGTCCCGACCATTTGAGCGGCGGGCAGCGGCAGCGGGTAGCGATTGCCCGCGCCCTGGTCGCGCATCCTCATCTGGTGATTGCCGACGAGCCGACCGCGAATCTCGATTCGCGGACCAGTCACGAAGTCATTGACCTGATGGAAAAGCTGAACGAAAAAACGGGCGTGACCTGTGTCTTTACCACCCACGATCCGCGCCTGCTCGAACGTGTGCCGCGCCAGTTGCGCTTGAGCGACGGGCGGATTTCCGCCGACAGCTACACGGAAGGGAAGTCCCGATGAGCGGCGGCCTTTTCAGCATGGCGTGGCGCAACCTGTGGCGCAATCGCCGCCGCAGCTTCGCCACCATCGCCAGCATCGCCTTCGGGCTTGCCGCCGTGTCGACAGTTGCCGGCTACATGCAGGCGGTCAACAATGGCTTGGGCAACATCGCCGTGCATTCCGATCTCATTGGTCATTTGACAATCTACAAGAAAGGCTGGCAGACCGAAGGAAAGCTCCATCCGGCGCGTTACCTGCTCACCGAGGAGGAAATCGACCGCATTCGCGCGATTGTTGCCGCCACGACCCCTGGAGCGCGGCTTGCCGCGCGGTTGAGCGTGATGGGCTTGGTTTCCAACGGACGCCAGAGCACCATCTTTATTGCCGAAGGCGTCGCGCCTGAAGACATGAGCCTGTTGCGCGGGCCGTTTGGCGCGAGCGATGAGGTCTTGCGTGAGGATAGTCCGCAAGGCGTTATCGTCGCTTCCGGGCTTGCCGAGATACTGGGATTGAAGACAAATGACGCCGCCTCCATCCTGGTCAGCACCGTGCATGGACAGGCGAACGCGGCGGACATCGACATCGACGCCATCGTGAACACCGGCAATCTCGCCACCAACGACAAATGGATCGCGATGCCGCTCGAGCTCGCGCGCGACCAGATGGACGCCAAGGGACGCGCCGAGGCGTTGACGCTCCTCCTGCCCGTGCATGGGACGGGACAACCCTTGTCCGGCAAGGCGGCGGATCTGGCCATGTACGATCGCTTTCCGCCGGATGACGCTGCCATGAGTGCCCTGCGCCAGCGTCTCGCCGCCGCCTTTGCCGAAGCGGGAATAGAGACGGACATGCTGACCTGGCAGGAAATGTCGCCGTTCTATACCCAGGTCAGAAGCATGTGGGACATGATGTACGGACTTTTCCTTGGCGTGGTGCTGGCCATCGTCGTGCTTTCGGTCGCCAATTCCGTGGGAATGACCGTGGTCGAACGCACGCGGGAAATCGGCGCCCTGCGCGCGATCGGGATGCGCCGCGGCGGCGTGGCGCGGCTCTTCGTCACCGAAACCGCCTTGCTCGTCCTCCTCGGCATTGCCACGGGTTTTGTCCTGGCGCTTCTTACCCGCGCGGGCATAAATGCCCTTGACATTCGATGGGTTCCGCCGAGTCTTTCCAAGGATGTCCAGTTCTATGTTGGCTTCGATCCGCTGCGCACCGTGTTGGCGGCGCTGGCGCTGGCTGCCTTGGCGATTGCCGCCGCTTTCATGCCCGCGCGCCGCGCGGCGCGTCATCCCATCATCGTTTCCCTGGGGCACGTATGAAATCTTCCATCGCGCGTATCTTTTTCCTTGCCGCCGCGCTGGCGGCTTTCCTGGCGGATGTGGCGCTGGCGGCGGATGCCGGGGCCTTGCTGAAGAACGCTGACCAGGCGCGTGGCGGCGGCATTTCCGGTCTCGTCTGGGATGTCCATGCCGTGAGCGTGGGCGCGCCCGGCGACGATCCCGTTCCGGATCATCGCCTGCAAGTGAAGGCCACCATGACGGCCAGCCTGGCGGAGATACTGGAACCGCCCAACAGCAAGGGGAAGAAGCTCTTGCAGGTCGACCGCAACATGTGGATGACGAAGCCCAATTTGAGAAAGCCGGTGGCGATTTCGCCCCGCCTGCGTCTCACCGGACAGGCCGCCATCGGCGACATTGCCGCCACCAACTACGCGAAGGACTATGCCGCCCGGCTTCTGGGCGAGGAAGCCTGCGGCGACGAAACCTGTCACGTCCTGGAACTGACCGCGAATTCCAGGCGCTCGACCTATGATCGCGTCACCTACTGGGTCTCGAAATCGCGGGGTCTGGCGGTAAAGGCGGATTTCCTCACGCCTTCGGGCAAGCGCCTGAAATCGGCGCAATTCGAATATGGCAACACCCTTTCCATCGAAGGGAAGAAAATTGCTTTCGTGAGCCGGATGATCATTACCGATGCCTTGAGCGAGGCGTGCACGACCCTGGAATACAGCAACATTCGCCTCCGGGAGATTCCCGCCGCCGAGTTCGACGTGGCGAACCTGCAATGAGGCGTGCCGTCTCGCGCCTCGCGCTGGCGCGCGCCATTCTGCTCCCGCTTACCCTGATCGTCCTGGCGCCAGATCGGGCGGCGCGTGGCGCGGAAGGCGACGACGCGCCGTTCAGGGCTTCCTTTGAAGCCTGGGGTTACGCGACCACGCTCAAACGTGTTCCGAAGAGTCTTCTCAATCCCCAAAACCATGTCGCGGCGCTGCCCGGAGAACGCCTGCGCGCCGACTTGCGCCTGGAATTGCGCAAGGATTTTGGCGCGTTCGACCTTTTCATCGCTCCCCGTCTCTTGGAAGAAGTCGTCCATCTCGATGGCGAAGGCGTCTCCACAAAAGGGCGTCTGCGCCTTTCCCAGGGCTTCGCGCGGCGCAAGTCCGGCGGCGACACCCTGCTCATTGGCCGCGAGCGCCTGACCTGGGGGCCGGCCAATTTTCGCTCGCCGAGCAATCCCTATTATTTCGATCCGGGGCGCACCGATCCGCTCGCCCTCGTCCCTGGCATTGACCTCATGCGCTATACCCACGGCATCGGCAGCCATCGCCTTACCGCCGGTTACGTTGCTGGAACGCGCGAAGTTGACACGGCGGGGCCGGATCGTCAGTCGGTTTTCCTCAAGTTCGATCATCAGGGCGCGGAACATCTGTTGAGCCTCATCCTGATGCGCCCCATCGAAAAAGGAGAGGGGGAAGATACCGCGCCCTTTGCCGGCGCGTTCGCGCAATATACGCTGGATGACGCCTGGTTGATCTACGGCGAAGTCGGCAGCCGTCGTCCGGCTTACCGCCTGCGTCCCGGCGAGAATGTCGTTGGCATCTACGTTCCCGGCAAGCGGCGGACGGACTGGCTCCTTGGCGCGAGCTACATCCAGACGAGCGGGCGCATCGTCTTTGCCGAATACCTGCACAGTGAAGGGGGTTTTTCCGCCTCGGAGCGCCGCGCCTATTTTGACGCCGCCACACAGGCAGGCCAGCTTGCGGCAAGCGATCCGGCGATGGCGCGTAACCTGATCGGCCAGTTGCTCGCCTATCCGCTGCGGCTTTTTGGACGCAACTATTTCTGGCTGGGCTGGCAAAGCAACCCTCAGGAAAGCGACCATTCCTGGCGCGTGGAACTGACCCTGAACGCGAACGACGGCAGCGGCGCGACCCTTCTTTACGGCGAAAAATCCTTGACGCCGAAAGTATCGGGCTTTATCGCGCTCACAAAACATTTCGGCGGAAAACGAACGGAATACGGCGCACTCATCGACACACAACTCTCCGCCGGAATCAAGTGGTTCGCGTTTTAGGGAAGCCCTGAACAACCCATAATATTTCTGTCGAACATTTAAGGCGTGTTCACACTATCGAATTGCATCGACAATAAGTGCGAAATGGATAAATGCCCGAAACATCGAGTCGAGTTTCTCGAAGCGGGAGAAGATCCGGCGAAAGCCCTTTAGGCGACGGAACAGACGCTCGACTTC
>JAIRMN010000118.1 GCA_031258715.1 Zoogloeaceae bacterium
GTCTTGCCGGACAGAGGGCTAACCTATGCGGCATGACCGGCCACTGAATTTCCGCAATTGGCCGCCCAAATGTGAAAAATTATCCCCTCAATACCTGCTATCGGCTCATCGACTCGGGCGGGAAAGAGCGTTTTGCAAAAGGCTTTGATGAAATATTCGGGTTAGCCTGCGGCGCGAAGCGCCGGTAACTTTTCCGTCTTCAGTCCTCAGTCCACTGATACCTATCGATGCCGGAATTCCAGTCCTGCGTGTTCGCGCAGCAGGTGGAATTCGATTTTCGGCCAGCGTTCGCGCGTTAAATCCAGATCGAAGCGGGAGGTCATCAGGTAGGCGTGGGCGTCGGCGGCGTCCATGAACATCTTTGCGCCGTTGGCGTGGATGAAGCGGTTCAGTTCCACCGGATCGGGGCAGCTTATCCAGCGCGCGCCGCTGTAGTGGGCGGCGAGGAGGCGCGTTTCCACGCCGTATTCGGTTTTCAGGCGATGCGCCGCGACTTCGAACTGCAATTGTCCCACCGCGCCCAGGAGCGTCAGGCTGCCCATCAGTGGGCGAAATACCTGGATTGCGCCTTCCTCGCCCAGCTCCCGCAGTCCCTTGGCGAGCGGCTTGCTTTTCATGGGGTCCGCCAGTTCTACGGCACGAAAAAGCTCCGGCGCGAAAAAGGGCAGGCCGGTGAATTGCAAGGCTTCGCCTTCCGTGACCGTGTCGCCCAGTTGCAGGCCGCCGTGCGTGGTGATGCCGATGATGTCGCCGGCAAACGCTTCGTCCACCCGGTCGCGCCGTTGCGACAGGAAGGTAACGACATTCACGGGACGCAGTTCCTTGCCCGTGCGCCGCACCTTGAGCCGCATTCCCGGCTCAAAACGTCCGGAACAGACGCGCAGGAAGGCGATGCGGTCGCGGTGCGCCGGGTCCATGTTGGCCTGTATCTTGAAGACCACGCCGGAGAATTTTTCTTCTCCGGGCAAGACTTCCCGCGAGAGCGCGTGACGCGGACCGGGCGGCGGCGCGAGATCGACGATGGCGTCCAGGACTTCCCGGACGCCGAAGTTGTTGATGGCGGAACCGAAAAATACCGGCGTCTGGCGTCCGGCGAGAAATGCTTCCGAGAGGAAGGCAGGCATGACGCCCGTGACCAGTTCCATTTCCTGCGCCGCCGTCGCGTATTCCGCGCCGAAACGGGAAGCCAGCGACGCGGTGTCGCGGCCATCGAGCGTTTCATCCGCTTCCGGGCGCCGTTCCTCGCCCGGACGGAATACGCGCATGCGCTGTTCGCGCAGGTTGTAGATGCCGTGAAACCGCTTGCCCTGTCCAATCGGCCAGGTCAGCGGCGCGGCGGGCATTCCCAGCACTGCCTCGATTTCGTCGAGCAAATCCAGCGGTTCGCGCACCTCGCGGTCGAGCTTGTTGATGAAGGTAAGGACGGGCGTATGCCGCGTCCGGCAGACTTCGATCAGTCGTCGCGTCTGCGCTTCCACGCCATTGGCGGCGTCGATGACCATCAACGCCGCGTCCACGGCGGTAAGTACGCGATAGGTGTCTTCGGAAAAATCCTGGTGCCCCGGCGTATCCAAAAGGTTGAGAATGGCGCCCCGGTACTCCATCTGCATGACCGAGGAAGCGACCGAAATGCCACGCTGCTTTTCGATTTCCATCCAGTCGGAAGTCGCGTGGCGCGAAGCCTTCCGCGCCTTGACGCTCCCCGCGATCTGGATTGCGCCCGCAAACAGCAGGAGCTTTTCGGTCAACGTGGTTTTCCCTGCGTCCGGGTGGGAAATGATGGCAAAGGTACGGCGACGGGCAAATTCGTTCATCGAGGTTCAACGTCAGCAAAAAGGCAAGGCGCGGCAATTTAACCTGTCTCCCGGCTTCTGTCACTTGGGCGCAATCAAAAGTGTTCTTGTATCTTCATGGCACGTGACTTGTTGGGATATCCGATCTATGTATTTTTACAGGATGTCGCCATGAAATCGAAGGGAAAAGTATCGGGGAAGGTGCTGCGGGCGCCTCTGGAAGCGCATCCTGGGTTGATGGCGAGGGTGGAGCGGATACTGGATTTGGTGGAGAACACTTACACAGAAGTCGCTTGATTGGTCGACAGCCAACACAGTGACTACGCAGGTTTTTGGCAGATTATTGTCGTCTTGTTTGGCGGCTTCTGAGTAAAAGGAATGTTTTCGCGCGGCGGATGCGGAAGAACGCGCGATCCAGGAGATCGGGGCATCGGGACAAGAAGTGTTGTGGCCTGGGCGATGGCGCGCCGTGGATTGCCGGGCAGATGGAAATCCTGTTCGGCGCGCGGGGAAGCCATTCGATCGATTTCTATCGCCTGCGCGACTATCTGGCTGCCGCTGCGCCAGTGCGCGCGCCGAAAACGCCCAAAGCCTGGCTGGAAACGCAAAAGCCCCGTTTCAAATCCGGCGAAGTCGAAAGCCGTCACCGCTCCCTCGTCCAGAAACTCCTCGAACGCCCCGGCGCAGTATGGAAACCCGAGAACGCCCAAGCCATTCTCAACCTCCGAACCATACGCGCAAACCAACAATGGAGCAGCCATTGGAAGTCTCTGCAAGATTGAGAAGGGAGGTTTTTGATTGCGCCCCTGTTTCAAGGGTGCGATTCAAATTGATGCGGTTGGTAGTCCCATTGGAGATTCGATGTTCGATGTGGTGCTGACAGGAAAAGGCGTATCACGATGCGACTGGAAGATGAAGCGCTTTTGGAGAGGCCAGGTTTCCCATCCGGGGATACGGGAGCGCTTGGATGGGATGGCGCTGGCGGTGGCGGATGAGGATGGGGATATTGGCGATGCGGATGCGACGGGGTTTCGTCTGATTGAGGAGATGCGGCAGGCGAGCGCCCTCTCCGCGGTGGAGCGCAAGGCGGAACGAGAGACGGCAGGGCAATCGCGCTATGTGTGAGTCACCGTATTTTCCTGGTTTCCAATGAGGACGCGACTGCGGTATGTGGTGTCGCAGGCCATGCGCAGGCGTTTGTTCTTGACGCCGAGTTTGCCTATCTTGTCGAGTTTCAGGAGATTGAGGGCGAAGCGGCGGATGATGGCGATGTTTTCGGCGGCGTGACCTGCGCGGATGTGGCATCGGTCTTCAATTGAAGGCCATGTCCAGCGTCCAATGGAGCCGATTCTCGATGCTCCAGCGCCCCCGTATTTTCTGCCCAGGGC
>JAIRMN010000120.1 GCA_031258715.1 Zoogloeaceae bacterium
CTCTCCCGCGCGACACTCGCCAAGATTCGCCAGAACCTCTTCTGGGCCTTCATCTACAACATCCTCGGCATTCCCGCCGCCGCGCTCGGCTTCCTGAACCCGGTCGTGGCGGGCGCGGCAATGGCGCTTTCCTCGGTGTCGGTGGTGAGCAATTCGCTTCTCCTGCGGCCCTGGAAAAACTGACCTGCCTTGGCAGGCTTTCTTGCAACTTGACATGAAAAAGGAAATGAAATGGCAACAGGCACCATCACGGTAAACAACATATCGAGCGGGGACGAGGGGCGAAAAATCATCCAGAAATTCGGGGAGATACCCGGCATAACGGGGGTTGGTTTCGACCTGGAAACGAACCAGGTGCAGCTTGAATTCCTCAACGATCAGATACTCCGGTATTTCGTGCTCAAGACCCTCCGCGACATCGGATTCGATCATCCCTTCGGTCAGACTTTTCCCGATTGAAGCCAATTTCCACGCAAGTCGCGGCCGCGCTCCAGTCGTGACGGGCGCGGCATGGTTTTATCTTCCGTATTGGCCGCAAGTCTCTCTTCTGGCCCCGGAAAAACTGTCCTGCCATTTTTTGAACTTGGCGGGTTTTCTTGCAACTCAGGTAGAAAAGGAAATGAAATGGCAACAACCACCATCGAGGTAGACGGCATGTCCTGCGCTGGCTGCTCTCGCAAGCTCATCAGGCGATTTGGCGGTCTGTCCGGTGTGACGGGCATCCGTGTCGATCTGAAAGCGGGCCTGGCTCAGGTGAAATTCAACGCCGAAGAAGTCGGCCATGAGGCTTTGCTCAAGGTCATCCATGATGCGGGATTCAAAGGGAAGATTGCCTCCCGGCAGGCGTCTTGAAACCAATGCACGACAGGAGAACATGATGACCACAACCACCATCAAGGTAGACGGCATGTCCTGCGGCGGCTGCTCTTCCAGGGTTGGCAAACTGCTTGCTGAACTGCCAGGCGTGGCGCAAGCCGACGTCGAACGTTCTTCGGGCCTCGCGCGGGTGGAATTCGACGCTGCAAAGGTTGGCCACGAGGCGTTGCTCACCGTCATCCGCGACGCGGGTTTCGGGGCAAGCATCCCAGAAGCAGCCAGCGTTTCCGGCTGATTGCGACGGCGTCCTGTTCCGTTGGATGGGAAGCTGACATGTCGATTCCTCCGTCTGGAAAAGCCGTCGGGACACTCCCCGTTTTCTGGCGCGCGACCCTGTTCGCCGGCATTTTGTCGATGCATGGCCTGGGGCTTGCCTTCCTGCCCAGGATGGGCGCGAACAGCCAGGGGACGGCGGGTGCGCCCGTCATCTTGCAGGCAAGTTGGATCGCGGCCCCTTTGCAGGCGGAAGAACCCGTTGTCGCGCCGCCGCCCATCCGGCCACGGGTAAAGGCGTCCAGAAGGCCATTGGCGCACAGGCCGAAAAAACCCGTGCTGGCAAAGCCGGCGGACACGCCCGAACCTCTTGCCCAGACCATCGCCACACCGGAGGCGCAACCGCGAGAGGATGTCCCGATCAGCGAATCCGCGCCGGAAATGTCCGAAGAAAGTCCGGCCGCTGAAGCGTCCGGATTGTCCCTGTCCACGCCCGCCGCCGCGCCTGCGCCCGGACGAGGCGGCGGCCCTGTCATCCCGCCTTCGCATGCCGGCTATCTTTCCAACCCGCGCCCGGAGTACCCCGCCCGGTCGCGCGCCCAGGGCGAACAGGGCGTGGTGTACCTGCGCGTCCGGGTAAGCGCCGAAGGCAGCGCCCATTCGGTCACGCTGAACAAAAGCTGTGGTCATGAGCGGCTCGACAGGGCCGCCATCGAGGCCGTCTGGCGCTGGCGTTTCGTCCCGGCCCGGCAGGATGGGCATCCGGTGGCGGGCCTGGTCATCATTCCCATCCGATTCGATTTGCGGAGTTGAATATGCCTCAGGTTTCATCCACATCCTCGCTGGGCCTGGGGCATCTCCTGGCGCAGGGCGACGCGATCTGCCTCTTCGCGCTGGCTGTACTGGTGCTCATGTCGGCGGCAAGTTGGTTCCAGATTGCCGTGAAAGCCTGGCAGCAATGGCGCGTGCGCAAGGCGGGCAGGCGCTTTCTCGATGCGCTGGAAGCCGCTCGCGACTATCGGGAAGTGGAAAACCTGTTCGCGCGAAAACCGCCGGAAGACCCTTTTGGCCGGGTATTGGCGCAGGGCATGGAAGCTTGCCTGCTGCTGCGCTCGCTTTCCGCCCGGCGCGGTTTCGAGATGGTCTCGCCGGACGATTTCATCAACGCGGCGCTGGAAAGAAGCGTCGCCCGTGAGGAATACGCGCTGGAAAAGGGGATCTCCATCCTGGCTTCAGTGGGCGCGACTGCGCCCTTCGTCGGATTGTTCGGCACGGTGTGGGGTATTTACCATGCGCTCCTTTCCATCGGTTCTTCCGGCCAAGCCAGTCTCGACCAAGTGGCGGGGCCGGTGGGCGAGGCGCTCATCATGACCGCCTGCGGTCTTGCCGTCGCCATTCCCGCCGTGCTGGCTTACAACGCTTTCATCCGGGCCAATCGAGACCTGTCCGGCAGGATGGAGCATCACGCCCACCGGGTCTTTGTCCTGCTGGCTATAGGAAATCTCCCGGAAAACCATCACGTCGTCTCCCTTTCGGAAGCGAGGGAGGACGCGAAGGGGAAGGCAGGATGATCCGTCGCCGCCGCGCGCAGAGCCAGCCGCCCTTGTCCGAAATCAACATGATTCCGCTCATCGACGTGATGCTGGTGCTCCTGATCATTTTCATCGTCGCCGCGCCGCTTCTCACGCACGCGGTGAAAATCGACCTGCCCAAGGCAAGCAGCGCGCCCGTCGACACGAAACCGGAAATCATCCATCTGGCTATCAAGGCCGATGGTCGCCTCTACTGGAACGGCGAAGCCATACGCGACGAGGCGCTTCCCCCGCGCCTGGAAAATGCGGCCCACCGCCTGCCGCAACCGGAAATCCACCTGGAAGCCGACGCCAGCACCCCCTACGAAATCCTCGCCCGCGTCATGGCGCTCTCGGCCAAGTCCGGACTGGGGCGCATCGGCTTCGTCAGCGAGCCGGAACGGACGCCTTGAGCGCCCCGTTTCTGGGCATTGAAACGCTGGCTCGCATGTGAATTCGAGAGCGTGTTTTTATTTATAACCTGTTTTAGAGTGTGTTTTCAAAACGCGAACAATATGCTATATTAATCCTTGGATTATTTATTTCTGGGGTAAGGAAATGAGAAGAGGTCGTCCGGCGAAGCTTGGAGAAGGAGAACGCATGCGGTTGGTTAATCTCGTGAAGGAGCAACCGGGGTTGAGCAATGCGGAACTCTGCGAGGTTTTCTTCCG
>JAIRMN010000175.1 GCA_031258715.1 Zoogloeaceae bacterium
ACAGCGTGCTCAAAGCCTTCTATCTACGCCTGCTCGACAAAGGCAAACCCAAAAAGGCCGCCATGGTCGCCTGCAGGCACAAGCTCCTTTCCATCTTGAACGCCATCTGCAAATCAGGATAGCCCTGGCGGGAAAATTTCGCTCACCCTTGACAAAAAACCTTGCTTTTGAACACAGTTGCTGTCCTTTGTCTCCTGGCCTGTGCTGGCGCGGGTATTCCTGGTGAAACCGTTCTGAAATCAATTGTCCAGAGCTGGGGTTGGCGGTTCGTCCTGGTCCTCGCGGGTCGTGCCTTCACCGTCTTCTTCCGGACGCGCGGTTGTTTCCGGCCTTGGCTCGTCGATTTCCATTTCGCTTTCCGCGACTTTTTCCAGGCTGGTGAGCTTTTCGCCCGTATCCAGCGCGATGAGGCGCACGCCTTGTGTGGCGCGTCCCAGTTCGCGGATTTCAGAGACCCTTGTGCGGATCAGGACGCCGCCGGTAGTGATCAGCATCACCTCATCTTCGTCCGTCACCAGCTTGGCGGCGACGATCTTGCCGTTCCGCTCGCTGGCGGCGATGGCCTTCACACCTTGCGCGCCGCGTCTGGAGCGGCGGAAGTCGCTCAGGCGCGTGCGTTTGCCGTAGCCGTTTTCGCTGGCGACGAGCACGGACTCTTCTTCGCTTTCCGCCACCAGAAGCGAGATGATATGCTGCCCTTCCGGCAAGCTCATGCCGCGCACGCCGCGCGACTGGCGTCCCATCGGACGCACTTCGTCTTCACTGAACCACACGGCCTTGCCGCCGTCGGAAACCAGCACGATGTCGCTTTTGCCCGTGGTTAGTTCCGCGCCGACCAGATAATCGCCCTCGTCCAGATCGACGGCGATGATGCCCTTCTGGCGCGGATTGGCAAAACTGGCAAGCGAAGTCTTCTTCACCGTGCCCTCGACCGTGCACATGAAGATGTAATGGTCTTCGGAAAATTCCTTCACCGGCAAAATGGCGTTGATCTGCTCGCCTTCTTCCAGCGGGAACATGTTGACGATGGGACGCCCCCGGCTGCCCCGGCTGCCTTGCGGCGCCTCATAGACCTTGAGCCAGTAACAGCGTCCCCGGTTGGAAAAGCAGAGGATGTAGTCGTGCGTGTTGGCGACGAAGAGATGGTCGATGAAATCGTCATCCTTCATCGCGGTAGCCTGCTTGCCGCGCCCGCCCCGACGCTGGGCGCGGTAGTCGGTGAGCGGCTGCGACTTGATGTAGCCGGTATGCGAGAGCGTTACCACCAAGTCTTGTGGCGTAATCAGATCTTCCATCCCCAGGTCCTGGGCATGGGCCTCGATTTCGGAGCGGCGTTCGTCGCCGAACTGTTCGCGCACGGCGACAAGTTCCGCGACGATGATTTCCGTGATGCGCTCAGGCCGGGCGAGAATATCCAGGAGGTCGGCAATTTTTTCCAGCACTTCCCGGTATTCGTTCACGATCTTGTCTTGTTCGAGCCCCGTGAGGCGTTGCAGGCGCAGTTCCAGGATGGCCTGCGCCTGGGCGTCGGAGAGCCGGTAGCCTTCCGCGAAAAAGCCGGATTCCGGCGCGAGGCCGTCGGAACGGGTGGCGTCGATGGCGGCGCGCGCCAGCATGCCGCGCACCACGTCGCTTTTCCAGAGGCGTTCCATCAGGCCGCGCTTCGCGTCGGCGGGCGTCTGCGCGGCCTTGATGAGGGCGATGATTTCATCCACATTGGAGAGCGCCACCGCAAGCCCTTCCAGGATGTGCCCGCGTTCCCTCGCCTTTTTCAATTCAAAGACCGTGCGCCGGGTCACGATTTCCCGGCGATGCGAGAGGAAGTGCTCCAGCATCTGTTTCAGGTTTAAAAGCCGGGGCTGGCCGTCGACCAGCGCCACCATGTTCATGCCGAAAGAATCCTGCAGCTGCGTCATCTTGAAGAGATTGTTGAGCACGACTTCCGCCACTTCGCCGCGTTTCAGCTCGATGACCACGCGCATCCCGGATTTGTCGGATTCATCGCGCAGATCGGAAATGCCCTCGATCCGCTTTTCCGCGACCAGCTCGCCGATTTTTTCCAATAGGGTCTTCTTGTTGACCTGATAGGGCAGCTCATCGACGATGATGGCCTGGCGATGGCCTTTTTCCATGTCCTCGAAATGGGTTCTCGCCCGCATGATCACCCGTCCGCGACCGGTGAGATAGCCTTCGCGTACGCCCTTCACGCCATAGATGATGCCCGCCGTCGGGAAATCAGGGGCGGGGATAGCGTCGATCAGGGCTTCGATGGCAATCGCCGGGTTTTCGAGAAGGGCAAGACAACCGGCCACGACTTCGTTCAGGTTGTGCGGCGGAATGTTGGTCGCCATGCCCACGGCAATCCCGGAAGAACCGTTGATGAGGAGGTTGGGAATGCGCGTCGGCAGTACCTGGGGTTCCTCCTCGTTGCCGTCGTAGTTGGGGCCGAAATCGACGGTTTCCCTGTCGATGTCTTCCAGGAGCTGGTGCCCGATCTTCGCCATGCGCACTTCCGTGTAACGCATGGCGGCGGCGCTGTCGCCATCCACGGAGCCGAAGTTGCCCTGACCGTCGACCAGCATGTAGCGCAACGAAAAATCCTGCGCCATGCGCACCAGGGTATCGTAGATCGCCGTATCGCCATGCGGATGGTATTTACCCATGACATCCCCGACGATCCGCGCCGATTTCTTGTAGGCCTTGTTCCAGTCGTTGCCGAGTTCGTGCATGGTGAAGAGCACGCGGCGATGCACGGGTTTCAGGCCGTCGCGCACATCAGGAAGCGCCCGTCCCACGATGACGCTCATCGCGTAATCAAGGTAGGAGCGGCGCATTTCGTCTTCGAGACTGACGGGGAGGGTTTCCTTGGCGAATGATTCCATGATGTTCTGGCGTCGCTTCGCGACGCGCCCGTTCTATAGAATCGCATATTTTAACATGGCAACCGGTCGGCCTGTACTTCGGATGCGCATCCGCACCGGTTCGGATATCTCCTAGACAGTGTCGTCACGAGACTAAATTTGTGGTATTCTTTTCGGGTCCTATATTCCGAGAGGTTGCCCCATGTCTTCAACGCCTGCTCACCGTCGGCACGATATTTCTGATCATGT
>JAIRMN010000039.1 GCA_031258715.1 Zoogloeaceae bacterium
CGCCGCAACCCCCAGAAACTCCGCAGCTTCCTGAATACTGACCATCTTGCGTGACATGCACAAAATGTACATGAATGCGCAAGAAAAAGCAACTATTATTTCAACAGTTCAAACCCTTGCGCTGATACGGGCGCAGACGCGAGCAGTCACGCTGGCCTACCCAGACCCCGGTTACGGCTGGAAAGTCCCGACCATCTGCCACGGACACACGCGCGGCGTCAAGAAAGGCGATACCGCGACGCTGGAACAGTGCGAAGCATGGCTTATCGAGGATTACGAGGCCATCGTCCTGCCCGCGCTCGTTCGCTGCGTGACCGCGCCGGTCACGGAGAACGAGGCGGCGGCGCTCGCCGATTTCGTCTTCAACGTGGGCGGCCCAGGGTTCTGCGCTTCCACGCTGGTTAAAAAGCTGAACGCCCTGGATTACGCGGGCGCGGCGGCGCAGTTTGACCGCTGGGTGTATTCCAACGGAAAGAAGCTCCCCGGTCTCGTCAAGCGCCGGGCGGCGGAGCGGGCGCTGTTTGAGCGGGAGGCGACATGAACATTTTCACGGACACACCCTAGACGATGCAGTACGCGCCGCTCAATCGCCGCTGGGAAATTTTTACCGCGAGCGGCCTGCGGCTGGGGTCTGTCGGCGCGAAGGCGGGAACCGGCCAGGACAAGGCGCTATCAAGGCTGATTACGGTGGCGCCGGAACTCCTTGCCTTGACGCGCGACTTCCTCGCCGCGGCAAGTTTCGATAGTCCGCACTACCCTCTGGCGAAGGCGGAGGAACTCCTGAAACGGGCGGAGGGCGCGACATGAGCGGACTTCCATCGCCCACGCTGATGGAATCGCGGCGCATCCTGGAGACGCTCTATGCCAATTTCGACGAACTGGCGGAACAGGCGGCGCTTCTGGGCGCGCAGATCATCGCGCAGCGCGGCTATGTGAAACGGGCGCTGGAAGGCGTCCTGAACAGTGAACGGGAGGACGACGATGATTGAACTCGCCCTAAAGTACTGGAAGCCGCTCGCGTTTGCGGCCTTTTGTATCGCCGTCTTCCTCGCGGGCTATCGCGCGGGGGCGTCGGGCGTCCGCTCGGATTGGGACGCGGAACGGACGGAAACGGCGAAGGCGGTTCTGGCGGCGAGCGAGGCGGCGCGGACGAGAGAACAGAACTGGAATCTGAAACTACAGGAGGCGACAAATGAAGCCCGGAAACGTGAAATGGAACTCAAGGCGGCTGTTTCTGCCGCTAATGCCGCTCATCGCGGCCTGCGCGACGACCTCGCCAGGCTACGTCGCAACCTGCCCGCAAGTTCCCTCGCCGCCTGCCGCGATACAGCCGACGCCGCGCTTGCCGTATTCGGCGACTGCGCGGATCGCTATCTCGAAATGGCGCGAAACACTGACGAACTCGTCATCGAACGAGACGCCCTGATCGCGGCCTGGCCGTCAAATACCGGAGAGACGAAATGAGCGCCATGGAAACGCCAGAGGAAATATGGAGGGACAAGGACAAAATCCCGATGATATTCATCAGCAACCTGTTTGCCTGTTTGTCATCTTTATTCGTCATTGCCTTCATCCTTCTTCCAATGGCGCTGTGCAGGGGTATACGGGCGTTGATGACATGGGTTCGCGGCAATGAAATGGTTTGACAGGATCGCCGGATTCTTCGCGCCCGCCCAGACCGTTGACGCCTTTGCGCGAAAGCGGTTTTTCCTGAAACCGAAACGGGTGATTCGCGTCGATAACCGCTACGACGCCGCCGGAGACGGGCGGCGGTCGACCTCCTGGAACGCGCCCGGCTCCGGCCCGACCGAGGCTATCCTGCCGCGCCTCTCCACCCTGCGAAACCGCGCGCGCGACGCGGTGCGGAACAACCCGCACGCGCAATCGGCCATCTCGTCCCTGGTCTCCAACACCATCGGCACGGGCATCACGCCGCGCCCCCGGCATCCGGACGCGGACATTCGCGCCCGCCTCATCGAACTGTGGGACGAATGGACGGCAGAGGCCGACGCCGATGGGCGCACCGATTTCTACGGCCTGCAAGCCCTTGTCGCGCGCGCCATGTTTGAGTCCGGCGAATGCTTCGTCCGCCTCTGTCACAGGCCGATGGCAGATGATTTGTCCGTCCCGCTGCAATTGCAGGCGCTGGAAGCGGATTTTGTCCCGGTCTCGAAAAACGAAATCGGCAAGGATGGCAACATCGTCCGCGCCGGGATAGAGTTTGACCGGCGGGGCCAGCGCGTCGCCTACTGGATATATCGGCAGCATCCGGGCGACAACATTCCGGGAGCCAGCGTGGATGCGCTGCGCGTTCCCGCCGATGAAATATTGCACATCTTCGAACCCCAGCGCCCCGGACAGATTCGCGGCGTTCCCCTCCTGGCCACGGTGCTGGCGAAGATGAAGACGCTGGACGATTTCGACGACGCCGTGCTCTTCCGGCAGGAAGTCGCCAACCTGTTCGCCGGGTTCATCCGGAAACCCGTGCCGGAAGACGCGCAGATCGATCCGACGACCGGCTTGCAGGCCACCTTCGACCGCGACGGTTCAACCCCGATGACCGGGATCGAGCCGGGATCCATGCAGGAATTGCTGCCTGGCGAGGAGGTGGAGTTTTCCGACCCGCCGGACGCGGGCAACGCCTACCCGGATTTCATGCGCCAGCAATCGATGGCCATCGCGGCGGGCATGGGCCTGCCTTTCGAGCTATTGACCGGCGATCTGCGCGGCGTCAATGACCGCGTGATCCGTGTCGTCCTGAACGAGTTTCACCGGAAGATTGAACAACGGCAATGGGGCGTCTTCATCCACCAGCTTTGCCGACCGGCGCGCGCCGCCTGGCTGGACGCCGCCGTGCTTGCCGGGGCCATCGCCCTGCCCGACTACCAGAACCAGCGCCGCGCCTATCTGAAAACCCGCTGGTCGCCGCAGGGCTGGGCGTACATCCATCCGGTGCAGGACGTGCAGGCGACGCTGTTGCGCATCCGGTCGGGATTGACCAGCCGCTCGGAAGCCGTCCTGCGCGAGGGCTACGACGCGGAACAGATCGATGCCGAAAACGCCGCCGACAACGAGCGCGCCAACCGGTTCGGTTTGGTCTATGACAGCGATGTCCGCATCCAGGAGACAGGAGACGGGGATCAGGAAACAGAGGACAGATGATCACTGTTGAAAAGGAAGGAAAAACATGAAGCGAGACTTTCGAGGCGTCACGACCTGAACCCCAATCCGGCGGCAAGGAAGGAAAGCGCCAGCGTGTTGAGCGACACGCCTTCCGCTTTCGCGCGCGCCGCCAATTGCGCGTGCAGCGATTTGGGCACGCGCGCGACAAATCTGCCGGAAGCCACGCCGCCGCCATTGGGCGCGGGGACGGGATGCCCCTGCGCGACGAGCGCGGCAATGGTGGCCTCCAGCGCCTCGCGGCCACTTTGAATCGCTTCTTCCACGGTTTCCCCGTCCGAGACGCAGACGTTGAAATCCGGGTAGGAAATCAGAAACCCGCCGCCCTCGTCTTTGCCGAGAGGTCGAATCTCGAAGGGGTAATCATCGATGTTCATAGCATCCTCACGAATTTCTGGACATAGACAGGCTTGATCGGACGACGCGCGGGAATCGGCAGTGTTTTTCCGTCAGGCCAGACAAAAACACAGTGGCTCGTCCCCTGTTGCCGCCATGTGACGCCATGCTGACGCGCTACCGTCTGTAACTGCCCGATCCGCCAGTCTCGCGGATTCTGGCGCATGGCTTCGAGGAGCCTGGCTGCTGTGTTCATGGTTTTATAGTATCACAGGCAACATCATTCATCGAGTGTTTTTTGGAGTTCGACATGACAAAAATCTTAGCCAGGGCGGGCATCGCGCCCGCCGCCCGGAGCTGGTATCGCATCAGCGCCAGGAACGACGCCGATGACGCCGCCGCCATCGAAGTGTCGATTTACGAGGAGATCGGATTGTGGGGCGTCGATGCCAAACAGTTCATCGAGGATTTCAAGGCCATCGACGACGGGGCTTCGCCGGTCATCGTCGCCATCAACAGTCCCGGCGGTGACGTGTTCGACGGTTTTGCCCTGAATGGCTGGATTCAGCGTCTGGGCGCGCGCGCGACAGCGCGGATTGATGGGCTGGCCGCCTCCGCCGCCAGCGTCATCGCCGTGGGCGCGCGTCAGGTCGTCATCGGAGAGTCGGCGATGATGATGATTCACAACCCCTGGACATTCGCCTATGGCGACGCGAACGACCTCAGGAAGACCGCCGACATGATGGACAAGACGCGCGACGGCATCCTCGCCGCCTACCGCAGGAAAGCGCCGGACATCGAGGACGCGGAACTCATTCGGATGCTCGACGAGGAAACCTGGCTCTCCGCCGGGGAAGCCGTCGCCCTGGGGCTGGCCGATTCCATCGTCGAACAAGCCGGCGCCAAGGCTTGCCGGGGCGCTTCTGGCTTGCTGGCGCGCTTCAAACATCCGCCCCAGGCGCTCCTGCTTCAGGAGACAGGAGACGGGGAACAGGAGACAGACGCGGAAGACGCGCCGAAACCGGAAGGCACGGAACCCGCGCCCGAAGCGGAAAGCACGAAAGACGCGCCGGAACCCGAACCGGAACAGGCAAGCGCCAACGCGGTCGCCGGCGCGGTTCGCATTTTTGACGCCTGCGTCCGCGCGGGCATTCCAAACCTTGCAGAGGAAATCATCATGACTACCAAACTTGACGACGATAAAGCCGTCGCCGCCGAAGCCGAACGCATCCGCGCCATTGGCGAACTGTGCGTCTTGGCGCGGCTCCCTGAACTTGCTGTCGATTACGTCAAGGACAAGCTCTCCGCCGATGACGTGCGCGCCCGGCTGATCGACCGGATCGCCGCGAATGGAGGCGAAATCGACAACAAGGAACCCGAATCGGAACCGGAGAAGGAGGCGGCGGCGAAAGCCAAGTCCAAACTGAATCCGTCCGCCGTCTATGCCGCTCGCAAGAGCAAGGCGCAAACCACGAAAGGAGTTTAAACCATGAGCACCACCATTCTTCAGGAAGGCCAGCATACCGCCGAGTTTCTCCTCTCCGAGGGGAACGGCGGCATCTCCCGCGAGCAAGTCACCTTTGCCGCTGGCGATGCCCTGCCGCCCGGCCAGTTGCTCGGCGTTGTCACCGCGTCCGGCAAATACAAACCGTATAACCCCGCCGATACCGGCGGCAGCGCGACCGGCACCGCCGTCGCGGCTGGCATTCTCTACGCCGCGCTGGAAGGAAGCGCGGGCGACCGCGCGGGCGTCGTCATCGTCCGCTTGGCCGAAGTCGCCGGGGCGAAGCTCACCGGCCTGACCGACGCGGCAAAAGCCGATCTCAAAACCCGCAACATCATCGTTCGTTAAGGAGAACACCATGCCGCTCACCCTGGACATTTTCAACGACGACGCCTTTGGCGTCACCGAGCTGACCGCCGCCATCAACAACCCGCCGGAAGGCCAGATCCTGCCGCCGCCCACGCCGGTCGTTTTCGACGAGGAAGGCATTTCCACCCTCACCGCCTTCATCGAGCGCGACGGCGATTCGCTCACACTCATCCCGGCCACCGAGCGCGGCGCGCCGCCCGACGTGACGACCGGCGGAAAGCGCGACGCGATTCCGTTCGAGGCCTTGCACCTGGCGACACACGCCACCATCCTCGCCGACGAGGTGCAGAACGTGCGCGCCTTCGGCAGCGAATCGGAACTGGAGACGGTGCAGGCGCTCGTCGCCAAACGGCTCGCCAGGATGCGCAACCGGCTCGACACGACCATCCTGTTCCACCGTTTCGGCGCGATCACCGGGAAAATCTACGACGCCAACGGGACGACCGTGCTGCTCGACCTCTTCGATCGTTTCGGCATCGCCCAGCAGACGTCCGGTTTCGCCCTGGGCACGGCGGACACCAACGTCGCCAAGAAAATCCGCGACGCCAAGCGCCTGGCGGAGGACGCGCTGGGCGGTTACGCCTTCATCACCGGATGGGACGGCATCTGCGGGCGCGGCTTCTATGACGCGCTCGTTTCCCACGCGAAGGTGGAAGAAGCCTACAACCGCTGGAATGAAGGCGCGTTCCTGCGCTCGGCCAATGAATCCGGCTTCGAGTTCGGCGAGGTTTCCTGGAAACCCTATTACGGAAAGGTGGGGCCGACGCTGTTCATCGACCCGGACGTGGCCTATCTCGTGCCGCGCGGCGTGCCCGATCATTTCATCACGCGCTTCTCCCCGGCGGATTACTGGGAGACGGTCAATACGCCGGGACTTCCGTACTACGCCAAACAGCGCCTGCTTGAGTTTGACCGGGGCATCCAGTTGGAAGTGCAGTCCAATCCGCTCAACCTCTGCACCCGCCCGCGCGCCGTCATCAAGCTCACCAAGGCGTAGGACAGGAGACAGGAGACAGAGAAAGTCACCGGGCGCTTCGCGCCCGCAGGGCGGCTTCTGGATTGCTTCGTCGCTTCGCTCCGAAGAATGACGGGGGTGTGTGCTTTTTTCATCGTTTTTCCTTTCCGGCCAAAGGCCGCTAACTTCATCTGTTTCCTGTTTCCTGTTTCCTGTCTACTGACTCCTGATGATGATGTTCCGCGACCTCGCCGCCCGGATGGATGATGTTGTCTTCCGCGCCCTGTCGGACGCCGCCGCGATAGACGGGCGGCCCGTGCGCGGGATGTTTTACGCGCCCTGGCTCGCCCCGCAAATCGGGCAACTGAAGACCGGCCTTGTCGAGCCGCATCTCGTCGTGCGCGACGGTGACGCCTGCGGCGTGGAAAAGGGGGCGATGGTTTGCATCGACGGATTTTGCGACGCGCAATATGAGGTGGTTTCCATCCAGCCGGACGGCACCGGCATTACCGCGCTCATCCTGCGCCCTGTCATCGTGGATTGAATCATGGACGTTTTCAAGGTCGATTTCGACGACCGGCAATGGCAGGCGTTTTCCGAATCCCTGAAACCGGAGCGCTTGCAGATTGCCGCGCGCCGGGCGGTGCGGAAGACTTCCGCATGGGTGAAAACCCATATCGCGCGCGAGGTGAAGGACAGGACGAAAATCCCCAAAAAGCTCATCGCTTCGCGGGTAAAGGTCTATGACAAGAACTGGCGGGACGGCGGCGGCGGCGGATATGCGCTGAAGGTCTGGTTTGGCATCGACCCGGTATTCGCGGACCGTATCGCACCGGCGCGGCAGACGAAAACCGGCGTCTCTGTTGGAAAATACCGCTTTCCGGGCGCCTTCATCCCGACGAAAAGCCCCCGCTACATGGGGAAGGTCTATTACCGCACGACGGATAACCGCCTGCCGATCATGCGCGCGCGCGTGGAGATTGAAGGCGAGGCGCGCCCGGCCTTCGAGAAAATCAAGCAGGGCATCGAGGCGCGTCTCATGGAACTCATGCGGCAGGAATTGAATTATGAATTGAGCAAGGTGTGACAGAGGACAGAGCGCCCATACTGTTCTCTGTCATTCAGGCCGCCATGAGTTCCACGCGCACGCGCCGCCCCAGCATCGCGGCCATATTGACCAGCGCGTCCAGCGAAAAACGGGAGACGCGCCCATGCAGGAGGTCATTTACGCGCGGTTGGGTGACGCCCATCCGCTTTGCCGCCTCAACCTGTTTCCAGCCGTTTTCCTGGATGATCTCGATGATTCTGTGCATCAGATCGGCGCGGGCGGAAAGATTTGCCGCCTCTTCCGGCGTATCGGAAATCGCGTCCCAGATGCTTTGAAACTGTTCGTTGCTCATGATTTTTCCTTCATCAATTCGTTAAACCGCTTTTTAGCCAAATCAATATCGCGCTTTTCCGTCGCCTGCGTCTTTTTCTGAAAGGCATGCAGGACATAAACGGCATCGGCAATCCGCGCGGCATGGATTACGCGAAATGTCCCCGCCTCGTCCCATACGCGGATTTCGCAAACCCCCTTGCCAATCGCGGGCATGGGCTTCCAGTCTTTCGGTTCTTTTCCGCGCTGCACGGCGTCGAGTTGAAAACCCGCGTCGTGCCGCGCTTTGGATGGAAAAGCACGCAGGCTTTTCAGGGAATCGCCGAGGAATTCAACTGTTTTCATGCTTCTTATTATACTGATACCAGTATAAAAGTCAAGAGGTTTTTAAAAATTCCTTGAAATTTCGTCAAGGTTTTTCAAGCAGAAATGAATCCAACCCTTTCCGAACTGCACACGGCCATTTTCGATTACCTGACCGTCGCGCTGCCGGGGGCGCATGTGCTGCCGCCTTACCCCGACCTGCGGCGGACGATCAAGGCGCTGCCCGCCGTGCTGGTGGAACTCTCCGGCATGGAGCCGGGCGACGATCCCGGCACCGGGGAGGTCGCTTTCATCGGGCGCTTTTCCGGGCGCGTTATCGTCGATCCGAATCTGCCGGAGGCGGACATGGAGGCGCGAGAAATCGCCATCCGCCTCGCGGTGGCGCTTTCCCGGCAGGATTTCGGCCTGCCCATCGGCATCGCGCGCCTGGTCGATATGGGCGAGGATGGCTTTTCGCCGGATTTGGACGGGTATCTGGTCTGGCTCGTCGAATGGACGCACAGCTTCAATCAGGGCGAGGCTTTGCCATGAGCGTGAAAACCTTCGATACCGCTGTCGTCATTGCCCGCCTGCGGGAAAAAGCGCCGGGCTTCAAAACGGTTGGCCATGCCGGGTCGTTGTCCGGCATTCGCCGTCTGGCGGCGTTTCTCGCGCCCGGCGCGTATGTGCTCAGTCCGCGTGAAAGACGCGCCTCCGGCGGCCCGGATACCGGACGCACACAGGCAGTGGAGGCGACGCTCTCCGTCGCCATCGTCGCCACGCGCTACCGCGAGCGGAACGCCCCCGGCGGCCTCGATTTGCCGGAACTCATCCGGCAGGAACGCGAGGCGCTGATGAACTGGATCGCGCCCTGGCCGGAACAATCCGC
>JAIRMN010000051.1 GCA_031258715.1 Zoogloeaceae bacterium
TAAATTGAAAGAGAGCATTCTAGGCGGCGTGAATCTTCTCTTTGCGCTTGCTGCGATATTCATGACGACAATCAAGGATTCTCCGAACAATCCCTAAAATGTTCGGTGTATATTCAAAAGGAAATGAAACAAGGCAATGAACTGTCCGCGCGCCAGTTTGCTCACAGCCAGGGCGAACAATGGGCCGACCGCCAACATCGCCGCCAGCGTGCCGGTAAATAAGCAGGGAAGATTCTTGACGCCGCCCCCAGCGCCCGGTGCTGGAAATGCTCGACCGGCTGGATGACAAGATCGCGCGCTACGAAACGTGCATGATGCCCGTGGAGCAGGCATTGCGGAGAAAGTCGGCCTGAAGGCTCAAGCCGCCCCGACTTCAAATCCCGCCAGGTTGCGCGCCTTCTTGCTGAATTCCACGCCGATTCTGCCGGAGCGCTTGGCCTTCGGCTTCCTCTTCCACCACCTTGAATTCAAAAAGATACACCTGACCGTTGAACTTGACGGCCATGTCCAGCTTCCCTTGATTACCCACGTCTTCCGGGATGATGTCGAATCCCAGCGCGGCGAAACTGGCATAGAACACGCTGGCGTAATAGCCCTCGAACTGGTCGAGATTGTTCTTGCGGAACCAGTCGTTCGGGATGCTGGCATAAAGAGAGAAGAATATCTCCCGGATTCGCGCGAAGTCGTTGGCTTTCAGCGCCTTGTAAAGTGCAAAGCTGCTCTGCTCCGCCTTTTGGGGGTTGCCTACCCAGCGCCGCAGGATATTGCCCGTCAGCGCCCCCGGACTTCCCGGTTGGGGTAGGTGAGCGTAAACAGGATGTTCCCGTCCAGGTTCTCTTCGCCGGCAATGGTCAGGTAGCCGGACTGGAACATCAGGGCTTCGGTGGAAATGTCACCCACCTCGAAGGCGGAAATCAGATCAGAAGAGCTTTCCATCTGCTTTCCATCCTCAGGAACGTGGGTAAATAGACCTGCCGCTCGGTGAGCATATCGACCAGGAAGGTCGGCGTGCCGGTCTCGAACCAGAAGGAACGGAATTCGCGCTTCTGGAACAGCAGCAGGAGATCGAAGGGGTTGTACACCGCCTCGCCCCGCCAGTTGTAGCCGTTGTACCAGTGGCGGATCGCGTCCCGATCCAGTCCTTCGAGTTCCGGCGCGAACACCATATCCACATCCGCGTCGGTGTAGCCGCAGATATTGGAATAGTCGGCATAGAGCGTGATGTCCCAAAGATTGTTGAGAGCGGAGAAGATATTGACCTTGCTGAACTTGGAGACGCCCGTGAGCATTGCGAACTTGATGTGCGCGTCCTGTCCCTTGATGACCGAATAGAGATTCCTCAACCCGTCGCGCATCTCGCGGGCAAGCTCGGGCGTGGTGAGATTGTCCAGGATGGGCTTGTCGTATTCGTCGACGAGGATGGCGACCCTTTGGACGTATTGGGCTTCCGCCTGCTGGATCAGGCGGATGAAACGGTCGGGAATGCCGTCGTCGCCTTTGGGCACGCCGAGGCGGCGCTCGTTTTCGGCCAGGATATTCCCGATGCGCGCATCCAGCCCCGCCCGGCTCTCCATGACGCCTTCCGCGAAGCTGATGCGAATCACTGGATATTTGATGTTCCAATCCCATTTATCATGGCAGTGCAGTCCCCGGAAGAGCGGCTCGTTGCCCGCGAACAGTTCAGCCAGCGTGTCCAGGAAAAGGCTTTTGCCGAAGCGGCGGGGGCGGGAGAGGAAATACGCCGTGCCTTCTTCGATCATGCGCAGAGCGAAGGCGGTCTTGTCGACGTAGTAGTAGTTGTCTTCGCGGATCTTGGCGAAGGTCTGGATGCCGATGGGGAGTTTCTTGCGGGGCATGGCGGGCTTTTGTCGGGATGGATCGTGCTGGCATTATAGCCGGGAAGAAACTTCGGCGTTTGCGTCAGGGGCGTCCCGTCCCAGGTAGCGCGACAGCGTTTTGACGTCCCCTGTCCAGGCATAGGCGGCCAGCAGGGGGGATGTATCGGTTTGCATGGCGTGGACGACATTCGAGGGATGCAGGATGAGCGTTCCCGGCGGATGTGTCCGGGCATGTTCGTTCATCGTCCAGCGCGCCGATCCGGAAAGCACAAGGTAGGTTTCGACGGCGGGATGGGTGTGCGCGGGATAAAGAGTATGCGCGCCGATGGCGGTGAGGCCGAGGCAAACGCGCTGGCTTTTGAAGGGCGCGACGGGGCCGACCAGTTCCGCCCAAGCCATGCGCGTTTCCAGGCCAGGATGGTCGGCGCGAGCGTCATAACTGTAGCGCCAGGGTAGGACATCGAGATGGGGCAGGAAGGCGGCGAGGATGGCGTTATCCGTCCTCGCCGCCGCAAGGCCCTTGATCTGCGTGATAACCGGATGGCGCGTGGCGTGAAGATGCGCCGCGTCGGGGCAGGCAAAATCGACATCTTCCAGGAGGGAGAGCACACTGGCAAGTTCGGCAGCCAATGCCGATGTTTCCCGTTTTTGGGCAAGGCGCCAGGCGAAATGCTGCTGGATGGCGTCGATGGCGGTCAGCGCGGCGGCGGGCGAAAGGGCGGCAGGCATCACCTTTACCCCTTACGCGGGAAAGGAACGCAGAGCGACCACCGTATGCCCGATGGTTTCGCCGCGCTGGTGGGCGGCAAGCGCCTCACGCGGGTCGAGCTGGTTGGGCGTGAGGTCTCGTTCGATTTCGAAGGCGCGTTCGCCGGAATCCGCGAGGCTCACTTCCGAGAACACTTCGGCAAGACGTTCGGCGCGGTAGAAGTGGTAAGGGCCAAGGCCGTTCTGTTGTTGCGCGAGATGGCCGGAAATCATTTCGTCGGGGTCGGTCTGGATTTTCCAGCCGTAGGTGAAAATCTCGACATAATAGCCCGCCAGTTCGCCCATGCGTTGAAATACGGCAAGTGGAATACGTCCTCCGATGAGTGAAAGCACTGAGCCGCCAGGGCGCAGAAAATCTTTTGCCTGTACAAGCGCCGCGTAGTGCAGCGCCAGCAGATTTTTTCGCAGCAAGCCGGGGATGTTTTCCGTGCGCGGCGATATGTGCCCAGAACTCAGACGCGCCGTGGCAAGGTCGGCGGCAGCGTCGATTGGAACATTGGGCAGATTTTCATAAATAAGATCGTAATGCGGCCTGGCAGCCGCTAGCGGCTGCAACAAATCTCCAGAGCCGGCATTCAGCGTAATACGACCAGCGTCATGCAGGTTGGCGCGAATGTTGGCTACGGCAGTAGATACCACATCATCATGCACATCGGTAATGCCGATTTCGCGGGCATCCAGAATTTCAATGGCTGCCAGCGCATCCAGTCCCACGCCGGTGCCGATGCTGCAAAAAGCGGGCTTGATACCCTCTTTTTGCCGAATGAGCTTGAAGGCTGGCGTGGCGATGGTTGCCACCCAGTCGCTCAAGATCTCATCGATGTCGGGCAAAAAGCTATGCTCCGTGACTTCAATGGCGAGGTCTTCGCGCAAATGTTCGGGAGGCGCGGCAAGTTGCAGATATCGGGTGGCGGAGATATTCATTTGTATTTTCTGATCCAAAAACTAACTCCGGTTTGAAACCCCGCCCTTCAGGGCTGTGCGAAGGTTGAGACCCCGGCCTGAAGGCCGGGGTTTCGACCGTAGCCATTGGGGAGGGGAAAGAAACCCCTTCCCAATGGCGTTAGACCGACAGCCCTGAAGGGCTGTCGCTAATTTCT
>JAIRMN010000055.1 GCA_031258715.1 Zoogloeaceae bacterium
TTGAAACGCTGGCGAGGCATCGCCACCCGCTATGCCAGGAATACGGCTTCTTTCGTGGCTGCCGTGCAAATACGGTGCATCGCATTATGGGCAAATATCTTGTGACGACATCGTCTAGCCTTTCGCATTCTACGGACAAACGCGCGGCGGACGCGCCCGAATTCCTTTTTCGGGGATAATCCCCGCGTCTTCGGAGAAATGCGCCGTGCGCGCAAGGCCATTGGCAAACGCGACGGCCTTTGTTTGATCCGTCGCCCGGAAGGAAAACATGGATAAACGCGTGGAATTGATCGCTACAGCCCAGGCCATGAGCGCCATCGGCCTGAACAGGGGAACGGCGGGCAACCTGAGTTGCCGCCAGCGTCATGGCGATCGGGAAGGATTTCTGATTACGCCCACCGGCATGGACTACGCGCGTCTAAAACCCGGCGACATTCCCTGGGTGGGGCTGGATGGCCGCTTTTCGGGAGACAAAAACCCTTCTTCCGAATGGCGATTGCACCGCGACATCTACGTCGCCCGGATTGAGGCGGGCGCGGTGTTGCACGCGCATTCGCCGTTTGCTGTGAGCCTGGCCTGTCTGCGCCGCGACATTCCGCCCTTTCATTACATGATCGCCCGTTTCGGCGGCGATGACGTGCGCTGCGCCGCCTATGCCCTCTTTGGCAGCCAGGCCCTGTCGGATGCCGCGCTCCTTGCGCTGGAAGACCGTTCGGCCTGCCTTCTGGCCAACCATGGCATGGCGGTCTATGGTTGCGACCTGAAACAGGCGCTCGATCGCGGCGTGGAACTGGAAACTCTGTGCGAACACTACTGGCGCGCTTCACTCCTCGGCGAACCGGCATTGCTGGAGGCGGAAGAAATGACCGCCGCGCGCGAGCGTTTCCAGGGATACGGAGGGCAGGGGACAGAAGGAAGCGGGTCGCCTCGGTCGGCGGGAAGGAAAAACCCCGGAAAGGAGTGAGCGCGCCATGACGCCTCCCCCGTCCCGTCATTCTCCGGCGCGTAGCGCCGCGGCTTTGTAGCCTGCAAAGGCAATCCGGATTCACGACTTGCGGCGCAAAGCGCCGGTAACTTTTCTGTCCTCTCTCTTCCGCCCCCTGCCTTGCGCCGGTTCAGGAAACGTCCCCATCCAGTTGAATCGCGTCGTCTTCGCGCGCATGATCTACACTCTCCGTCCCGTTTTCGATCCTGAACGCCGATGTCCGACCTCATCACGCCTTCGCCGTCCGACGACGCGCCGGATTTGCTGCCGCGCTACCTGGCGCTGACCTGGGCGGGGCTGACGGTGTATGGCAGCCTCTATCCCTTTTCCGGCTGGCGGCATGGCGGCATCGGCCCGTTTGCCTTTCTCGCCTGGGCGTGGCCGCAGCATTGGACGGCCTTCGACCTGATCGCCAATATCGTCGTCTACGCGCCGATGGGATTCTTCCTGACGCTTTCCCTGCGGCGTCTGCCGGGACGCGCGAGCGGTGTGGCCTGCGCGGTATTCGCCTCTGGACTCCTGAGTCTAGGGATGGAAAGCCTGCAAACCTGGCTGCCCAGTCGTTTTGCCTCGAATCTCGATTTTGCCTGCAACGCGCTGGGGGCGCTCCTGGGCAGCCTGGTCGCGGCCTGGAGCGGGACGCGGCTGCGTCTTTGGTGGAAATCCTGGCGCGCGCGCCTCATCGCGCCGTTACCGCATGTCGATTTGGGGCTAACCCTCCTGGGGCTGTGGGTCATCACCCTCTTGTCGCCGGAAACCTTGCTCTTCGGCGTGGGCGATCTGCGCCAGACCCTGGGCAGGGAACCGCCGATGCTGGATTATTACGCGCCGCAAATCTACCACGTCGCCGAAACCGCCGTCGTCACCTGCAATGTCCTGGCGCTGGGGCTTTTTGTCGCCGCGCTCTTGCGCGGACGTTGGCGCGCCTATGCGCTGGTTCCGGTGTTTTTCGCGTTCTCGGCGGCGGTATGCAGTCTTTCGGCGGCGCTCCTCTCGGCGCCTTCGCAGTTTCTCGTCTGGATGACGCCCGGCGCGCGCGAAGGACTGGCGTTCGGCATGGCGCTGTTGGCCGCGACGCTTTTCCTGCCGTCCGTCATGCGCCCCATGCTGGCCGCGCTGGCCTTGTCCTTCGGCGTCCTGCTGGTCAATTGTATCCCCATGAACCCGTATTCACTCGCCACGCTCGCGCAGTGGCGGGAAGGCCATTTCCTCAATTTCAACGGCCTGACCCGCTGGATTTCCATCATCTGGCCCTTTCTCGCCCTGCCTTACCTGCTTTTTTTCTGCCGCGCAAGAAAGACATCGGGAGACCCTCGGTAATCAGGATTTTCCGTCTGCTGCCTTCAGTCCCTTATAATGACGCCCTTTCCCGTTTGTTGGGCGCGCGAGTCGCCTTTTGCGTCGAAGAGAGCCATGCGACACTTTTTTCTGAAAACCATGTTGGGCGCCTTGTTGTTGCTGGCTGTCTTCGCTCATGCCGAAGAAGCGCGTCCGCTGGCTGAAGACCCGGCGGCGGAGCGGCGGCTGGTAGAGATTTCCAGCGAACTGCGCTGTCTCGTCTGCCAGAACGAAACCATCGCCGCTTCCAATGCCGATCTCGCCCAGGATTTGCGCGCGCAGATTCGCGCCATGATCCAGGAAGGCAAGAGCAACGCCGACATCACCGACTACATGGTCGCGCGTTACGGCGATTTCATCCGTTATCGTCCGCCTTTCAAGGGGATTACCCTGCTGCTCTGGCTGGGGCCGTTCTTCTTCTTCCTTGTGGGCGGCATCGGACTGCGGGTTTATCTCGTCCGCCGCAACCGCGTGTTGGCGGCGGACGCGCCCCTGAGCGCAGAAGACGAGCGCCGCGCCGATGCCCTGATTGCGGGCGAAACGGAGGCAGCCGCCGAAACGCCGGAATCCCTGCCATGAACGAACTGGTCTTCTCGCTCGCGGCGCTGGCCCTGATTTTTTCCGCCCTTGCCTTCCTGTTGCCGCCTTTGTTGCGTCCTTCGCGCGGCGAGGACAAGACGGAAGCCGTCAATCTGGACATCCTGCGCGAACAGCTCGCGGAACTAGCCAGCGAGCGGGCGGTCGGCCGGCTCTCGGAATCCGCCCTCATCGAAGCGCAAACCGAACTTAAACGTCGTATCCTGGAAGAGTGCGCCGACATCCGCGTCCTCCCCTTCGTTCCCAGTCCCAAGACCGCCATTGCGCTGACGTTACTCCTGATCGTGGGCAGCGTCGCGCTCTACGGCGTTTTGGGACAACCGCATGCCCTGCTGCCGGAAATACAGAACGCCCGCCGCGCCGATGCCGCCGAAAAGCCCGGCATGAGTCCGGAAGAAATGCGCGCCGCCGTCCTGCTTCTTGTCGCGCGTCTCCAGGAAAACCCAGAAGACACGGAAGGCTGGATCATGCTGGCGCGCGCCTATAGGATCCTCGATCGCCCCGCGGACGCCACCGCCGTCTACGCCCGCATCGAGGAAAGAATCGGCGATGACGCAGAGCTTCTCACCGACTATGCCGAAACGCTGGCCATGTCCTCGAACATGCGGATGCAAGGCAAACCGCGCGCGCTGGTCGCCCAGGCGCTGAAACGCGACCCGCAACACGCCCGCGCCCTCTTCCTCGCTGGCATGGCCGCGCAGGAAGCCGGAGAAAGACAGGAGGCCGCCGCCCACTGGAAAAAGCTCCTCGCCATGGTGGAACCCGGCAGCGAACTCCACAAAATGCTCAGCGCCAACATCGCCGAACTCCGCGTCGACGACAAGTAGCTTCAGGCGAATCGTCGCACTACGATCAGTGATCAGGAGACAGAAAACCGCCCTCGCTTTCATCATGGCGAGGAGCGAAGCGACGAAGCAATCCAGATGCGTAACATGCGGCGCGAAGCGCCGGTAACTTTTCTGTCCTCTATCCTCCGTCTTCTTATATATTGAGTTTGCCCCCATGCCTCAGAAGCCGTCTCAAGAAATGTCATGCGAGGCGTTTGAGCAGTAGATGAATCATAACGAGCTTAATCATGCTTTCGGATTGACGCGGGTTTATTTCATAGTCGCGGTTGAGACGGCGGTAATTGGCCAGCCAGGCAAAGGCACGTTCGACGACCCAGCGCTTGGGCAGGACAACG
>JAIRMN010000087.1 GCA_031258715.1 Zoogloeaceae bacterium
CGCCTCGAGCGCACGGCGCTGTATGCCCATGAGCACGGCTTCCCGGTCATGACCACTTCGCTTGGCATCTCGCGCTGGAAGAATCTGCGCCAGGTCAATGACTGCGGCCACCGCGCCGCCGACCGTTATCCGGGGCTGATGTACTGGGACTACAACTGGCGCAAGGGCGGCGGCTCGGCGCGCACGGTCGAGATCAGCCGGCGCGAGAACTTCTACCGGCAGGAATACTGCGGCTGCGTCTACTCGCTGCGGGATGCAAACCGCCACCGCGTGGAAAACGGCCGCGAGCGTATCCGGGGCGGGGTGAGGCATTGCGGCGACGAGTATCCACTTTGAATCACGCCACAGGTGGGCGGCGAAACGATGGGCGTCATGAAAATGTGCTATCCTCCGCAACCACGGTTTGAGGGGAAGAAAGACATGAAAAAACCGCCGTCCGGCATGATGTGCGCGGGATATGCGAAGGCGGAGGATGCTCCGTCTTCCATGCGGGCGTTCGATGACGTTTTGCGGGATTTTGCGTTGTCTATCGAGACCGCCGCCGAACAGGGAAGGTATTTGCATATTTACCGCAAGAAAACCGGGGAGTGGCTGCAAACGATTCCAATCGGACAATATCTTGGCAATCATCCTTACGCCGGAGATTTCGATTTCGACGGCCTAGAGGACTTTGCCATCAGTAACTCCAGCGGGAACTGCTGGGTGGATTGCTACCTGTACGACCCTGAGCGTGAGCAATTTCGCAATGCCTTTGGCCTTTCCGGCCATGATTTCGACCTTGATCCGGAAACGAAAACCGTCATGAACTCTGGATGCGGCGATGCAACGATGCGGCGATGCATTACCAGGATATATATCGCGCCGAAGGTTTTCACTTGATCCCCAGGCCGACCTGTATTCGCGCCTCAATCCAGGCATGTCGGATGAGGGTATTTCCGTGACGCTCTCCGGCGGCGGTCTCATGGATCTGGGTTTCGGCCATGACGAGAAAGGCCTGGCGCGATGTGTCGCCTGGACGCCGGATATCTATTGTGGCGACACACAGTTTGGCGCGCTTTCCCTGCTTCTTGCGGATAACAACAATGATAAATTGTTCAAGGCCAGTTACCGCCAATTGGTCGACGGCAAGGTCATTCCGCCTGAATGGGACTACAATTGCCGCGCCTGCGGTAGCGATGGAAAAAACTGTGTGGCCTAGATATTTTTTCATCCAGAAGTTCCAGGCGCCGAGCGCTTCACGGATCGGCGACACGGCGCTATTGACAAGCGTCATTCTGGCGGGAACGGTTTTTCCGCGCCTGATGCTGTTGGGGCGGACTCCGGTATCGGACGAAGGCTATTACACCTATGTCGCGCAACAGATTTACCGCAGCCTCGCCAATGGAGAGGGCATTCCGGATGTTGGCGGGCTTTCCTTTTATCCCATGTTGTGTTCATGGGTATTTTCCCTGCAATACAACCCCCTAGTTACGTTACGGCTGATTGATCTGGGCATGGCCGTCATCATGGCCTTTCTGTGGTACAAGGTATTGGCGAGGATAAGTAACAACAATACGGGCGCGGCGCTTATCACCCTGGTTTTTACCTTTACCCTGAATCAGATTGGCTTTATCGACAGCGGATTCAAGAACAGCATCGTCGCGGCCTTCGTTCCGCTGTTGCTGGCATTGTATGTGGGCCTGGGGGCTATCCAAAACAAGGAATCCAGCAGCGCTTGGTGGGTGGCGGGCGCTTTGACGGCAATAGCTGTCGTCCTGCGGGAAACCTTCGTTCCTTTTGCGGCATTGGGCCTGGTCAGTGTATTCATTGCGCAAGGCAAAGGGGCGGCTTTTCGGTTTTTCATGGGTGGCGTGGCGACAGGCATCCTGTTGATCGGCGGCATTCTCGTCGCGCGCGGAGGGATGGCGGAAATCATCGCGGTCTATCGCATGACGGGCATCCTGGTGGGTTCCGCTTCGATCGATTCGCGCCTGGAAAATTTTGTGTTCTACGGCCTGGCGGCAATTCGTTTTTCTTCCATCGTAGTGATATTGAGTGCATTGTCCGTCATGGCATTGTTGGGCATTCTCCGCCGCGACAGATGTCTGGCGATGGTTTTCTGGTTTTCTTTCATCGGCGTTGCCCTGTTTGAGCCGATAACGAAGATGTGCTACCCGTATCATTTCACCCTTGCGTTTCCCGGCCTTTCGGGGCTGTGCGCATTGGCCCTGCGCGAGGTCATCCAAATCCGGCCTGCCATGAAATTCGGAAGAATGACCCGCATTATCGTCCTCACGTGCATTGCGTTATCGGCGACCGGGTTTTATTTTTCCTCTTCCAGATGGGCGATGACCCATTGGTACATGACGCTCGAAACATTGCTTGCCGCTCCTGGCGGCGAATGGCCGGAGAAATTCGTGAATCGTTCGGAATATCTGTTCATTGCGGCGGAAATAAAAAAGGTGATTCCTGAAAATGGCACGCTCAGCATCAGCAAGAATATGCATGCCCTATATCCGCTGACAGGGTATTTTCCGCCGAAGTACCCGTTGAACGATCTGAGCGCGGCGGCCAACTTGCTGCGCTTTTCCGTTCCGGCTATCCGGCGGGAACTCTTGGGTTGTGCGCCAGACGTTCTCGTGGTCACCACCATGAACGACGATCCTCTGCTCGAAGCCGTTCGCGCGACGGGGATTTATGAAACGGCAACAAAAATTCCGTTTGACAGGCGGGGAGTTGACAGCCGAAGAAACGCGCCCTTCGACGGCCTGATAATTTTCCGTAAAACACAAGAGACGGACTGCCTTGAGAAGAAAGAAGGCATGGCAGACTGGCTGACCCGAATCTCCGCGTGAGACACTCGTCATTTCCTGGACGGCAATCGACGACGGCGCGGCAATGCCCGGTTCAAGGGACAGAGGACGGATGACAGAGAGCCTGTGAATTTTCCGCCCCATGTAATTGATCTAAAAACTAACTTCGGTTTGAAACCCCGCCCTTCAGGGCGGTGCGAAGGTTGAGACCCCGGCCTGAAGGCCGGGGTTTCTACCGTAGCCATTGGGGAGGGGATGCAAACCCCTTCCCAATGGCGTTAGACCGACAGCCCTGAAGGGCTGTCGCTAATTTCTTGCTAATCCCATTGTCCCATTACCCAGGTCTGCCGCCATGGAATCCCATGCCCGCGTATTGTTGCCGAATCGAAATCAACTGGAACTGCGCGCGAGCGACCTGGCGTCGTTGCCGCCGCCGGGCCTGCGCGCGGAGGGCGCGGGCCTATGTGGAGCGTCAGGATCTGAAGGCGTTCCACGCAAACATAGGAGCAGTGGAAGGGGGCGAGCGGCGATTGCGCCGGAGATTTTGTTGGGGCGGTGGCTGTACGCCACGGTCGATGGCGTGGGCAGCGACCGGGAAATCGCCCGGATGACCGCCGAGTGCGTCAATGCCCAGGGCAGGAACCGGGGGTTGCGGCAGTTTCGGATTCGTGGCATGGCGAAGGTCAAGCGCGTGGCGCTGTTTTTCGTCCTGGCGCACAACCTGATGCGCAGGGACGAATTGGCGCCCCGGTTGCTGGGTGTCGGGAGAGGCGCGTCCCCGCCATTCCGGAATGGGCATTTGAGGGCGAAAGACCCAGCAGGAAATTAGCGACAGCCTTTCAGGGCTGTCGGTCTGACGCCATTATCGAGGGGGTTTTCTCCCCAATGGCTAGGGTCGAAACTCCGGACGATCGAGCGGGGTTCCAACCTTCGCGCCTTTCTTGCGGGCGGAGTTTCAAACCGGAGTCGATTTTTGGATGAAAAAGGGCCAGATGGGCCTTTTTTAAGGCCAGAAGTTATGCTAAAAACATTTTTCTTGCCGCTCCCGGCGGCAATCGCCCCCTCGTATTGCCTTGCGACGGTATGGGCGAAAAATTCACAAACGCCCTGTTCGCACTGTTGTTGTTTTCGTCAGGCGACGGGCGATCGGGCGGTGGGGGAGTTCTGGGTCAGGTAGCGCAGGATGCCGCGCGCCAAGGCTTCGGCGAGTTGGTCCTGGTATTTTTCGTCCGTGAGCTTGCGTTCTTCTTCCGGATTGGAGATGAAGGCGGTTTCCACCAGGATGGAAGGAATGTCCGGCGCTTTCAGAACCGCGAAACCCGCCTGTTCCACGCTTTCCCGGTGCAGGCGATTGACGCCGCCCAGTTCGCCCAGCACCAGTTTGGCCAGACGCAGACTGTCGTTCTTGGTGGCGGTCTGCGAAAGATCGAGCAGGGTGCGCGCCAAGAACGGATCCTTGACGTTGATGTTGACGCCGCCCACCAAGTCGGCGTTGTTTTCTTTTTGCGCGAGCCACCGGGCGGCGGAACTGGACGCGCCTTTTTCGGAAAGCACGAATACCGAAGAACCCCGCGCCTCCGGCTTTATCCAGGCGTCGGCATGGATGGAGACGAAAAGATCGGACTGTACGCGCCGCGCCTTCTGGATGCGTGTGCCCAAGGGCACGAAAAAGTCGCCGTCGCGGGTCAGGGCAACGCGCACGTTGGAATCGCGCTCCAGCTTGGTTTTCAGGCGGCGGGCAATCGCCAGGGTCACGGTTTTTTCGCGGTTGCCGCGACGCCCAATCGCGCCGGGGTCTTCGCCGCCATGACCGGGATCGAGGGTGATGGTGATCCGGTGCTTCAGCGCGCTGGCCGGTTTGGATGTGGCGGCGTTGGCAGTGCTGTTTTTCGCTGGCCGGGCGGGGTTTTCCTCCGGCGGCGCGTCGTCCAGATGGATTTCCTCGCCCGGCGGATAGTGCTTGTCGCGCTGTTCCTGCAACAGGGCCAGCAAAGGATCGACCGGAATTTCCGGATACACGTCCAGCACTAGCCGGTACCCGTAATCGCCCACGGGTTTCAGGGTGAAGACCTGCGGTTTTACGCGCGTTTTCAGTTCCATCACTAGGCGCACGATGTCGGGTTTGTGTTGCCCGGCGCGCAGGAGCCGGATATAAGGGTCGTTTGCCGCCACCTTGTCGGCAAGTCCTTTCAGGACGGCGTTGAAGGCGATGCCCTCGATATCTATCACCAGGCGATCCGGCGCTTCCAGCGTGAAGTGGGAAAACCGCACGTCGGCATCGAGTTCCAGCGTGACGCGCGTGTATTCATCCGCTGGCCAGACGCGCACGGCAAGCAATGTGGGACGCGCATTCGACGCGCGAGACGGCGTTACCGACAGGAAAAAGGCCGCGCCAACAAAATTCAGGAAACGGCGGCGCGCCACGCGGCAAGAATTTCCGTCAGACATTTTTGCCCCTCCACGCCGTTGGCGGCGAGAGCGCAACGGCGTCCCGCCTCACCCTCATGGAGGGAAAGCACAAGGTCGGCGGGCGGAACATAGCCCGATGCTTTGTCTGGCCATTCCACCAAGCATATCGAGTCCTTGCGGAAATACTCGTCCAACCCCGCATCGAGAAACTCCTCCGGCGACATGAAACGATAAAAATCAAAGTGATACAAGTATAATCTCGAAACTACATAAACTTCAACCAAGGCATAGGTCGGACTTTTGACCGCCCCCGTATGACCCAAAGCATAAAGCAGGCCACGCACAAGCGTCGTCTTGCCCGCGCCCAGATCGCCTTGCAGATAAATCACCTGTCCAGAGTGCAGGCAAGCCGCCAGCGCCTTCCCTAGGGACGCGCTGGCGGCAAGATCAGGCAACTCGATTTCAAACAAGATTTTTCTCCCCGGACAACGACGTCCCCAAAGGGCGATAGCAGGAAAAGAATTGTAAGGCACGGCAGGGGACAGAGGGCGGAGGACGAATCATGGCCGGAGCATTAAATTCCCCTCACCCCCAATCCCAGAACCTGAGCGAGGGAATTGGGATTCCATGCGGCGGCTTTGCGTTTTTTCGGCAGCCATCCGGCAAGTCCGAAAAAACGCCCAGCGCCGTGTTTTTACTTTTTGATTGAGCATTTCTGATATCCAGAAATCAAGAGTAGATACTTTTTGGGCGTAGTCTAGGCGTGAGTTAATGATTGTTGATGAATTTTGATGCTCCGGACGGCCCTGTCTCCTGACCCCTGATCCCTGCTATTCCTCCCTTGCGTCGCCGCGATGTTCGATCAGGAGTTGCGGCGTCTGGACGCCGCGGTATTCGTTAACGCCCAGGCGGTAGGCGAGATGCATCCGGGGCGAGGAGGGGAGGCGCGTGTCGGCATTGAATTCGATGCCTTCGATGCGTCGCCCGTTCTTGTTGAGGCAGAATTTCAGGTGTTTGTCTTTCAGGCATTTTTCCGCTTCGACCGTGAAATCGTCGGCGAAGAGCGGCGCGGGGAAGCCTTGTCCCCAGATTTCCTGCTCCAGCAGACGCGCCGTTTCCAAGTTGAAGGAAGAGGCTTCCAGCGGGCCGTCGGTTTCCAACGCCTGTTCCAGCGCCGCCGGGGGAATGCGTTCGCCTGCGACTTCGGCGAAGAGCGCGCGAAAACGCGGGAAATCCGCTTCCCGCAAGCTCACGCCCGCCGCCGCCGCGTGGCCGCCGAAGCGCAGCAGCAGGCCCGGCGCGCGCCTGGACATCAAATCCAGCATATCGCGCAGATGCAGCCCATGAATCGAGCGCCCCGATCCCTTGAGTTCGCCGGATTCCCCGCGCGCGAAGGCGAATACCGGGCGATGGAATTTTTCCTTGACGCGCGCCGCCAGAATGCCGACCACGCCCGGATTCCATTCGGGTTCAAAGAGCGCCATGCCGGGCGGGATTTCCTGCGGGTCGAGGCGTTCCAGCAGGGCGAACGCCTGGTCGCGCATGTCGTTTTCGATTTCGCGGCGCTCGCGGTTCAGGGCGTCCAAATCCTGCGCGTAGCGAAGCGCCTTGCCGGGATCGTCGGCCATCAGGCATTCGATGCCGATCCGCATGTTCTTCAGGCGTCCCGCCGCGTTCAGGCGCGGTGCCAGGATGAAGCCGAGATCGAAGGTGGAAAGCCGGGCGGGCGCGCAACCCGCCGCCGCGAGCAGCGCCGCGACGCCTGGCGAAACCTGTCCAGCGCGCATTCGTTTCAGCCCCTGGCTGACCAGGATGCGGTTGTTGTGATCGAGCGGCACGACATCCGCCACCGTACCCAGCGCCACCAGATCCAGCAAATGCGCGAGATTGGGTTCCGTCGCGCCGGAAAACCAGCCGCGCGCGCGCAGTTCGGCGCGCAGGGCGAGCATCACGTAAAACATCACGCCCACGCCCGCTAGGTGTTTGGAGGCAAAGGCGCATCCCGGCTGGTTGGGATTGACGATACATTCCGCTTCCGGCAGCCGTTCGCCGGGCAGGTGGTGATCGGTAACCAGTGTGGCGATACCCCGTTCACGGGCGCGGGCGACGCCTTCTAGGCTGGCGATGCCGTTATCCACGGTAATGATCAGATCCGTTCCCCGCGCTGCCGCGACGTCGACGATTGCCGGAGAAAGGCCGTAGCCCTGGGTACGATCCGGCACCAGATAATCCACGGTCGCGCCGCGTCCCAGGCTCATCTGGCGCAGGGCGCGCAGGCCGACGGCGCAGGCAGTCGCGCCATCGCAATCGTAGTCGGCCACGATCAGGAGTCGCGCCCTAGCTTCGAGCGCGTTCGCCAGTCGCGCGGCAGCGGCGTCCGCATGGGTCAGTGTGGCGGGCGGCAACAGGGATTTCAGGTCGTAATCCAGTTCCCTGCGATCAGTGACGCCGCGCGCCGCGTAAAGCCGCGCCAGCAAGAAGGGAAGCCCCTGCGCCTCCAGGCGCGCGCGCGCGGCGGCGGGCACGGGGCGGCGAAAGAATCGCATGGAGCCGTTCAGGAAGGCGAAGGCGCGGCGGCGCGCTCATCCTCCGCCGGGAGCGGCGCGTCTTCCGGAACCGGTTGCAGTTCCGGCGGCACGGGTTCGCCTAAAAGACCGGGATGTACCTTGAACACATCGGGCGGCGTCACCTTTTCAGCCACCGGCTGCCGGTGCGCACAAGCGCCCAGAAGAAGAAGATAACAGAGAAAATAACGGCAACGATTCATGGAAATTTTTTAAGGGTTGCGAAACGGAAGCATGATAACGCCTATCCGGAAAATTTCATGCGCCGCGCCACGAATTCCAGCATGGCGAAGCCGTCCTGAAGAGCGCGTAAAACCGGCGTAATCGGTTTCAGGGCAAAGGACAGATTGGGGATCAGGAGCCAAAGAAGTTACCGATGCATCAGGCCGCGGGGTAGGCGTCTGGATTGCTTCGTCGCTTCGCTCCTGAGAATGACGGGGGCGGAGTGTTCCACGTCGCGCCGCGCTCTCGATAACGCGCCTTCTCGCCAAGAAACCACACGCTTCCGCCGCCGGTCAGCCACATAGGTGGCGCATATCGTGACAATGAGCCTTTTGCAAAACGCATCCCCAAAACAACCCCTGAGGCCCGGGCGCGAGCATTGAGAGGACGATTTTGCTTCAACGCTCCCTGGTCAAGCATCAGGCGTGCGCGATTTATGCCATGCGAGTTATTTTCATTCAATACCCCCCCACGCGGTAGGCGCGGGGATTTTGCGCCGCGAAAGGGAAAAAGAAGCGCCTGCTCAACAAAGCAGGCGCATCAATTGATCCACGCCCAGGGCCAGGATGCCAAACATCAGATGGCTCTTGACCTTCAGAGCGCCCCTGACCCACACATGGCGCCCGCCGAATTCGTCTTTCAGCCGCGCGTTCATCCGCTCGGCCACGGATCGCTCGCGGTAACGTATCGCATCGGGTGGCTCGAACACGATCTTCTGGCCGCCGCGCGGGTTATGCTCGATCAACGGCACATGATCCAGCGCACGGCAATGCGCGTGCAAATCCAGACTGCAATAGCCCGCATCCATGACATCGTACAGATTGGTGATACGCCCCATACTCATCAGGCTCAAGGGGATCGCGGCCAGGCTGTCGTGCAGGGAAGCGGAAGAAAGCAAGGCAGAAATCGGCACGCCACAATCGGCGGTATCCAGATGCAGCTTGTAACCCCGCCAGACGACCCTGTCCCCCCTGGCGTTGCGCTTGGCGCCCCGGTCGCAGGCGGTGGGGATTTCGCCGAGCATCTCGGCCAGCCCTTGCCCGCGCTGGCGATGAACCGTGCGTTTCGCCCGTTCGCTCGCGGCCTTGGGCCGGGCGCGCTCGCGTGCCTCGATGGCTGTCGCATCACGGCTCAGGTGGCCGATGATCTTGCCCCCCAGCGTCTCCTTGACCAACGCTTCATGCGCTCGTGCGGCCAGATCCGTCCGGGCAAATTCCCCAAAGGCCCGGGAAAACGTCGATTCGGAAGGCAGCTTCTTGTACATCGGAAAACCACAGATCCGGCGCAGCAAACGATCCACCGTGAGCCGCTCGTGCAAGGCCCGCATCTGGCTTATCCCCAGAACGGCCTTGGCCAGAAAGGCGTTTGCCAGCCAGGCCCGTTCATGCGCCCGACGCCCCGTGCCCACGTAGCGGGACGGACAAAGCGTCTCGATACGCGCCCATTCCAGCGTATGGATGAGCCGCTCCAGTTTCGGTGTCAGCCT
>JAIRMN010000135.1 GCA_031258715.1 Zoogloeaceae bacterium
CGCCAACATCTTCCATTGGGCTTCCGTCAGATCGCTTGGATACATTGTGTTCTCCAGGTCGATCATCCATCATGTCTTGTCAAGGCGCTTCTTGTGCCAATTTCTAAAACAGGTTCTTAAAGTTTTCCGCGAGATTGCCGACAAAA
Source organism: Zoogloeaceae bacterium (assembly GCA_031258715.1). GTDB lineage: Bacteria > Pseudomonadota > Gammaproteobacteria > Burkholderiales > Rhodocyclaceae > Azovibrio. The sequence continues at coordinate 147 of JAIRMN010000135.1, forward strand.
ACAGCATTCGCCCCTTTTTGCGGCGCAATCGCATGATTCATCGCAAAGGAAAACATCATGTCCATCTCCCCTACCGCTTCCACAACCCAAGCCGCCGTCCAGCAGCCCCTGGAAAAATCGGAACTCCTCAGGCCCGGTTATTCCGCCGCCGACGCCAAACATCAACTGAACGTGCGGATTCTGGAAGCCTCCGCCAGGGTTTCCCTGACGGCGGGCGACGATTCGTTGTCGCTGGTTTTCCGTTCCGCCATTGACCGCATCAACGAACTCCTGTCCCCGGAACTCGGCCCCAACGCGTTGCAAAGCGCCGCAAGCGGACAGGACAATTCGCCCGAAGCGACCGCCGAACGCATCCTGAGCCTCTCGACCGCCTTCTACGATAGCTACGCCAGACAACACCCCGGCGAAGACCCCGAAGAAACCGCCAAAAATTTTGTCGCCCTGATTCGCGGCGGTTTCGAAAAAGGATTCGGCGAAGCCCAAAATATCCTGGAAGGCCTGGGCGTCTTCAACGGCGACGTGAAGACCGGCGTTATGAAAACCTGGGAACTGGTGCAAAAAGGCTACGACGATTTCCTGGCCGGAAAACTCGAAGCACTCAACAAACCCGTCGAGGCGTGACGCCCGCCTGGAAACCGGACGGGATACCCGCCCTTCCCGTCCACCGTCCATCCAGGGATGCCCCAAACCATCTTTTGCGCCCAAGGATCATCCTCCGGAGCAAAACGACGCAGCGATCAGGAGACAGAAGAAGTCACCGGCGTATCAAGCTGCGGGTTACGCATCGGGATAATGTCAATGTCACAACACCTGCTCGCACCCGCACTGGTTCGCTTCCACGGTGACATGTCCGATGCCGGGGAAGGCGGCGATCAGGGATTTGTAGGCGGAAATGGCTTGCGGGTGATGGCTCAGGATGGAGACGATGCAGCCTTGCGCGGTGGCGCTTAAGCGCCAGATGTGCAAATCCACCACCTTGTGATCGGGCAGGGATTCAATGGCGGCGGTGATCTTTTCGGCGAGTTCCTCGTGTGCTTCCGCGTCCAGCAGGGTGCGGCTGGTGTCCCGCAGCAAGCCCCGCGCCCAGACGAGAATGACGAGGGCGCCGACGATGCCCATGAGCGGATCGAGTTTCGCCCAGCCCAGATATTGACCGCCCAGAAGGGCGAGGATGGCGAGCACGGAAGTCATCAGGTCGGCGATGACGTGCATGAACGCGCCGCGCAGGTTGTGATCCTGTCCGCCGATTTCGCTTCCATGCGCGTCATGCGGATGCGCATGGTCGTGGTGGTGGTCGTGTTCGTCCTCATGCAGCAGCCAGGCGGAGACGGCGTTGATCAGGAGGCCGACGAGGGTCACGCCCAGAGCTTCGCCGTAGGCGATGGCGACGGGATTGTAGAGGCGGGAGATGGATTCCCCGATCATCAGTGCCGCCACCAGCGCCAGCAGGAGGGCGCTGGTGTAGCCGCCCAGCGCGCCGACCTTGCCGGTGCCGAACGTGAACCGGGCATTGCCGGATTGTCGGCGGGCGTAGCGGTAGGCAAACACCGTCAATCCCAGCGCGGCGGCGTGGGTGCTCATGTGCCAGCCGTCCGCCAGGAGCGCCATGGAACCGGTCAGGTAGCCGCAGGTGATTTCCACCATCATGGTGACGAAAGTCAGCCCAACCACCCATTGCGTGCGCCGCTGGCGTTGAAGGTCGCGGCGGTCGAGAAAACAGTGGGGATGCTGCCAGGGGGTCAGGTCGTGGCGTGTGGTGTTCATGGCGCCGCTCTTCCCTCGCAAATCCGGGCTGGGGTTTTGGGCGGCCAGAGGATGTCGCCCCTGGCGTTCTTCAGGACTCCCGTGCCGCAGACCGCATCGACATGGACCACGACCTGGCCGCGCGCGTCGATGAAAGCCTTTTTCCCGTTTTCATCGACCCGCGCCAGACCATTGGCGGAGAAATGATACGCAGCGTCAAAACGTGGCGCGATGACTTCCTCGCCCTTTTCATCGATGTAGCCCCATTTGCCATTCGCCTTGATCAGCGCCAGACCATTGGCGGTGAAGTTCCATGCTCCGTCAAAATGCGGGGGGATGATTTCGCCCCTGGCGTCGATGTAACCCCATTTGCCATTCATCAAGACCGCTGCCAGACCATTGGCGGCGAAGCCCAATGCAAAGTCAAAACGCGGCGCGATGACTTCTTTCCCCGCTTTATCGATGAAACCCACCTTGCCCTTCACCTTGACCGCTGCCAGACCATTGGCGGTGAAGTCCGTCGCATCATCAAAACGCAGCGCGATGACAGGCTCGCCCCAGGCGTTGATGTAGCCATGTTTGCCATTTTCCTCGACTACCGCCAAGCCATCGGCGGCAAAGCCCCACGCGCCGTCAAAACGCGGCGCGATAACAGCCTCGCCCCTGGCATCGATGTAGCCAAATTTGTCCTTTACCCTGACCACCGCCAGGCCATTGGAGAATTCCCACGCGTCGTCAAAACGCGGCGCGATGACTTCTTCCCCCGCTTTATCGATGAAAACCACCTTGCCCTTCACCTCGACCGCCGCCAAGCCATTGGTGAAGTCCCTTGCGCCGTCGAAACGCGGCGGGATGACTTCTTTGCCCCTGGCATCGATGTAACCCCATTTCCCCTTCACCCTGACCACTGCCAAGCCATTGGCGAACGCCTGCGCCTCGTCGAAACGCGGCGGGATGGCGACCCTGCCCCTGGCGTCGATGTAACCCCATTTGCCGTCGACAACGATAGGCCCCAAACCCGTTTCCGCTTTCACGTCCAGCGCCGCATTTGCCTCCCGCGCGAGATGGTGGCAGCCTTGCAGCATGAGCGCGGCGCTCAGGAGGAACAGGGTTTTCAGGGAAAAACGAAAGCACATGAGGCACACCTCGAAGATGGATTCAGAAGACAAGACCAGGGGAATGGCATGGATGCGCATGTGCCGCCGCCCGGCGGGTCATGGAACCCGCCAGGCAGCCGTGGCGATTTTTGCGGGGGTTCAGATCGTGGCTTGCCATATTCCCATGCGTCACGGCGCGTCTGTCCGCTGTCTCCTGTTTCCTGTCTCTTGCTCCCGCCAGCGATAAAAGACCGCGCCTTCTCCGCATTGCGCGCAGGCTTTGTCGCAGCCTGGGGCGCTTTCCAGAATCCGCCCCTTTTTTTGCCAGTAGGCGATCACGTCCCGGATCAGGCCCGCGTCCGCGCCGAAGTGGGCGGCCAGTTCAGGAAGGCTGGCTTCTCCGCTTTGGCGCAGATACGCGCGCAGGGCGCTGGGGGTCATGCCCCGGCCACTTGCAATCCGGGGGTCTGCCGGCGGCGTCTGCCGTGCCGTCCCATGCCCAGAAGGGTCAGCGCCAGGACGCCCAGCACGCCGAGGCACCAGAGGAAGGAACTTGCCGGGTGCGCGGCGAAGGTGAGCGCCTGGTAGCAGAGGACAGCCATGCTGTAGCCGAAGATGGTGCACCAGAGCGCCATGAAGAGGCTCCAGCGCAACCCGACTTCCTGGCGCACCGCGCCCATCACGGCGACGCAGGGGAAGTAGAGGAGGATCAGCACCTGATAGGCAAACGCGGCGGCGGCGCTGCCAAAGAGCTGGGTGATGGCGCCGTAGGTCGCCACATCCACATCCTGTTCCTCGGCGGCGGCTTCCACGTCTTCGGTTTCGCCCACGCCGATGCCCAGGGGGTCCAGGAAGGTGTCGGAGAGGCCCGCCAGATTTTCCGGCACGGTCGCCGCCGCTTCCGAGACGGCCTTCCAGAAGCTGAAGGCTTCTTCCTCCGCTTCCGCTTCCGCCGTCTCGCCCGCCGCTGCCCTGGCGTCATCTTCGGCCACTTGCGCGTAAAGGGCGTTCAGGGTGCCGACCACGGCTTCCTTCGCCAGCACGCCGGTAAAGATGCCGACGGCGGCAGGCCAGTTGTCTTCCTTGAGGCCGATGGGCGCGAAGGCGGGCGCGATGCCGCGGCCAATGGCGGAGAGCACGGATTCCTTGCTGTCTTCATGGCCAAAGCTGCCATCCGTGCCCGCCGCGTTCAGGATGTTGAGCACCAGCACCATCGGCACGATGATCCGGCCCGCCTTGAAGATGAAGCCTTTCAGCCGGTTCCAGGCGTGGATGCCCACGCCGCGCAAGGTCGGCAGGTGGTAGGGCGGCAATTCCATGATGAAGGGGGTTCCCTGTCCCGGCAGCAGGGTATGCTTCAGCGCCAGCCCGGTGAGCACGGCGGCGACGATGCCGATCAGGTAGAGCAGGAAGACCATGTTCTGCCCGCCGCCGGGGAAGAAGGCCACCGCGAACAGGGCATAGACCGGCAGGCGCGCGCCGCAGGACATGAAGGGCGACATGGCGATGGTCATCATGCGGTCGCGCTCGCTCTCCAGCGTCCGGCTGGCCATGACGGCGGGGACGTTGCAGCCGAAGCCGACGATGAGCGGGACGAAGGATTTGCCCGGCAGGCCGATGAAGCGCATGAAGCGATCCATGACGAAAGCCGCGCGCGCCATGTAGCCGGAATCTTCCAGGATGGAAAGGAAAATGAACAAAAACCCGATGATGGGAATGAAGGTCGCCACGGTCTGGATGCCGCCCCCCAACCCTTTCGCCAGGAGCACATTCAACCAGACGGGCGCGCCCATGCCATCGAGCAACGCGCCCAGGCCGCTGACGAAGATCGCGTCGGCGAGGCCATCGAAAAAGTCGATGAACGCCCCGCCCAGGTTGATGGTGAACATGAACATCAGGTACATCATGGCGAGGAAGACGGGAATGCCCAGCATCCGGTTCAGCACCACCTGGTCGATGCGGTCGGAGAAGGTGCGGCGCAGCCCTTCCCGATGCGTCACGGCGGCGCGCGCAATCTGGCCGATGAAGCCGTAGCGGGCATCGGCGACGATGACATCGAGTTCATCGTCCAGCTTTTCTTCCAGGCTCGCGCGCAGGGTTTGCGGCGCGCCGCCGCAGGCCGTCGCCAGCGCCATCGCCTGCGCGTCCCCTTCCAGCGCCTTGATCGCCTGCCAGCGCGCGTCCGATGTGTGGGTCGCCTGTTGCGCGATGTGCCCGCGCAAATCCTCGATGGCCGCTTCCAGCGCCTCAGGATAGGCGGGACGGATTTCCGGGACGGAAAAGGCTTCCCGCGCGACGAGAAAATCCTTCAGGGCATCGACGCCCTGGTTTTTGGAGGCGATGAGCGACATGACCGGACAGCCCAGCGCCTTCGCCAGCGCCGCCGCGTCGACCGCGATGCCCTTGCCCGCGGCCACGTCGCCCATGTTCAGCGCCAGCACGAGCGGCACGCGCATTTCCAGCAACTGCGCGGTCAGGTAGAGGTTGCGTTCCAGGTTGGAGGCGTCGAGGATATTGACGATCAAATCGGCTTTTCGCGCCAGCACGTATTGCCGCGCCACTTCCTCATCCTGCGCGACGCCGCCCGCCGCGTCCAGCAGATAGACGCCCGGCAGATCGACGACATCCACCCGGCAATCCTTGTGCGTGAAGACGCCGCTCTTTTTTTCCACCGTCACGCCCGGCCAGTTGCCCACCCGTTGCCGGGAACCCGTCAGGGCGTTGAAGAGCGTGGTCTTGCCGCAATTGGGATTGCCCACCAGGGCAATGGTCAGATGTTTGTCGCTCATGACGCGCCTCCGTTCGTGTCCGCCCATTCCACCAGAAGCGCCGCCGCTTCGTCCTTGCGCAGGCTCAAGGAAAACCCCCGGACGCTGATTTCCACCGGGTCGCCCATCGGCGCCTTGCGGGTCACGCAAAACGCCGTGCCGCGCGTCAGCCCCATGGAAAGGAGTTTCTGCCGGTAGACGCGGTTTCCGGCGTCCCCGCCTTTGGCAAAGCCGGTCACGACCCCGCGCCGCCCGACCTGCATGTGTTCCAGTATGTTCGTCATCGCGCTCTCCTCGGATGAAATGTTATTGGAATGTTTTCCGGCCTACACTGGCGTCACCAGTATCTTTTGCGCCAGCCCATGCCCCAGCGCCAGGCGTGTGTGGCCCACCGCCACCACCAGGTTGCCGCCTTCCTGCTGCATCAGGCGAAGCTCGCTGCCCACCGCCAGCCCCATCGCCGCCAGCCGCTTTTCCAGATCGCGCCCATGCCCGAACCCGGTAATCCGCACCGGCTCGCCGGGACTGGCAAAGGTCAGGGGAATGGCAGCGGGGACAGGCTTCATGGCGCGCGCAATCAATGGCTTCACTGATCGAAACGGCGTACACGATGAATGATAATAGCTCTCGCTGTCAAGCGTCAGCCGTTCGTATTCGAAGCGTCACGCCCCGATCGGGCGCGTCCGCGGCGAAGACGGGCGGGCGCAATTCGCGTTCATATCCAGGGCGTGCCGGATGGACGCGGCGCCCATCCGGGTAAAACTCATTTTGCCTTCAGGCTCACCAGGCCATTCAGCACCTGATCCAGCCCGCCGAAGACGGAAATGCGGTCGATGCGCTCGGCCACCCGTTCCAGCGTTTCCAGTTCCTTTAGGCGCAGGGCGACGGGGTTGTCCTCCATCACCTTGGCGGTGTTGAGGAGCGAGCGTGTCGCGGCGGTTTCCTCGCGGCGGCGGATGACGTTGGCTTCCGCCGACTTTTCCGCCTCCACCACGCGGGCGAGGATATCCTTCATCTCGCCCGGCAACACGATATCGCGCACCCCCAGACTTGCGACCTCGATGCCGAAACCGGCGAGCTTGCTCGCGATGTGCACCGCCACCATTTCGTCGATGTCCTGCTTGTTTTCCAGGATGGCGTCGATGGTGCGCGTTCCCACCGCAGCGCGCAGGCCGAATTGCAATTCGCGGTAGAGGTAGTCCGCTGGCTTGCCGACCTTGGCATACGCGGTTTCCACATCGGTGAAGCGCCAGCTCGCGACGAGATTCAGGCGCAGGCCGACGCGATCCTTGGTCAGGATTTCCTGCCCGCTCACCTCCATGACTTGCAGGCGGGTATCGACCAGTTCCAACTGGATGTCGCGGTTGAAGCGCCAGAAGGCTTTCAGGCCAGGCTCAAGAAGGCGCTCAACCTGTCCGTCGATGCGCAGGATGCCGACGTGATAAGCCGGAACCTGCGTCGCCAGGATGCCTTCCAGCCCCGCTACGGCACGGGTTTTCAGGTTGACGGCGTTGAGCCGGATCGTCATTTCGGCGGGCAATTCCGCGCCTGCGCCCAGGTTGAGCCGCTCCAGCCGGTGCGCTTTCAGTCCCTTCCAGAGAAAGCGGCGCGTCCCCGGCGGCAGGACTTCCACCAGCACGTCGTTTTCGAAGCGCAGCCCGGCCTCGTCATCCTTCAGGGTCATGACAATAAAGTGTTCTTCCGCTTCGTCCGGACGATTTTGCAACAGGTAATCGACCACCGCCTCGGCAGGCATCACAGAATCTTGCGCATGCGCGCTCACCGTGGCCTTGCCGCCGAAAGGCAGGAAGCGGTAGCGTCCCGGCCCCAGGATTTTGCGAAAGTCGCCATCGCGCATCAGGATGCCTTTTTCATTGACGCGCACGACAAATTTTTTCAGCATGTTCATTTTCCTTCTTCATTGGCCGGCCTGTCGCCGGTCCGGCGGATCGTCCATTCGGCGCGAGCGGGGCGATTCGCGGGGCGACGGACGGCGTGACGCGAGCGGCAGGGCGTTCATCCGGACGATGCGGCCATCCGGAAGAATCTCTGTCCCCGCGCGCGCCGAACTTCGCGCTACAAACCGTGCCGCCCTCGCGGGCAAGGCATCGGCCGGGCCGACGGCTTCAGGCTTGCGCCTGCCGCGGCCGGGTGCTGCGTGTTTTACTGCCTGAACTGCATTTGGAGCGGGATTCGAACCCGCTACAGGTCGGTTAACTGTCGACTGCTCTACCCAATGAGCTATCCAGACTACCTGGTCGCACGAGCCGGGACTCCAACCCGGATTGAACATGCGTCCTGCAAGACGGCATACGCTAAACGACAGAGTTTCCGGTTTTCGCGCACCAGCGGGGCCAATTCCTTGTAACCCCTGCTTGTCAGTCTATTTGCAGGTTATGTCACTCGCGCGCCATCAATATAGCAGAGAACGCGCCATCGCAAGCGACATTTCCCAGGCTGTTGAAAACACGGAAGAATTCAAATGGCGTCATGGCCTGTGAATCCAAACGGAATAAAAATTATTGCTGTCCTCCGTCACCTCTTCTGTCCTCTGATCCCTGATCCCTGCCATAATTCCGCCTTTTCCTGAATGGAGGAATCCTGTCATGAACCGTGTTTTCTTGTGGTTGGCCTTGCTGTTCGTCGCACCGGTACTGGCGGAGGAAGGGTTGCCGGTCGTGACGATGTACAAGAATCCGGCTTGCGGTTGCTGCGGGCTTTGGGCAGAATACTTGGAGGAAGCTGGGTTTGCCCCGCCGCAAAGTCACGCGGTCACGGACATGGCCGCCACGCGCCGTATCTTGGGAATGCCTGAAATCCACGCTTCATGTCATACCGCCCGGATAGGCCGCTATTTGATCGAAGGCCATGTTCCCGCCGCCGACATCAAACGCCTGTTGCGCGAACATCCTGACGCCATCGGGCTTGCCGTGCCGGGAATGCCGATGGGATCCCCAGGCATGACAGGCGGCAGAGCGGAAACCTATGACACCCTTTTGATCCTCAAGGATGGCAGCGCGCGCGTTTTCCAGCGTCATCCCGCGCCCTGACGACGGGCATGGTTTGCTGTCTCGCCAATGCCGGCTTTCGCGCTTCGCGTTACGCGGGATTCCCGGTTTTTTCGCGCGAGGGGTTTTCCGTAGCGGCGCAGTAGCGTGAATAGAGCGCCGCCAGACGTTTTGCACAGGCGTCATCCGACCATTCGCGGGCGAAGGCGCGCGCTTCCGCGCGCAGGCGTTCTTGCAGGGCGGGATCGGCAAAGAAGCGGCCAATAGCCTGCGCGAAGGCGGT
>JAIRMN010000202.1 GCA_031258715.1 Zoogloeaceae bacterium
CTTGTCTATGTCACAGACTCTTCCCACTTCGCTCTTCTTCCCTCGCCTTTGCCACTTCTTTCCTCACTGAGGACTCTTCACCACTTTTGATTGCACCCCGTCCTCTGGCGTCATTCCCGGTTGGCGGGATAAACCTGTAGAATTCCGCCTTTCGGTCGGTACACTCTCCTGTCACGACGAAGGAATTTGCCATGTTCAACTTTCTTGCCAGACGCCTGTGGCGCGCATTCGCGGTTTGCGGGTCGCTCTCCCTTGCCGCGCCGGTTTGCGCCGAGATGGTAGACGATGGCGCAATGACACCGGAAAACCCATTACCGACAGCCCTTCAGGGCTGTCGGTCTAACGCCATTGGGAAGGGATTTCTCTCCCCCCAATGGCTACGGTCGAAACCCCGGCCTTCAGGCCGGGGTCTCAACCTTCGCACCGCCCTGAAGGGTGGGGTTTCAAACCGGAGTTAGTTTTAGATGAACATCATTGCCATCACCAATCAAAAGGGAGGCGTCGGCAAGACGACGACGGCGGTTAATCTGGCGGCCAGCCTGGCGCATCTGGGTTGTCGGGTGTTGCTCGTCGATCTCGATCCGCAGGGCAACGCCACTACGGGCGCGGGCATCTTCAAGAAAGAGGCGCTGCCCACGGTCTATCAGATGCTTCTGGGGCAGGCCGTCCTCGCGCAAGTCTGTCTTTCGACCCAGTTCGGTTTTGACATCCTGCCCGCCAACCGCGAACTCGCGGGTGCCGAAGTGGAGCTGGTGGAACTGGAACGGCGCGAATACCGCCTTGCCAACGCCCTGAAAGACGCGCCCTACGATTTCGTGCTCATCGACTGTCCACCCGCGCTGAACCTGCTCACACTGAATGGCCTGGTCGCCGCCGCCGCAGTGCTGATTCCAATGCAATGCGAATATTACGCGCTGGAAGGCTTGTCCGATCTGGTCGATACCCTGAAAAAAGTGCGCGCGCATCTCAATCCGCCGCTGGTCATCGAGGGCTTGCTGCGCACCATGTACAACCCGCAGAGCACACTTGCCCGGCAGGTTTCCGAGGAACTGGAGCGGCATTTTCCCAGCAAGGTGTATCGCGCCATCGTGCCGCGCAACGTGCGGTTGGCGGAAGCGCCTTCCTACGGCAAGCCTGTGCTGGCCTTCGACCGGAATTCCAAGGGCGCGCTCGCCTATCTGGATCTGGCCAGGGAAATACTGGATCGTTTGCAAAACGAGATTACATCATGTTCCAATCCACGCCCGTAACCAGACGACAAGGCGGGGAAGGGGTTATGCGCCTCCCGCGCGTGGTTATTCCCCCAAGGGGGAGGATTCAAACCGGAGTGAGTTCCTGATGAAAAAAAGAGGATTGGGGCGCGGCCTGGATGCCCTGCTTTCCGGCGGCAATGAAAAAGATCGCCCGGATGAACAACGGCAACTGCCGGCCGACCGTCTGCGTCCCGGCAAATACCAGCCGCGCAGCCGCATGGATGAAGCATCGCTCATGGAGCTTGCGGCGTCCATCGAGGCGCAGGGCATCGTGCAGCCGATACTGGTGCGTCCCGTAGACGCGACGCCGGGCGCGGAGCGTTATGAAATCGTCGCGGGCGAACGCCGCTGGCGGGCGGCGCAGAAGGCGGGACTCGCCGAAGTGCCGGTGCTGGTGCGGACGATTCCCGACGAACAGGCGATGGCAATCGCCCTGATCGAAAACATCCAGCGCGAAAACCTGAATCCGCTGGAAGAAGCCCAGGGGCTGCAACGCCTGGTCGACGAATTCCACATGACGCACCAGGAAGCCGCCGACGCCGTGGGACGTTCGCGCCCGGCGGCTTCCAATTTGCTGCGCCTCTTGCAACTCTGCGCGCCGGTGCAGGAAATGCTGCTGGACAACAAGCTGGACATGGGACACGCCCGCGCCCTCCTGCCGCTGTCCGCTGTCGGGCAAACGCAACTGGCGCAACATATCGCGCAGAAACGGCTTTCCGTGCGCGAGGCGGAACGCCTGGCACACCGCTACCTGAATCCGCCCAAACAGACCGGGCGCCAGCCGGACCGCGACCTCCTGCGTCTGGAGGAGACGCTTTCCGACACACTGGGCGCGCCCGTCGTCATCCGCGCCAACAAGAAAGGCGCGGGCAAAATCAGTATCGCATTCGCCAATCTCGACCAACTGGAAGGCTTGCTGGAACGCTTCAGGGAGTGACCCCGTGGCCGTACTCCTGCCGGATGTCTCCTTTCCGGCGCTGCATCACGGCTCGATCTCTATGCCGTTTCCCGCCGCGGGAGGTTTCCATCGTGTTGCCGGGAGGAAAAGATAGATGGAAAGCAGGGCGCCAACAGGGAAAGCCAGGACAAGGACAGAAAACAGGAATTCCGAAGTTTTGCGCGCCGCTTCGTTTCTTTTGACGCAGGCAGGCGCCAGCGCCGCCCCGATCTGGCGGAGCAGCTTGCGGCCTTCCGGCGCATCGTGGGCGTGGCCAGGTGAGAGCGAAAACGCTATGACCGTTCGGTCATCCGCGGCAACCAG
>JAIRMN010000179.1 GCA_031258715.1 Zoogloeaceae bacterium
GCTTGAGAACCGCCCATTGCTCTTCTGTCAGATCGCTGGGATACATCGCTTCCTCCATCACCGTTCTTGATGTTCTTCAATTATCGGCTCCTTTCACTATTTCTTGAGACAGCTTCTTATAGATATATTCCTCGTCTCTTCCGTATAGGGTCTGGAGTCGTTTTCTGACGGGATCGACAGTAAAGGGAGCATCCGCGTCATTTTCTATCAGTTTGCTGAATGCCTTGTTGGCTTGAAAACGCGCCGACTTTGGATCAAACAGAAAGATCGCATAGGTTATTCCAAAACGATAGCCGTCATTCTGTACGCCAAAATCCTCATGTCCGTCGAAATTGAAATCGCCTATCACGAAGGATGTATGCGGCTTGCCATTTTCCGGGATATTCGCATAAAGATACAGATTGATGGTTTGTAAAACCTCGTCCTTTCCCTTTTTGCGGATCAATATCTGTCCCGGACTTGGCTGATCCCATTGCATAACGCTTGGATCGTTGGGTTTCAAAATCCGTACTGTGAAATCAAAGGTTTCGGAAACCTCGTCCGGGGAAAAACTCGGCTCCACCGGCGTGTCGGGCGCGGGGAAATCGGGCAGACCTTGCAGGTAGTCGATCTGTTCTCTATAGATGGCGAGCAGGCGGCTGGCTTCTTTTTCCGATCGGTGTTCGCGCAGCCATCTTCGTTGCTCACGTTTCAACTCCTCTACCGTTTCCACCTGGCTCTGGCGTTCCAGCGCCGCGCGATACGCCAGGTCGAGTTCCTCATCCAGCTGGGAAAGTTCCTCGTTCGCACACACGGCACGCTCAAAAGGGGTTTTTGCCTTTGCGTAATCGAAACTAGCGGCAAATACCGACAGAGGCGAAAGCAGGGACGCGACCAGGGCGGTCTGGAAAAGGCGTTTTGGGAGAGAGAAATTACACATGATTTTCAACCTGTACAAAACGAATGTCACCTGGAAAGCAGCGTATCACGATTCCATGCCATAGGCGAAGTTTGAGAAGCGCGACGCCATTCGGCAAGGCAAGCAGAAATCCACGAATCATTCTCCTTCGTAATAATCGACTGCGTCATTTTTCCGGAATCAGGGTAGCAAATCCGATCATTGATCGCCGTGGTGTCGAAGTCGATATAGCATAAGCGCTCGTTTTCCGACGTATTCCAGATTTTGTGCGCGCCCGCAGCGCCGGGCGGGAACACGATGACGTCGCCTGTCGTCACCGGCTTGTCGCCTTCCGGCGTTTCGACCCTGCCCTTGCCTGATATGACATAAAACACCTCGGTGATATCAAAATGATAGTGGCGCGGATAGGCCGATTTGCCCGGAGGAATTTCCATGAAGGCGACCGTGCATTGATTGTCCGTCTTGGACACGACGAGGCGCTTGTCATAGACAAAATCGCCCTGCGCCACATGTTCTGGCGCAATGGCTTCCCGCCGGGTGATGAGGATTTTGTCGAGTCTCATCCATTGCTCCTTTTTTCAGGAATTGCAAAAGACATATGTAGCATCCTTACATTCCTTACGGGAGCAAGAGGATCGCCCGGGTGCGATTCAAACTGATGTGGTTTTTCCAATGGACCAAGAATCAGGGATCAGGAAACAGAGAAAACCACCCAATCCTCGTCATTGCGAGGGCGAAATGCTCGTGGCAATCCAGACGGCCTTTCAGATTGCTTCGAGGTTTCAGGAAGCTGAACCGCTCTATGGATTGCTACGGGGAACCCTTATCCAGGCCGTAACTCATTAATTTAAAAAGAGGGTTACGGTGTTCTCGCATTGGGAACGGACTCAATCGTGGACTCTTTCCTGTTCGTTGGCAAGCTGATTCTCTGCCTTCGCACTTATCTGCTGTCCGCCTGAATCCATTGCCTTCCCGTGAGTGAGGGCAGTGTATCTCAAGACTCTCAACGGACTGACTCCTTATGAGTTATCTCTGCAAAATCTGGACAAAGGATCCCGCACGCTTCATCATGAACCCAAACCATCAAATGCCGGGACTAAACAGCTAAGGGCAGAAGAAGCTACCGGCGCTACGCGCTGCGGGTTAGACGTCTGGATTGTTTCGTCGCTTTGCTCCGGAAAATGACGGGGTTGAAAACGCGCCAGGTCGCGCCGCGCAATGACAAGGTGGTGTGTTCTCCGATTCCTGCCCCCTGTTTCCTGATTCCCTGTCACGCCTTATGCCGGGTTGGGGCAGTCGATGAATTCGCAGTCCAGGCCGGTATGGGTTTTCAGCCAGTCGGCGAGCGCCTGGGGGCCGAAGCGTTCGGTGGCGTGGTGGCCGCAGGCTAGGTAGGCGATGTGGTTTTCCCGCGCGATATGCGGCGTCTGTTCGGAAATTTCGCCGGAAAGATAGGCGTCGATCTTCATCGTTTCCGCCAGCGCCAGAGCGTCTTCGATGTAGCCTTGCGCGCCACCGGAACACCAGGCGATACGCCAGACGCGGCGGTCTTTTGCGCCGACGGCCAGCGGCGGACGCCCAAGCGTGGCCGTCAGTCGCGCGGCCAGTTCGTCGAGGCGGCAGGGGTCGGGCAGTTCGCCCCAAAAGCCCATGTCCTGCCGCCCAAAACGTCCAGAGACGCGCCAGCCCATCGCTTTTGCCCATTGGGCGTTGTTACCCAGTTCAGGATGGGCGTCCAGCGGCAGGTGGTAGGCGAAAAGATTGATGTCGTGGGCGATGAGCGTGGCGATGCGCTGGCGGCGATAGCCGACGAGACAGGGATTTTCGCCCTTCCAGAAAAAACCGTGATGGACGATGAGCGCGTCCGCGCCGCGTTCTGCCGCAGCGTCGATCAGCGCCTGGCTGGCGCTCACGCCGACGACCACCCGCCGGATTTTCGCGCAGCCTTCCACTTGCAGTCCATTTGGGGAATAATCCGTGAAACGCGCGCTTTCCAGACGCGCATCCAGAAGATTTCCTAGTTCTCGAGGCTTCATGAGTGTTCCCATGCGTAGATTATGGTTGATTTTTGCGCAGGCGACGACGGTCGCGCTGGCCCTGCTGTTTGTGATCGTGACCCTGAAACCGGAGTGGCTGCCGCCTTCCCGGAGGTCGCCCACGGTGATTACCTTGCAGGATGACGCGCGTGGCGAAATCACCCGCGATGCCGCCGCCGCCCATGGTTTCCGGGAAGCGGCGCGGCGCGCCCTGCCTGCCGTGGTGCATATCTTCACCAGCCAGCAGGTGCGGACAGAGCGGCATCCCCTGATGGACGATCCCATGTTCCGCCGCTTCTTCGGCGAAGGCCTCGATCGCGCGCCGCGCCAGGCGTCCGGGTTGGGGTCTGGCGTCATCGTCAGTCCGGATGGCTATATCCTCACCAATTTTCACGTCATCGACGCCGCCGACCAGATTGAAGTCGCGCTTGCCGACGGACGCAAGCTGAAGGCGAAGGTCGTTGGTTCCGACCCGGAATCCGATCTCGCCGTCATCCGGGTAAACGCCGATAACCTGCCCGCCATCACCTTCGGGAGCATGGATAACGTCAGCGTCGGCGACATGGTGCTGGCCATCGGCAATCCGTTCGGCGTGGGGCAGACGGTGACGATGGGAATCGTTTCCGCCCTGGGTCGCACGCATCTGGGCATCAACACCTTCGAGAATTTCATCCAGACCGATGCCGCCATCAATCCCGGCAATTCCGGCGGCGCGCTGGTCGATGCCAAAGGCACGCTCGTCGGCATCAATACCGCCATCTATTCGCGCACCGGCGGTTTCCTGGGCATCGGCTTTGCCATTCCGGTCTCTTCCGCGCGCCTGATCATGGAACAGATCCTAAAAAATGGCGAGGTCATCCGTGGCTGGATTGGCGTGGAAGCGCAGGAAATCACCCCGGAACTGGCGGAATCCTTTGGGCTTCCGGACGTTTCCGGCGCGTTGATTGCGGGTGTCGTGCGCGGTAGTCCAGCGGATCAGGCGCGGATACAGCCCGGCGACGTGCTGCTCGCCGTTGGCGAGCGCGAAATTCGCGACCCGCAGGAAATGCTCGACGTCATCGCCGCGCTGAAACCCGGCGAAGAAACCGCCTTCCGTTTGCGCCGCGCCCGGAACGTCATCGAGACGACCGTCAAAATTGGCCGCCGACCACCCTTGGCGGGGAGCAGAAGACAGAGGACAGAAGACAGATGACGGGGGGCAGAGGGGGGTATTCTGTCCTCATTCCTCTGTCTTCCGTCACCCGTCGGCGTTGATTTGGGTGATGAGTTTTTGCAATACGGCGTCGGCCTGATCGTTGGCGATCTGGCAGGTTCCGGCGGCGGCGTGGCCGCCGCCGCCGTAGGCGAGCATCAGTTCGCCCACGTTGGTCCTGCTGCTGCGATCCAGGATGGACTTGCCGGTAGCGAACACCGTGTTCTGTTTTTGCAGTCCCCACATCAGGTGGATGGAGATGTTGACCTGCGGGAAAAGGGCATAGACCATGAAGCGGTTGGTGGCGTAGATGGTTTCTTCGGCGCGCAGGTCGAGCACGACCAGATTCTTGTAAATCCTGGCGCAGCGCGTGATCTGTTCCCTGGCTTTTTCGGCGTGCGCGAAATAGATTTCCTTGCGTTCGCGCACGTCGGGGAGGTTGAGGATTTCGCCAATCGTGTGGTTCTTGCAGTACCGGATCAAATCCATCATCAGCGCGTAATTGCTGATGCGGAATTCACGGAAGCGTCCCAGGCCGGTACGCGCGTCCATCAGGTAGTTGAGCAGCGTCCAGCCTTTCGGATCGAGGATTTCCTCGCGTGAGAACTGGGCGCTGTCGGCTTTGTCCACCGCCGCCATCATTTCTTCGGAAACCGCTGGAAAGGCGGATTTGCCGCCATAGTAGTCATAGACCACCCTCGCGGCGGACGGCGCGTTGGCGTTGATGATGTGGTTGTCGCGCGCGCCGCCGTTCCTCAGGGTTTCCGAATGGTGATGATCGAAGGAAAGATGCGCCTCCGGCACATAGGGCAGGTTGGTGGTGATGTCGCGGGAATTGATGTCGATCTTGCCGTCCTGCATGTCCTTGGGATGCACGAACTTGATGTCGTCGATCATGCCGAGTTCATTGAAGAGGACGGCGCAAACCAAGCCATCGAAGTCGCTGCGGGTCACCAGGCGGAATCTTTCATGGTTCATGGGGAATTCTCCAAGACAGGATTGGGGATGCGCCTATTAAAACACAAAGGCCGGTGTTGAAGACAGGCGCTGTTTGCCTATTTCTTTTCTGTGGCGACCAGCGCCGTGAGATTGACGATGCGCCGCACAGAAGCGGCGGGCGTGAGCACATGCGCCGGTTTGGCCGCGCCCATCAGGATGGGGCCGATGGTGACGCCGTCGCCGCCGGTCATCTTCAGGAGGTTGTAGGAAATGTTGGCGGCGTCGAGGTTGGGCATGATCAAGACGTTGGCCTCGCCTTTCAGCGGCGAATCCGGGTCGGAGAACTGGCGCACGTGTTCGGAAAGCGCGGTGTCGCCGTGCATTTCGCCGTCGATTTCCAGTCCTGGCGCTTTTTCGCGCACAATCGCCAGCGCATTTCGCATCTTGAGGGCGGAAGGCGATTGCGCGGAACCGAAGTTGGAATGCGACAAGAGCGCGATTTTCGGCGTAAAACCGAAACGGCGCACGGTTTCAGCCGCCATCAGGGTGATGTCGGCCAATTGTTGCGCGTCTGGGTTTTCGTTGACGTGGGTGTCGCAGATGAAGAGCGACCGGCCGGGCAGCAACAGATGGTTCATCGCCGCCAGTGTGTTGTGCCCCGGCGCTTTGCCGATGATCTCATCGACTTCGCGCAAATGGAGGTCGAAGTGTCCGGCAAGCCCGCAGATCAGGCCGTCGGCATGCCCCAACCGCACCAGCAGCGCGCCCAGCACCGTGTAATCGGAACGCACGCGCAACTGCGCCATATCCACCGTGACGCCCTGGCGCTTCATCAACTGGTGGTAGATTTGCCAGCATTCCTGATGATGCGCGTTGTTATCCGGGTCGATGATCTCGAAATCCACGCCGGGGAGTATCTTGAGATTGGATTTTTGCAGGTTTCGGTTGATGATCTGGGGGCGGCCAATCAGGACGGGGTGCGCCAATCTTTCCTCGCGCACGATCTGGACGGCGCGCAATACGCGCAGATCCTCGCCTTCGGCATACAGTACGCGACGGTTGGGCATTTGCCGCGCCGTCTGGAAGATGGCGCGCATTCCCGCGCCGGTCTGGTAGACGTATTCAGTCAGGCGTTGCCGATAGGCGTCCCAGTCCGCGATGGGACGGGTGGCGACGCCGGAATTCATCGCCGCCCGCGCCACTGCTGGCGCGATGCGCACGATCAGGCGCGGATCGAAAGGCTTGGGGATCAGGTATTCGCGACCGAATTCCAGCTGATGCCCAGGATAGGCAACCGCCACCTCATCGGAAATTTCCGCTTCGGCCATGGCGGCAATCGCGTGTACACAAGCGAGTTTCATTTCCTCGGTGATGCGCGTCGCGCCCACATCCAGCGCCCCCCGGAAAATGAAGGGGAAACAGAGCACGTTATTGACCTGGTTGGGATAGTCGGAACGTCCAGTGGCGATGACGGCGTCCGGCCGTACCGCCTTGGCTTCCTCCGGCATGATTTCCGGCGTGGGATTGGCGAGCGCGAAAATCAGCGGATTTTCCGCCATGCGGGTCAGCATCTCCGGCTTCAGCACGCCCGCGGTGGAAAGACCGAGAAACACGTCCGCGCCGACGATGGCGTCGCCCAAGGTGCGTGCGTCGGTTTCCTGCGCATAACGCGCCTTGGAAGCGTCGAGCTTTTCGTCGCGCCCCACCCAGATCACGCCCTTGGAATCATAGACGGTGATGTTTTTCCGGTTCACGCCCAGACAGCACCAGAGATCCAGACAGGAAATCGCCGCCGCGCCCGCGCCGGAACAGACGACGCGAATCTCCTCGATTTTCTTGCCGACGACCTTGAGGCCATTCAGCATGGCGGCGGCGGAGATGATGGCGGTACCGTGCTGGTCATCGTGAAAAACCGGAATCTGCATTCGTTCCTTCAGTTTGTTTTCAATATAAAAACATTCCGGCGCCTTGATGTCTTCGAGATTGACGCCGCCCAGCGTGGGTTCGAGCGAGGCGATGATGTCGATCAGCTTGTCCGGGTCGCTTTCGGAGAGTTCGATGTCGAACACGTCGATGTTGGCGAATTTCTTGAAGAGACAGCCCTTGCCTTCCATCACCGGCTTGGCGGCGAGCGGGCCGATGTTGCCCAGTCCCAGCACGGCGCTGCCATTGGTGACGACGCCCACCAGATTCGCCCGCGCGGTATATTCCGCCGCCGCCGCCGGATTTTCGACAATGGCGTCACAGGGCGCGGCCACCCCCGGCGAATACGCCAGCGCCAGATCGCGCTGGTTGGTCAGTCCCTTGGTCGGAAAAATGGAAATCTTGCCCGGCGTCGGATGACGGTGATATTCCAGCGCGGCTTCGCGCAAATCCTTTTTCATGCTGATCCTCATCTTGAATACCCTGCCGTGACGCAAGGAAACGCATGAGGGTACTGCAAGTCATGGCAGATGGCAATCAGAAGACGGAACGAGATGGACATATCGAAGACCCGCCGGGAGTGATGCCGCACGGCTCGCCGCCGCGTTCACCCCGCGCGGCTGGCGCAGGCGTCTTTCGCCGGTACAGTGCTCTGGTCGGTCATTTCCAGCTTGTACCAGTTCAGGCGGCGCGTGGCGATCATGATGGCGGCTAGGGCAACGAAGATGAGGAGACTGCCCATGAGCAGCGCATGATCTTCCGACTGGAGAATGCCATAGAGCGCGCCGTAAAGGCTCACCAAACCCGCGCCAAAGGCCAGCGCCTGCTGGCGGCTGCCTAGGACACCGGAAAGATAGAACACGATCAGCCCGATACAGACAACAGCGGCGATCAAGTAAGCATACAGGAAGGCAATATGCTCGGAGAGCGCGATCAGGAGCAGGAAAAAGAGGGTCAGCGCCGCGCCCGCCAACAGATATTGCGCCAAGTGCAGGGGGTGACGACGCAGGATTTCCCACAGGAAGAAAGCGGCAAAGGTGAGCGCGACAAACAGGATGCCATATTTTACCGCTCGCTCGGATTGCAGGTAGATATTGACCGTATCCATGAATTCAACACTCAATATCTCCGGCGCTTCACTGGACAATTGGCCGGAATTCAGGTTGAGGCTGGAAATCGTCCAGGACGCGTCGAACCCCTGCTGGCCGACGGTGCGCTCGCGAGGCAGGAAACTTCCTTGGAAACTGGGATCTTTCCAGTCGGAAACCAGATGGATGTTGTTGGTTTCGGCGGTCGGGGCAATGGAAAAAGTGCGCGTTCCCATGATCTGCAAGGGAAAGGCGAAAGAAAATTGCCGCGCTTCCCCAGGTTCGATTGGCCCTAGGGCTATCTCAAGGCGGCTACCCGGCAAGGCGCTCTCAAGTCGGCTATCCCTGGGCTTGGCAAAGCGCAGGCGCTGCTCGTTTATCTGGACATCCGGGGAAGCGCCGATGCCCCGCAGGTCGCTTACGCTCAAAAGCAGCACGGCCTGCGCATCGAGTACCTTGCCATCTTCGGGGGCCAGCCGCAAAAGATCGGCGGGAACCTTGAAATTTCCATCCAGCGCCAGATCGAGATGGTACAAATAGGCCTTGTAAATGCCCCGGTAACGCTCTTCCACGCTCGCCTTCCCCTGGATGTTCAGGGATTCGGCGGCAACGACCCGGAAATATTCCAGCGGGGGCTGGCGCACCGTCACCGTCTTGCCTGTCTTGGCGTCCCTTTCCGTTTTTGGCGGCTGCTGGACATGATAACGAACCGCCAGCGCCGGCCCGGTCAGTACCTGGCGGTAAGCGGCTGTTCGGGCGATTTCCTGTTCCACTCCTTCCTGATAGCCTTGGCGCTGAACGATCTGCTCTTGTATCATGACCAAAGGAATCAGCAGGAGCAGTACCATAAGCCCCATCCCTAGGAATTTTGCCAGTAATTTGCGATTCATCGTTTTCTCCGGTTGATTTGATACAGATTCAGGATGGATGCGCCATGCGGACGAGAAGCACGAAATCCCGCGCGCGTTTTTGGGCTGGAACCACGACAATGTTCCTCGCTTGCCGGAACGAGGAACGAGGACAGACCGGGGAATTCCCCGGCCTGTTTCAGGCGTTGCCAGCGGCATCGGGCATGGGACTACAGCCCGACCCGGCTGATCTCCATTTCCTTCAATTTATCGGAGACGATGAAGGCCGCTTCGGTTTCGGCGCGGATTTCATCCACGGAGACGCCCGGCGCGTATTCTTCCAGCACCAGCTTGCCGTCGTGAAAGCGGAAGAGCGCCTTCTCGGTGACGAGGGTCGATACGCGTCCCTTGGCGGTGAGCGGCAGGTTGCACTTTTTCAGAATCTTCTTTTCGCCCTTGGCGGTGTGCTCCATGGCGACGATCACCTGTCTCGCGCCGACGGCCAGGTCCATCGCGCCGCCCATGCCGGGCACGTTCTTGCCGGGCACCATCCAGTTGGCGAGGTCGGCGTTTTCATCGACCTGCAAGCCGCCCAGCACGCAGGCGTCGAGGTGCCCGCCGCGCATCAGCGCGAACGAGACGGAAGTATCGAAAGTGGAACCGCCGGGAATGATGCTGCACGGCGCGCCGCCCGCGTTGACCACGCGCGGCTGGCCGATGGGGGTGATTTCCTCCGGCACCGGGCCGATGCCCAAAAAGCCGTTTTCCGATTGCAGCATCAGGGTGACGCCGGGCGGCAGGTAGTTGGCGACCAGCGTCGGCAGGCCGATGCCCAGGTTGACGACATCGCCGTCGTTCAATTCCAGCGCGATGCG
>JAIRMN010000042.1 GCA_031258715.1 Zoogloeaceae bacterium
TCGTCGTCCGGCAGGGGCAGCGCGGCTTTCAGGAAGTAGGTGAGCAGCTCGATGTGGCGCTCGTCGCCAAAGAGCAGCTTGAAGACGAGGTCTTCCTTCGGGGAAAAAAGCGTGGTCATGGTGGGGGCGGCATGAAGAGGCGGACGGGGGATTATAGCCCGGTTTCCGTGGTTTTATCTTGAATGAATTATTTTTTGGGTGGATGTCATGAGGGAATATTTTCGCCAGAGCATGGCGTGGCTGCACACCTGGACGAGGTTGCTCGCCGGGGAGGGCGCGGGTATGGTCTTCCGCTGGAAGTCTTGTGGGGCGCGGGAGAAGAACGGCTCGACCCAGTGACGGGCGAAATCGTCCCGCGCCCGGAAACCCGCGCTACCGAGGGCGGCGGGTTCTTTGTCCACGCGCATTACGGCCTGCGATACGTCGGCGAGGGCCTCACGGTTGTCGGTATCTTCACCATGCTGATGTTCGCCGCGCTGATTACCGGGCTGATCGTGCATAAGCGCATCTTCAAGGATTTCTTCACTTTCCGTCCGAACAAGGGGACGCGCTCGTGGCTGGATGCGCATCACGTCTTCGGCCTCATGGTGTTGCCGTTCTTGCTGATGATCGTCTATAGCGGGCTGGCGCTGAATCTTGGCGGCTATATGCCCGCGCCGGAAGTGGTGATACCGGACGAAGAAAAGCCGCGCGAATTCCCGTCTCCGGTGACGCGCCCGGCAGTGCCGATGGCGGAGGTCGTCGCCAGGGCGGAAGCGATATTGGGGAAGGGGGAAATCGGTGGCATCTCCATTGGCCGCGAAGGGGAGAAGCTGCAAATCGACGTGAGCCGCTATTGGGGGACGCAATATCCGATTGCCGACCGGGAAAACAGTCTCCAGTTCGATGGTGAGACCGGCGAGCGCCTGCCGCCCGAAAATTTTACTTTTGGGCAGGCTCCGGCTTGGAAAGCCCTATGGTATCTGGCTGGTCTGCACTACGCCTGGTTCGCCGGTATGAATCTGCGTTGGCTGTATTTCATTTCCGGTTTGGTGGGCTGCGCGGTGATCGCCACCGGCCTGATTCTGTGGACGACGCGCCGTCGCGCAAGGCATGAAAGGGGCGCGGCGGAAACGGGTAGGCCCGCTTTCGGTTTCCAGTTGGTGGAAAAGCTCAACATCGCCACGATTGCCGCGCTGCCCATCGCCGTCGCCGCCTATTTCTGGGCCAATCGCCTGTTGTCTTTCACGATGGCCGAACGCGCGGAATGGGAGGTGCACACGCTCTTCTTACTCTGGGGATGGCTGGCTTATTACGCGCTATTGCGCCCGGCAAGACGGGCGTGGGTGGAACTCTTCGCGCTGGCTGCGGCGGCGTTCGCGTTTCTGCCGGTGCTGAATGCTTTCACCACGGACAAACATCTGGCCGCGACGATCACGCACGGGGATTGGGCGCTGGCGGGGGTGGATCTGACGTTCCTGGCGTTCGGGGCGGGGTTCGGGGGCATCGCGTGGGTGTTGCGGCGCAGGTGAGCGACTGCGCCTGCGGTGGCGGGCGCGCAAGACGCGGCAGCGGTATCGCCCGTGACGCTGGAGGAAGGGGCGTGAGAGCGGGGGTTTTCGCTCGGAGGCGCGTTTCGCGCTTATCCGTCGCCCGGTTCCCCAGGCTCGTAAGGCGTTACGACGAAATCGAATTTTCCGGCAGGGAAGTCCTTGCTGTTGCGCGCCACCAGCCACAGGCGGTGGCGGCGGCAATGCCGTTGAAGTGGTCGATCACGATGACCGAATCAAGCAGGAAGCCGTCATTCACTGTCGCGCGCCCATTCGCCACGTTGCCGCGCTTGCCAGCGCAAGCCGTCGCCATGCCGCCACAGGCCGCTGGTGCGCGAGAGCAGGGCGCGTTCTTCGGGGCTGGCTTCGTCCGCGCGTACGCCGGATAAGGATTGTTCCAGCAGGTCTTGTATCCGCCCAGGGTCGAGCAGACCTTCTTCCCTGGCTCGCTCGGCCACGTCGTCCGGGAGTTCGAGAGTGATGGTGGTCATGAGGAGGCTTCCGGTTGTGTGGCGTTTGTGGAACGCGATGCCGGGGAGTCTAGCAGTTCGATGCCGTCCTTTCCATGACGGCCATGACAGGAATGTAAAACGAAAGGAAACCTGAATGTCGATCTTGGTAAATTTCTCCCCCGCCGCCCGCTACCGCCTCTCCGTGACCTCACGGGTGGTGGAAGGGCGCAACGGGGAAGTACACCATGCCGCCGTGGACGTGGCGCGCCTCTCGCCCGCGCTCGCCCGCTTTCTCGCGGGGGAAGAAGCGGTGCGAAAGAGCGATGAGGGTTGGGATGCCACGCTTTCCTGCTGGAACGAGGCGGATGCGATGGTGTGCCAGGGCGCGGCCTTCGGCAGCGGCGAAACCCGCTTCCTGGACGGCGCGGCCATCGAAGTCTTCGGCGGCAACGGGGAAGTTTTCCTTTCCGCACGCCTGAACCGCAAGGGCCAAATCCGCTTTCCCTGGCCCGACGGGGTGTTTCACGTGCTGATGGAGGAAGGGCCGGGGCGGATGGTGGAACTCGATTGGCGGGACGTGGGCATGACGCATCGCAAGAAAGCGCGCCATGAGCCTTGACCTTTTGCGCCCTTCGCGCTGGCAGCGCCATTTGGGGATGGGGTTGGTTTTGGCCTTGCTCGCTTCCCTCCTCTGGTACGGCTTCTTCCGCACGGTGGAGACGGTCGAGACTGAAGCCGTGCGCCGAGCCAGCATCGAGAACACGGTAAGCGCCCTGGGCGTCTTGCAGCCGCATCGCTACGTCGATGTCGGCGCGCAGGTCTCCGGACAGGTGAAGCACATCGCCGTGACCGTGGGCGGGACGGTGAAAAAGGATGATCTTCTCCTGGAGATCGACCCCGCCCTCCAGCAGGCGACGGTCGTCGCCAACCGCGCCACGCTCGAAGGGCGGCGCGCGCAATTGGCCGAGCAGGAAGCGCTGCACGATCTCGCCCGGCAGCAGGCCGAACGGCAGCGGCGCATGGCCGCCGAGGATGTGACCCGACAGGAGGATGTCGAAGCCGCCGAAGCCAACCTGCTCGTCACCGTCGTCCGCATCTGGGCTATACGCGCATCTACGCGCCGATCGACGGGACGGTGGTGACGCTCGACGCCCGCGAGGGGCAGACGCTGAACGCCACTTACCAGACGCCGAATCTGCTGCGCATCGCCGATCTTTCGCGCATGACGGCCTGGACGGAAGTCTCGGAAGCCGACGTGGGACGCATTCGGGTGGGGATGCCGGTCTATTTCACCACGCTGGGTTTGCAGGACGAAGCGGGGCGTCCGCGCCGCTGACTGGGGAGACTTGCCCAGTTCTGCCCGCGCCGCCGACGGAACTGGGCGCGCACCGGATCAAGGATTTCGATGTCTCCAACAACCCCGCGCGAGCGCGGGCGCAGAACGAAGCGGGCGGCCAGCAAAGTCTGCTGCTGGCTCTGATCGCCGGCATCTCGCTCGTCGGCGGCGGCATCGGGGTGATGAATATCATGTTGATGGCGGTGAAGGCCTTTGTGTTGCGCGAGGGCGAACGCTTCTTTCACCCGCCCCGCCCTCGCGGGGCTTCCGCGAAAATCTGAAGCGTGTCAGCCAGCCGGCGGGCGGTTTCCGGGGGCGGCAGGGGCAGTCTGAGGCTGGATAGGCCTGTGGCTGGATCGCGCTCGATCCACGGATGGGCAGGCGCGTCGGGGCGGCTGCCCGCAGCCAGCGCCGAGGCGAGTTGCGTGCCCACTTGAGCCAGCGCCAGCCAGGGATCGGCAGCTGGTTGCACGGTCTCTGGCGCGGCGGGAGGCGCAATTTGCGATTCCGGCGCTTTTTCGCCCAAGGCTTCGGCCCAGACCTCGGGCGCATCGAACGCTTCGTCGGCTGCCATGGGGGGAAGCCGGGGATCGGCGCGAACGGCCGGCACGGCTTCTTCGTCTGCCGGCATGGCCTCACTCTCGCCCATGCGGGCGGTGACGTTTTCGACATCCTTCATGAAACGGGCAAGGCGCGAGCCGCCCAGCGAAATTTCGCCCGCGCCGCCATCCAGGATGCCCGCCGACAGGGAGCGTTTGAAAGCCAGTACCGAGAGGATGCCTTCCTCGATGCTGCCCTTGGCGACGAAATTGATGATGCGCACCGGTCGTTTCTGGCCCATGCGGTGAATCCGCCCAGCCCGCTGTTCGAGCACGGCGGGGTTCCAGGGCAGATCCAGATTGACCAGGGTGGAGGCATGTTGCAGGTTGAGCCCCGTCGCGCCCGCATCGGTGGACAAAAACACCCGGCAGGCTGGATCGTTCTGGAAACGTTCGAGCAACGCGGGCCGCTTTTCGGCGGGTACGCCGCCATGAAAGCTCACGTAGCCAATGCCGCGCGCCACGAGCCGGCGGATTACCACTTCATGCATGCGCGTCCATTGGCTGAACGCCACGACTTTGGCCTCCGGCTGCTCAAGCAGGCCGTCGAGCAGCGCCGCCAGTTCGTCCGCCTTGACGCCGTGATCGCTTTCCTGATCCAGCAGATAGCTGCTGTCGCAAGACATTTGCATGCTTTGCAGGGCGCAGGTCAGGCGGCGCTGGTCCTGGTCGGAGAGATATTTCATCTTGCGCCAGCGGTTGACGATCCGCACCACGATTTCCGCGTTTTCATGGTGATGGCTTATCTGCATCTCCGTCATGGGCACGAGCAGGTTCTGGTCGGTACGTTCTGGCAATTGCGCCAGTACTTCCGATTTGCGGCGGCGGATCATGACCGGCGCCAGGATCGCGCCGATCCGCGCCAGCCCCGTATAGCCGACCACCCGACCGCTTTCGTTCTTGAGCTGATGGTCGTGCAGGAGCTTCCAGGTCGGCCCCAGCCGATAGGGATCTACGAACTGGATGACGGAGATCAGTTCTTCGAGTTTGTTCTCCAAAGGCGTGCCGGTGAGCACGAAGGCATAGGGGCTGTCGATGCGCTTCAGGGCGCGCGCGGCGATGGTATTCCAGTTCTTGATCCGTTGCGCTTCGTCGACGATCACCAGGTCGGGCGCCCAGGCTGTGATCGGGTCGATGTCGGGTTTGAGTTTTTCATAGTTGGTGATTTTGCAGAAATCGTCCTCGGCATAATCCTTCCGCCGCTGGGCGAGATTACCTGCCATGACGCGAGCCTCGCGGCCGGCGAAGCGGCGGATCTCGCTTTGCCATTGGTATTTGAGGGAGGTCGGGCAAACGACCAGCACTTTCGAGATGCCGAAATATCGAGCCAGGATTTCGGCGGCGGCAATGGCCTGGATTGTTTTGCCCAGCCCCATTTCATCGCCGATCAATACCCTTCCCGCCCGGGCCGCAAACAGGGCGCCCTCTACCTGATAGGGATACAGGGGAATCTTGAGGCAATCTTTCAGATGCGTTTCAGTGTTTCCCTGGGGAAAAAGGGCGTCGATTCTTCGCGCGCGCCATTTGGCGTCCCGGCGGCTGGCGACGAAATCGAGGGCATCGCCGTGGGCGCGCACCGTATGTCCGCGCTGGGCCGCGAGCGTGAGGAAATCGGGCAGCACGTCGAGCTTTTCAAAGGCCATCGCGCCATTGTCGTCGAACAGGTCGGCGGCGGCGGCGCGCAGATCTGGGGGGCAATCGAGGCCCGCGCGGAAATGGAGGCGGGGGCCGCGCTGGCTGTCACTGTCGCTATCATCGTAGCGGAGCAGCAACTCGGAAAACGGCGGCTGGAAACCTTGCGCAAAGGCTTTTTTCGCGCCGCGTTTCTTTTCCAGTTGCGCGAGAACGAATTCGATGTGCTTGCAGGTTCCCAGCGCGTTCGTGGCGTAATCCGGACAGGTGCAGTGGTTTTCCCCCGGTCGGCTGCCGCGGATCGCCACGCGATAGCTGATCTGGGAATGCGGATTGCTGACGAGAAAATCGGAAAAGATGGGTTCTTCGCCCAGGTTTTTCCATCCGAACGCCTGTTCGCGTCCGAACTGCCGGCGCAGGGCGCGTTGCCAGTCGACCGGCGATATGCCTTCCGGCGCAACGGTGCGGGAGAATTTGGCTTCTTCTTTTCGGGTACGGGATTTCGTGCCGGATGAGGCGCGGCGTCGCGCGGGGGATTTCATGGAAATATCCTTCCAAGGGCGAGGGCGGGATTATGCGGCGGGTTTTCCATGGCGCGCAATGCAGGTCATGCGGCGCCTCAGGAGGTGGTACGTTTTTCAGCCAGCGGTCGTCTCCCTGCCCATTCTCGTCGCCGGGATATGGGCGTCGGGCGGAACCAGGCATTGCGCGTGACGCACGGGCATAATGGCCACTTTGTGTTTTTCCCTGTTTCAAGGAGGTTGATGCCATGGTGCGGATTTCATCAAAAGTGGCCGGAGGCGGGTCATGAACACATCCGTTTCCCGGAAAATCCA
>JAIRMN010000002.1 GCA_031258715.1 Zoogloeaceae bacterium
CTACGTGTAATCCCGCACCATCTATTGGCATTGCCAATCCTGTAATCCACCAGACTCTGCAACACGGCTCGCCGCAGTTCCTCTTTCGTGAGCGCCCGCCCGGCTTCCTCGCACACGCCGGACTCGACCTGGGCCAGCCGCTGCCGCGCCCACATCGCCGACCCCGCCACGACCAGAACCGTGACCGTGACGGAGAGCCACAGAACCCATTTCGTTCCTTTGGTCATGTCAGCGCGCTTCCTGGCAGGGCAGGCGTCCGCATCGCCAGACGCATCCGTTCCGGGCGGGCAACCTGAGAACGGACGCCTGCCGCCGCCCCAGATCCAGCGGCAAGATGTCGAATTCAATGTACGCAAACCGCATGTGGCTTATCCTATAAACATTCGGAAAGGCGCCATATACCCCGTGCACTGAGGTCATACAGGCGCTTCGGAAATGTATTTCGGATACCCGTGACAGAATGCGATGCCGTCGCCATGATGCCCGTCTTCCTCCAGTTCCTTGCCGCATTCGTCGGGAATGCGAACGATAGTACGGAAAAATAGAAAATACAAGTGTCAACCACTTTTTCGTAACGCCGCCTCACGCCGCGCCGTGCTCACCGTCCGCCGCGCGCCCATGTCGCGTGTCCATGCCGTCCCGCGCGGCTCCATGCGCCCCCCTCGTTCTCCGGAGCGACGCGGCAATCCTGTTGGCGGCTCAGCCATCGGAAACGCCGAGGCTACCGAATGAAGGCCGACTGGATTGCTTCGTTCCTCGCTTTTGACGAGGGGGGCGCGTTGTGCGAAACGCGGCGCGGCCTGAAACACACCAAACCCCGTCATTGCGAGGCGCGAAGCGACGAAGCAATCCAGAACCGTAAACTGCGGCGCGAAGCGCCGGTAACTTTCTCTGCCTCCTGTCTCCTGCCGCCCCTGTCCTGCGGCTGGAGAATGACGAGACCGGCGCATGACGCATGGCCTTGCGCCCGTTCGAGAAACAAACACCCCTTCCGTTTGAATCGCGCCCGCATGGAATTCCGGTTCCAGCGCCCAGGCGCCGGGGTTGGGATTGGGATGAATTTGATGCGTCAGTCCGGCGGTTTCCTCTCTCCTGCCCCCTGATTTATGCTTAAATGCGCCCCATGAGCTTTCCAATTCATACTTTGCGCCAGCCGCGCACCATTGCCATCATTGGCAAATACCAGAGCCGCAAGGTCAGCGACGCCTTGATTGCCTTGGCGGCCTATTTGCAGGAGCGGGGCGTTTCGGTGTTCATCGAGCGGGAAACCGCCGAGCACATCGGGCGCCCTGACGAGCTTTCCCGCTGGATGGTGTGCGGCTTCATGGACATCGGCGCGCACGCCGACATGGCGATCGTGGTCGGCGGCGATGGTACCATGTTGAACGCGGCGCGGCGGCTGGCGCGCTACAACGTGCCGCTGGTCGGCATCAACCAGGGACGCCTGGGCTTCATGACCGACATCGCCCGCCACGACATGCTCCCGGCAATGGACGCGCTGCTGGACGGAAAATTCCAGCCGGAAACCCGCATGTTGCTCGACGCGGAAATCATCCGCGCGCGGCGGGAAATCGCCAACAACCTGGCATTGAACGACATCGTCATAGACAAGGGCGCGATAGGGCGCATGATCGAGTGCGAGTTGTTCATCGACGGCGAATTCATCTACAAGCAACGCGCCGACGGCCTGATCGTCTCGACGCCAACTGGTTCCACCGCCTACGCGCTTTCCGCCAACGGCCCAATCCTGCATCCGGCGCTGACTGGCATCGCGCTGGTGCCGCTTTGTCCGCACGCGCTTACCAATCGTCCGGTGCTGGTCGATGACCATGTGGAAATCGAGATTGTCGTCACCCACGCCGACGACGCGCGCGCGCACTTCGATGGTCAGGTGACGCTGAACCTCAACCGTGGCGACGCCATCCGCCTGCGGCGTTCCGAGTATTCGATCTGCTTTTTGCATCCGCCGGGCTACAGCTATTTTTCCATGTTGCGCCAGAAGCTCCATTGGGGCGAGCGTCCCGTGGACGAAGAAAGCACAATCCGCCACAAGAA
This sequence comes from Zoogloeaceae bacterium, assembly GCA_031258715.1. Taxonomy (GTDB): domain Bacteria; phylum Pseudomonadota; class Gammaproteobacteria; order Burkholderiales; family Rhodocyclaceae; genus Azovibrio. Next base: position 2,056 of record JAIRMN010000002.1, read on the forward strand.
GATGGGCGTCTGATTCGATCATGTTGCGGCGTCTTTCCGTTCGTGATTTCGTCATCGTCGATCATCTGGAACTGGCGTTTTCATCCGGCTTTGGCGCGCTCACGGGCGAGACGGGCGCAGGCAAGTCCATCCTGATCGACGCGCTGGCGCTGGCGCTGGGCGAACGCGCCGATCCGGGCGTCGTCCGCAGCGGCAGGGAAAAAGCGGAGGTTTCCGCCGCCTTCGATCTTTCGCGTCTGCCGGATATCCGCGCCTGGCTTACCGAACAGGATTTCGCCGAAGACGAGGAACTCCTCTTGCGGCGCGTGGTGGAAGCGGGCGGACGCTCGCGCGCCTATATCAACGGCTCTCCCGCGAGCGTCCAGCAACTGCGCGCCGTGGGCGAATTCCTGGTTGACATCCACGGACAACACGCGCACCAATCCCTGTTGCGCGCCGAAGCGCAGCGGGACTTGCTGGACAGCCACGGGCAATTGGGCGTTCTGGCGCGGGAAGTCGCCGCAGCCTGGAAGACCTATCAGGATCTGGCGAAGACGCTGGCGACGGCAAAGGCGGGCAGCGCCGCCAGTTTGCAGGAGCGCGACATGGTTTCCTGGCAAATCCGCGAGCTGGAGGAAATCGGCTTTCGCGCGGAGGAATGGCCGGAACTGGAAGCCGAACAGCGGCGACTGGCACATGCCGCTCATCTGATTGAAGGCGCACAGTACATCCTTGCCGCATTGAGCGAAGGCGAGGGCGCGTGTGAAAACCGGCTTGCCGACGCGTGCGCGCGCTTGGAGGAGATGGCGGCGGTGGACGCGACACTGGCCGGGAGCCTCGATATGCTGGTTTCCGCACGGGCAGAAATTTCCGAAGTCATTTCCCTGACGCGTCGTTACGCTGACCGGGTGGAACTGGAACCGGAACGGCTCCGGGAAATCGAGGCGCGTCAGGAGGTCATCCTGAATCTTGCCCGCAAGCATCGCGTGGAAGTGACGGCGCTGCCGGAATGCCTGGCGCGTCTGCGACAGCGTTTCGCTGAACTTTCGCGCGCCGCCGACGTGGAAACGCTGGAAGTCCAGACGCAATCCGCGCGCGATACCTACCGGGAACGGGCGGCTCGCCTCAGCGCCGGACGCGAAAAAACCGCTTCCGCGCTGGGCGCGGTGGTCAGCGAGAAAATGCGGGAACTTGCGCTGGCTTCCGGGCGGTTCATGGTCGCTCTGCTGCCCTTGCGCGATGGCGTGGAAGGATCGGCCAATGGCGCGGAACAGGTGGAATTCCAGGTTTCCGGCCTAGCGGATGACGCGGCGCGTCCCTTGTCCAAAGTGGCTTCCGGCGGCGAGCTTTCCCGCATCAGCCTGGCCTTGCAGGTGGCCGCCTCGCAAACGGCGGCGGTGCCGACGCTGATTTTCGATGAAGTCGATGTCGGCATCGGCGGCAGCGTCGCGGAGATCGTTGGCCGGCTGCTGCGTCAATTAGGCAGGACGCGTCAGGTGCTCTGCGTCACCCACCTGCCCCAGGTCGCCGCCCGCGCCGGCTGGCACTGGCAGGTCAGCAAGATTGCCAGGGCAGGAGTGAGCGAAAGCCGCATTGATGTCCTCTCCGGCGAAAGCCGCGTGGAAGAAATCGCCCGCATGTTGGGCGGCGTGGCGCTTACCGACACCACCCGGCAACACGCGCGCGAATTGTTACAAACCCTTTGAATCGTCCGGAATTTGCCTAGAATCAGGATTCCCTCCGTCAAAATGCTGCCGCGCCATGCTTTCTGCCATTTCCCCTTCCGCCTTTGTCCCGTCCTACGGCGGCAGGCAGGCGGCCACACCCGCGGACGAAGCGGCGCGGCAGGAGATCGCGCGCGTCGCCGGTAAAGGTTCTGGAGAAAACGGGCAGGCCGCGACGCCGCCCGAACGAACCGGGCGGACAGGCGAACCGGAACGCACGGAAGAAAAACCAGCCGCGCCCAATGCCGCCCAAAAACCCAATGGCGAAGCGCTCTCGGAAGAAGAGCAACGCGAAGTCACTGAGCTTGCCACCATAGACCGCAAGGTGCGCCAGCATGAAATGGCGCACATGGCAGCGGGCGGCGAACTGATCACTTCCGGCGCGCGCTACGAGTATCAGCAGGGGCCAGATGGACAACGCTACGCGGTGGCGGGTGAAGTCGGCATTGACACTTCCGAAGGACGGACGCCGGAAGAAACCCTGGTGCGCGCCCGCCGCATCCGCGCCGCCGCGCTGGCGCCCGCCGACCCTTCGCCGCAGGATCGCAGCGTCGCTGCGGCCGCTACGCAAATGGAAATCCGCGCCCAACAGGAAATCGCCCAGAACCGCCAGGAAGAACGCGCCGCGGAAAATACCGGCGACCCTTACAGCAACGTCGCTACCCGCGCCTATCAGGACATGTCCGCCAACGACGGCGGACAAAACCGCTTCTCCGCCTACGCCTGACAGGGCAATACCCCTCCGGCAGCCCCTTCTTCCGATGAGAGCCTTCCTCCTGACAAGCGTCTTTGCCATCGCCATCTTCAATGGCTTCCTGGGTTATTCGGGGGCTGCGCTTTCCCGAATAGTGCATAGCTCCGCAAACCATTCCGGTATTGAATTGTCGATACTTGCGCGATTCGCTTCCGCGCTCCAGCCGTGGTTCTGCCTCCTGGCCTTCTGCGCGCTCATGGCGGACATTCTGGGCTTGCGGAAAAAATTATCCGAAAACCAACTGACTTGCCTGGTCATTCTTTTCCTGACCGTCGATACGCTCGGCCTTTGGGTTTCCGCCTGGGGTTTTGGCACGGTACATTTTCTCTTGTGCTGCCCGCTGGACTGATCCGAAGACAGGAATCAGGAGACAGAGGAAGCTATCGGCGCTTCGCGCTGTGGGGTAGGCATCTGGATTGCTTCGTCGCTTCGCTCCGGAGAATGACGGGGTGGGGAGGCGCGGACGTATCCCGACTCACATCCGTATCCCCTCCATGATTCTCCGATTCCTGGCGAAGGAGGAGTGGTTTGCGCTAAAATAACGCACATTTTTTGAAATTTCCTGGAAGGATTTTGTCGTCATGATCATTCTGAAGTGTCCTCGTGATACCTTGCTCTCCCCGTTGCAAGCGGTTTCCAATATCGTGGAGAAGCGTCATACCCTGCCCATACTTTCCAATGTCCTGCTGGAAAAGCAGGACGACCGGCTCACCTTGCAGGCGACCGACATCGAAATCCAGATTACAACCGGGAGCAGCCCGGTTGGCGGCGAAGGCGACGGCGCGGTGACGCTGGCGGCGAAGAAGTTACAGGACATCCTGCGCTCACTGCCCGAATCCGCCGAGATTACGCTGGACAAGGATGACAAGCGCCTGTTGCTCAAGGCGGGCAAAAGCCGCTTTTCCCTGCAAACCCTGCCCGCCGAAGATTTTCCGCGCATGGCCATCAACCACGATGGCGAAAAAACGCTCACCGTCACGCAAAAGGAATTCCGCGCCCTGATCGGCAAAACCCAGTACGCGATGGCCTCGCAGGACGTGCGCTATTACCTGAACGGCCTGATGCTGATGGTCGATGGCGAAGAACTGCGTTCAGTGGCGACCGACAGTCACCGGCTCGCCTACAACAGCATGGCGATTGACTCCAGCCTGGAACATCAGGAGATGATCCTGCCGAAGAAGACGGTGCTGGAACTGAATCGTCTCCTGTCGGATAACGACGACCCCCTGAGGATTAGCATCGGCGGCAACCAGATTCGCTTCGAGTTCGGCGCGATTGTGCTGGTATCCAAGCTCATCGACGGCAAGTTTCCCGATTACGAACGGGTGATTCCCGCGCACTTGGAAAACCGCATGACAGTCAATCGCCAGGCCCTGCACACCGCCATGAGCCGCGCCGCTATCCTGACCAATGACAAATTCCACGGCGTCCGGATACTCCTTGACGCCAATCTGCTGAAAATCATTGCCGCCAACGCGGAACAGGAAGAAGCACAGGAGGAAATCGAGGTCCAGTACACGGGCGCGCCGCTGGATATCGGCTTCAATGTCACCTATCTCCTGGATGTGTTCAACAACCTCTCCGGCAACGACATCGAATGGGGCTTCAACGACGCCAATTCCAGCGCCCTGATCACCGTGCCTGGTAATGACCGCTTCAAGTATGTGGTAATGCCGATGCGAATTTGATCGCGTCAATATGAAGCTATCGCGTTGACATGGCATGGCGCGGCCTCTGTCGGCGCGCGCCGGGTTCTGGCATCCGGCTCCGGCTTGGCGTCCGCCTTCCGGAGCAAGGTGCCATGTCCGTCAGGATTCCCCCGCCATTTCCGGCTCAACATCCCCTTGCCGCCACCCACAGGAAACACCATGAACGACAAAGCGAAAAATCCAGACATTCACCACGCCTATGATGAAGACAGCATCCAGCAGCTCGAAGGACTGGAAGCGGTCAGGAAGCGTCCTGGCATGTACATCGGCGACACTTCCGACGGCACCGGGCTGCATCACATGGTGTTCGAGGTGGTGGATAACGCCATCGACGAGGCGCTGGCCGGACATTGCGACGACATCGTGGTGACGATCCACAGCGATAATTCCATTTCCGTCACCGACAACGGGCGCGGCATTCCGGTCGGCGTCAAGATGGACGACAAGCACGAACCCCGGCGCAGCGCGGCGGAAATCGTCATGTGCGTGCTGCACGCAGGCGGCAAGTTCAACCAAAATTCCTACAAGGTTTCCGGCGGGTTGCATGGCGTGGGCGTCTCCTGCGTCAATGCGCTGTCGGGCTGGCTGCGCCTGATCATTCGTCGCGACGGCAAGAAATACGCGCTGGAATTCCGACAGGGGCGTGTGGTCGACCGGGTGGTCGAACGGCAGAATGGCGTCGATGTTTCGCCGATGAAAGTCGTCGGCGAAAGCCAGCACACGGGCACCGAAGTGCATTTTATGGCGGACGCGGAAATCTTCGGCAATATCGAATATCATTATGACATTCTCGCCAAGCGGTTGCGCGAGCTTTCCTTCCTGAACAATGGCGTCAAGATACGGCTCGTCGACCAGCGAACATCCAAGGAAGAAGACTTCGCCTTTTCCGGCGGCGTGCGGGGCTTTGTGGAATACATCAACCGCAACAAGACGGTGCTGCATCCTTTTGTCTTTCATTCCACGGGCGAATCGGAAATCCCCAACGGCGGCGGCGCGATTGCGGTCGAAGTCGCCATGCAATGGAACGACAGCTACCAGGAACAGACGCTTTGCTTTACCAACAATATTTCCCAGGCAGATGGCGGCACCCACCTGACGGGCTTGCGAGCGGCCATGACCCGCGTCATCAACAAGTACATCGAAGAAAACGAGATCGCCAAGAAAGCCAAAGTGGATATTACAGGCGATGACATGCGCGAGGGATTGGCCTGTGTACTGTCGGTGAAGATGCCCGATCCAAAGTTCGCTTCGCAGACCAAGACGAAGCTGGTGTCTTCCGAGGCGCGTCCGGCGGTGGAAGAGGTGGTCGCGGCGCGGCTTTCCGAGTTCCTGGAGGAAAAGCCGGGCGACGCGAAAACCATTTGCGGCAAGATTGTCGATGCCGCGCGCGCGCGTGACGCCGCGCGGCGCGCGCGTGAAATGACGCGACGGAAAGGCGTGCTCGACGGCGCGGGACTGCCCGGAAAACTTGCCGATTGCCAGGAAAAGGACCCGGCGTTGTGCGAACTCTACCTGGTCGAAGGCGATTCCGCCGGCGGCTCCGCCAAGCAGGGGCGCGACCGCAAATTCCAGGCCATCCTGCCCTTGCGCGGCAAGGTGCTGAACGTCGAAAAAGCCCGGTTTGAAAAACTGATCAGCTCCGACGCCATCGTCACCCTGATCACCGCCCTGGGCACCGGCATCGGCAAGGACGAATACAAGCCGGAAAAGCTGCGCTACCACCGTATCATCATCATGACCGACGCCGATGTCGACGGCGCGCATATCCGTACTTTGCTGCTCACTTTCTTCTACCGGCAGATGCCCGAACTCATCGAGCGCGGCCACATCTACATCGCCCAGCCGCCGCTCTACAAGGTGAAGCACGGCAAGACCGAACGCTATCTGCGGGATGATCACGACTACAACCAGTTTATCCTCAGGATGGCCATGGAGGACGCCACGCTGATTCCGCAGCGCGACGCCGCGCCCATCCAGGGCGACGCGCTGGAATCCATTTCCCGCTCCTGGCTCGTCTCACAGGCTATCATCGAACGCCTGACGCACCACATCAATTCGGAAGTGCTGTACGCCATCGTCGAGCACGACATCAGCCTGGACCTTGCCGGCAAGCCGGAAGCGGAGGCCAGCGCCGAAAGGATCGCGACCTGCCTCGAACGCAGCGGCGTCGGCCACGGCATTCGCGTCTTCGCCGCATATGACGATGTGCTGGAAAGCTGGTTGTTGCGCACCGAACGGCTGCACCACGGCAATGTCAAGGTCGGCCTGATCGACGAGGAATTCCTGCATTCTGGCGATTACGCCCAACTCAAAAAGACCGCCGGACTGCTCTCCGGTCTTTTCGACCACGCAGGCGGCGGCGCGATTGTCGCGCGCAGCGAAAAGAAATGCGCCGTCAACCGTTTTGCCGAAGCCATGCGCTGGCTGATGAGCGAAGTCGAACGCGGCATCGCCAAGCAACGCTACAAGGGTTTGGGCGAAATGAATCCCGAACAGTTGTGGGAAACCACCATGGACCCGCAAGTCCGGCGGCTTTTGCGCGTCAACATCGAAGACGCCATTGGCGCCGATGCGATCTTCAACACGCTCATGGGCGAACTGGTGGAACCGCGCCGGAATTTCATCGAGTCTAACGCGCTTTACGCGCGCAATATCGACGTTTAGCGATCCCTGTGCGCCAGCCACAGTGTCGGCGTGTCCCCCGCCTCGTAATCGCTGTCCCGAAACGCGGGCGCAAGCGTCGTTCCCATCAACGCCCAACCACCGCGTTGCAGGACGCGCGCCCTGCCAACACTCACTGGGAATCCGTGCCCGTGGTGGTCACGCACCCGCGTACAAATCGCTGTCCAATACCGTCAAAGGTAAGGGACGCGCCGCTTGCGGCGCGTCCCTCTTGACCGAAAAGTTAGACAATGGCCTACGCAAGAGCACAGGAGGTTGAGCCCGCGAGGCGCGAGCCGAGGCGAAGCGACGCGAAAGAAGAGCGCGGACGGTTGTACTTGCACGGACAAAACACCATTCGAAACATGGAAACCGAAGTTTCCCACAGACGGCAACCGGAGCAAACAAGATTTCGGACACGCTACCGCCCTGCCGTTTCACGAGCGGCAAGCGCGAAAAATTGAACCGTCCGGGCAGTGAAAAACGGCGATTTTGGCGGTTGATTACGGCCTAACTTGAGTTCGCCGCCGCCATCCGGCATGAGACACAACACATCTACTGGCGACCCCGCATAAAAATGCCAGATTTCGTCCTGCGACAAAAAATGTAATCAGGATATTTCCATGTCGTGGAGGAAATAATACTAACCTTTCTGTTAGTAGAGACAGTTCCCCAGCCAACGAACAAAGGAAAATCAATGGGTTACAATATATAAAATGACTTTATTAACGAAAAAGTTAGTAAATGGCGCTGTAACTCCTTCCATTTTCTCGCTGCGAGCGCAAAGGCGAAACAGTCTGCCTTCACACGGCAGGGGTCACTGGTTCGAGTCCAGTACCACCCACCAAACGCCGCCGCTCATGGCTTAGAAGGATAAAAGCCGTTGCACGGCGCTTCTGCCCTGGTCAGGCGCCAGATG
>JAIRMN010000013.1 GCA_031258715.1 Zoogloeaceae bacterium
CTGAACACCTCGCTCAACCGGCGCGGCGAGCCGATGATCTGCTCGCCGGCGGATGCGCTGGGGATGTTCTACGGCTCCGACCTGCAATATCTCGTCATGCAGGATGTGCTGGTGAAAAAAGATGTGCCTGCCGATTGAGCGCCAAAGGCGCCCGCGCGGAGGGACAGCGGGCAGCCTTGCGCGTAAAAGGTTCGCCGCAGGCCCGTTTGTGTGTATCATGCTAGGATTTTATACACGCAAAACGGTTTGCTTGGATTCCAGTCTCCGTAATCCAACGTTAAGCCACACCGACCGCTTATGCTTGCCATCTTTCATCGCCTCGCCAACACCAGCTTCCGCGCTTCGCGTCAAGCGCCGCTGTCTGGCTCCAGGTTACTGTTTATGCCGCGAATCCAGGTCTTTGCTCTATTTTGCTTGCTGACCGCGCCGGCGAGCACTGAGGAACTTGTGTATCTCACGGTGAAAGATCAGCGGGTAGAGAACGGAAAGATTCTGGACATGGAATTCCGTGAAATCGAACGTACTGTAGACGCGTCGATTGTCAGGGTGATATTTGTCTCTGGAGGATCTGTTTCTTCATCGATGTTCGTGCTTAGAGGCCATTGCGCAGTCACTCGCGCGCGTGGCGAGAATTACTTCTTGTCGCAAGAGATCATGAATCATCCAAACACCTATCGCGTCACTTTCCCTGCGACGGCGGCGAGCGATCCACAGGTTCGACGGGAATCAGGCATATGGGCGATAAGCGACTGCAAGAGCCTTGGGTTCTACTAACCCGCCGTTCCAGCGGACGGTCAAAAGCCGCGCTTTTGGCATCCGCTGAACTCCAACGTTAGACGCCATGGGCATGGACACGGTTGAACTGGTACTGGAAGCCGAAAAACATTTTGGAGTTTCGGTTCCTGACGGGCGCGCGGAAAAAACAGAAACCGTCGGGCAGTTTGCGCGGTTGCTTTGCGAGCTACGCGCCCGGACATCTGAGCCGCTTCCGTACCAAGAGGTTCTTTTTCGGCTCCAACAGAGGATTGCCAGAATGTTTGAAATTCCCATTGAACAAATCTCGCCGGGCGCAAGATTTGTAAATGACCTGGGGCCAGATCGATGAACCGTCATCCAACCCCGCGCTCAGGCAGGACGCCTGTCGGCAGCCGTCTCTTGGCTCCATGATGATGAAAGAACAAAACCGTGCGTAACGACGAAGACAACGATTTCCGCGCGCAGCCGTGGAAAGCGCGCCTGAACCGGAATTCGGGAAGGTCATGAGCGAACGCTGGATATTGCAGATCTGCCACGGATATTCCGAGCCGTTTCTCGATGTTGCCCGGCAGTATGCCGCGCTCTTCCGGGATACGCCGTTCAGGGTGCTCACGGTTTATCTGACCGGCGCGCCCGGCGAGGAAGCGGTACGGGGTTCCGCCTCCGATGAGGTGATTTTTCTCGGCTATTCCAGTCCGGAAATCCGCGGTCTCAAGTGGCGGGCCATCCGTGAGTTACGCCGGATCGGCGCGGCGCGGCCTTTTCGCTTTTGCATCGCGCACCGCTTCAAACCTCTCTACATCGCCTTGCTGGCCACCCGCCTGCCCGTCATCGGTGTGCATCACGCCTTCGGCGATTACCAGCGCCCTTACCGGCGGCTGTTTGCCCATTTCTTTCGCCGTCGCCTGGCGCTTCTGGGCGTCTCCGACGCCGTGCGCGACGACTTGCGCGCCGCCTTGCCTTCCTGGCCGAAAACGCGCATCGAAACCCTGTACAACCGGATCGACATCGAGGCGGTACAGGCTGGGCAGCTTTCCCGCGAGGCATCCCGCGCCGCGCTTGGATTGCCGCAGAATGCCTGGATCGCGGGCAACGTGGGGCGGCTCCATCCCGACAAGGATCAGGCCACGCTGATTCGCGCCTTCGCCCATGCCCTGTCGCGGCTTCCGGCGGGCAGCTTGCTGGCGATCCTGGGCAGCGGACGGGAGGAGGACGCCTTGAAGGCGCTGGCGCGCGAACTGGGTATTACGGGATCCGTGCGCTTTTTGGGCCAGATCCCTGAAGCCCGCCGCTATTTCAAGGCGTTCGATGTGTTTGCCCTTTCTTCCGATCACGAGCCGTTCGGCATGGTGCTCTTGGAGGCGATGAGCGCCAATGTGCCGGTCATGGCGACCGATTGCGGCGGCGCGCCGGAAGTGGTCGGCAACCCCGATCAACTTTTCCCGCTGAAAGACGCGGCGGCGCTGGCCGGGAAGCTTATCGAATTCATGGCCGGAAATGATGGCGAAGCGACCAGAAACCGTCTCTACGCCTGTGCCGAAGATGGCCGCCAGCGGCTTGCGCTATTTACCGACGATGCCGCCCGCCGGAATTTCTTCGCCCTGCCGATGATCCGGGCGATGCTTGGGAAAGATGGCCAATGAGCGCGATCCCTGCCCGCGAATATTGCGCGTACAACAATACGCGCGACGCTCCGCGCGTCGCGCTGGTTTCGTTCGATTCGCTTGGGGATACCCTGATCTACCTGATGGTGGCCGACAACCTGCGGCGCAATGGGTTTCGCGTCACCTTCTATGGCAGCCTTGCCCATCAGATGCGCGAGTGGCTGCCGCAACTCGATATTCGCCTCTATCCTTTTCCCGCGATCAAGGAGATGGAGACCGAACTGGAAGACTATGACCTGGCGATCGTCAGCCCCCCCGGTTTTCTTCGCGCCCGCATGGACGAAGCGGTTACGGCGCGGCTACGCGAAAAATGGCTGCTAGTCTGCCAGAAAGCCCCCGGAAACTGGCGTTTTAATCCTGCCGAATCTCTGCGCGAAAAACTCGCGCCCGAAAAATTCCAGCAACTCGCAAACCTTTTTGAGGCCAGCGGCTCGATTCGTTTCAGGCCCTTCCGGGACGAGAGCGTCGTCGAGATGACCTGTGCCTGGTTGCGTGAAAGACTGCGCCTGGAAAACGTGACAAAGACGCCTGCCCTGCAACCGCCCGCCGGACTTTTCTTCCGTAAATATCCCCGGCGTATCGTCGTCAGCCCGGATTCCGCCGGACCGGAAAAGAAGGACCGGCGACCCGCGTCCTTCCTGGCGCTTTGCCGCCGATTGAAAGCGCGCGGCTTTTTTCCGGAAATCGTCGTCGCGCCGAAACGACATACCGAATGGATAGAAAGGACGGGGCATGAATTTCCTACGCCTCGTTTCGACGCGATTGGCGCATTGTGCGCCTACCTTTACGAATCAGGCTGCGTCGTCGCCAACGATTCCGGCAATGGCCATCTTGCCTCCTTTCTCGGCGTCCCGGTCGTCACCATCTACCGTAAACCCAATCCGCGCTTTCACTGGCGTCCGGACTTTGCCCCCCCCCCCCGCATATTTGTACACATGTGGAGGCGAGGCGTCTGCGGGACGACTGCCGTCCGCAAGACAGGTTGTTGTCTGCCCGCCCTTTACGCTTTTCGGCGGCAAGACGGGGCTGTGGAAATATTTCCTCCGTCCGGCGCGTGTCGTTGCCGCCGTCGAACGGCTTTTGTTAGCGGGAATTCAGGATGACGCCTGAAACCCGCCAAAGATTCCTGGTGCTTGACGGCATCGGCGGCGTGCCGCTTGGGCGCGAGATCGCGGAATGCCTACGCGCCGAAGGGCATGTCGCCGATCACGTCGATTGTCTGCGCCAGGCCCCGCGCTTCCTGCATGGGATGCGCTCTTCCTGCGCCAAGGCCATCCACCGGATGGGCGCGGGGCTTGCGTTTCATTGCCTGCCCCGGACGAGGTCGCGGGAATTGCGCGCGCGCTTCGCGGCCACCCTGCCGACCCATGTCCTGGTGGTCGGGTTCATCTACAAGTTTTTCGATCTCGCCGAATTGCGCCGCCTGGCCAGCGAATATCGGGCCGCGTTGTTGTTGTACGACACGGACAGTTGCAATCTTTTTTCCCGGCGTCGTGAGTTCGTCTATTTCGTCGAGCGGGAATTGCCGATCTACGACCGCATCTTTTCGTTCTCGCGGGTCACGGCGGAATTCTTCACCCGGACACGCGGACTCGATGCTCGAACCCTGCCTTTTGCCGCCAACCCGATTCTCCTCCCGGAAACCCCGGAAAAGGACATCGACGTGCTTTTCGTCGGCTGCGGCGACCTGCGCCGGATTTTTCTGCTGGAGGCCATTCGTGAGCGCGTCACGGTCTTCGGCAACCGCTGGCAACGCCATCGTCCGCTGATCTCCCAGACGCTCTGGACACAGATCACCGACCAAACGGTATGGGGAGAGGAACTGCATCGCTTGCTCGCTCGCGCGAAGATCGTGCTGAACATCACGCGCGCTGATTTTTACGGCGCGGAAACGGGCGTCAACCTGCGCGTTTTCGAAGCCGTCGCCGCGAGGTGTTTTCTGCTCACCGATCACTGTGACGAAATCGAGGAACTTTTTTGCGTGGGACAGGAAATCGAAACCTACCGCTCACGCGCGGAACTCGCGGACAAGGCGCGGTTTTATCTGGAAAACGACGCGAAACGCGAAGATATTGCCAAGCGGGGACACGAGCGATTCCAGAAAAACCACATTTGGCATACCCGTATCCGGCAGATGCTCGCGCATCTGGAACAAGCGCCGACCAATTCAGATAGGAAATTATAAGCCATGAAAAATGATCGCGTCAAAATTCTGCAACTCTTGCCGGATTACCACGAAAATTCCCATAACTACTCCGATTTGGCCGAGCAGATCGCCGCCGCCTTCCCGCAGGAACGCTATGAAGTCACTAGTGCGTTCATCAGGGGAAAACCTGAACCCGGACATCCGGCAAGCCGGGCGGAAAGAACGGTATATTTCGACTTCCCGCATGAGGCTCTGAGCGGGTTGCGTATGGGTTTGCCCCGAAAAATCCATGAATTCTTGCGCCAAGGGGGTTTTGACGTTGTTATTTGCCACCGTTTCAAGCTCGTCAATTTGCTGATGTGGCTCAATCGCTTGTCACAAATCCCTGTTTGTGTGGGTATTTCACATGGATTCGGTGAATACGACGCATTCTGGCGGCGCATAAGGATGCGCCTGTTGGTTGACGATGCTTGGCATTTCGTAGCCGTTTCCCCGGCTGTGAGACAGTACCTGCTTGATAGGTATTGCGGCTTCACAGAAGACAACACAACAGCGATCTTAAACGCCATTGACATCGACCAGGCCGAAGCGGAACAGTATTCAAGAGAGGTCGCACGGCAAAAACTCGGCCTTCCCGCTGAGGGGCGTATCATCGGGGCCATTGGCCGCTTGGTCAGGATAAAGGGTCATATCCACCTCATCCGCGCTTTTGCCCGGATCGGGCAAAAACATCCGGACACGCATCTGGCGATCATCGGCGAAGGAAAGGAAGAGTCTGCCTTGCGCCAGGAAATCGTTCGGCTCGGTCTTCAGGGCAAGATTCATCTGCCGGGCTTTTTCCCTGGTGCCAAGCGTTATGTCCGTGCCTTCGATCTGTGGACGATGCCATCCCTGAAAGAAGGATTGGGGTTGGCGCTACTTGAAGGGATGTGTGGGCGTCTTCCGATCATCGCCTCGCGTATTCCGGCCATGACACCCTTGGTAGAAGGAGCAGGTGGCACTCCCGTCCCCCCGGCGGATGTCGAAGCCTGGGCTGCCGCGCTCGACACATATCTGTCTCTACCGTCGTTGGAACTGGTAGCTAAAGGGCAAAAGGCTTACGAATATTTGCGCAAGAGCCATGGAATCGAGGAATACCGGGCAAAATACCTCATGCTCGTCGAGACGGTGCTGTCCCACGCGAAAAAACAAGGGGCACATGGATAAGGCTTTGCTGGTGATGGTCATCATTTCTGCCCACGTCGAGCAATCTGTTTTGAGTATCGTTGCTCATACAAGAAATGAGCGGCAACCATTCAGTGCTGTCGGTCTAACGCTATTGGGAAAGGGGTATTCTCCCTCAAGAATGGCTATGGTCGAAACCCCGGTCGTAAGAATGAGGTTCCAACATTCGCACAGATTCTTTCGGACAGGGTTTCAAATTGGAATTGGTTTACGATGAAAATGGGGTGATGGATTGATGAAAAGAAACGGAAGAAAACAGGCGTCACAAGACGCAGGAAAAGATGAATTTTTTCTATTTTTACAAACCGAGAGACCGTGTGTGCGCTATTTCACGCTCGCCGTCCTAGTGTTTCTGATCAGTTTTCTGCTTGCGCCATCCAACAAAGCGGGAAACAATGTGTACTATGTGCTCATTGCTCTTCCAGCGATCCCGGCTTTACTCTTCCATCCGCGCGTGAATCTGGCTTTGTGCCGTCCGGAAGTCTTGCTCTGGGGCGGGCTGGTCGCATGGATGATTTTGCAAGGCTGGATCGTTGATGACCTGTCCGCGCAATATTTGAAACACATTCTGTATACCGTTTTGTTTCTGCTGGTTGTTGGGCGCTTGATTTCTCCACATCCTTTCCGTACCTCGATTTTTGCCAGGGGACAGTTCTGGTTGCTGCAACTTTATTTTCTGTTTTCTATTCTGTATTTCTGGATTTACGGGGATTATTCTCCCGGCCTTCGGCAGATTCCCATGTTGGGCAGGCTTTGGGGGCAAGGCGGCGCAATCTGGTTGGCGGCGGCATTTGTTTTGGCTTTTCCGGTCTGGATTCTGGAAAGGCGATGGGCGGAATTTATCGCTGCGTTTTCCCTTTGCGGAATCTTCCTGATCTTCGTCATGCAAACGCGAAGCGCTCTCGTAGGTCTGTTTGGAGCCTTGCTTCTGGGCTACGGAGCCTGGACGCTGTTCTTTTTCCCCCGCGCCCGTATCAAGATGATCTCCGGTATTGCTGGAATCCTGATTCTGGGACTGTTGCTCTGGTGGTTTTCCCCGATCGTACAGAGCCTTATTTCGCGCGCGGACTCCTACCGTTTTGAGCTATGGTCACTTCTTTGGCAGGACTTGCAAAACTGCGGCGTCTGGCTCGGATGTGGTGGGGAATTCCGTGCCATCGGATTTCTGAGCGACGGTAGTATCTTCCTTCATCCACATGGCCTTTACCAATCTTTCGCCGTGCATACCGGATTGGTCTCTTTGTTGTTTTTCTTGCCCATCATTTTTTGGGCGTTGAGAACGGCCTGGAAAAATCAGGATGCTTGGGGCGCTTATCTGTTGACAGGATTGTTTGCCAAATGTTTCGATGGGGGACAACTGATGGGGAACCCGAGTGATTATTGGCCGGTCATTCTCTTTCCAATTGCCCTGATTGCCAACTCCGCCTCGACAGGCATGATCCAGGGAAGCTCTGATTATTAACCCGGCAGTAAAATATCGAACACGCATCGCCAGTATCCATGCGAGTAGTGACGGGTAATTACGTACAGTATTTTTATACCGGGTTAATAACCGTCATTGCGAGGAGCGAAGCGCCGTGGCAATCCAGGCAGCGGTTCAGTCCTCCGAAACGCCAAAGCCACCTGCAAGGCTGCTTGGATTGCTACGGGTCTACGGCCTCGCAATGACGATCGGCTTAATCAGATGCCCCTTGGATATTCTGTAGTCTAGGATATATCTTCGAAACGCTGCCTGTCCTCGCTTGATCCAGAGGGGTTCATTCCGAAAAAGGTTTCATGAATGGCAGGGCGCTGAAGTGCGTATGGTATCTTGGTGGCACCAGATAGATATTGGAATAACGTTTGTCGGGCATGAAGCCGGATAGCACCCAGTGTTTGGCGAAGTATTTATAATAGTTTCGTTTCAGCAAGCCATGTATCCCGCCGCCATGAATCTTCTTGCTGCTTGTCGTCGTTATCGAGAAAATGGTGTAGTTGGTAAAAAGCGTATTGAATAAATTTTTTTCCCTGAATCCATCAATTGTTTTCTGGATCTTGTATTCGATGAGCAGCAGGGGCTGATAGGTTTCGATGGTTCTTCTTAGCCCTATGAGCGCCGCGGCTTCGTGGCCTTCCACGTCCATTTTGATGAAATCGATTTTCCCGGCATGATGCACCGCGAAATATTGATCGCCGACAAGCGTCCTGATTCTGAGTTTCCCCCCTTTGCCTTCGGTTATTTCTAGGCTGGAAGAACCAAGATTCGCGTTGTCGGGAATGAAGATTTCGGCATCCCGGTTTTCATCGGACAATCCGGCATTGACGGCTTCAATATGAGAGACTCGATTTTGCTCGATATTGCGCTTCAATACCTGAAAGACGAAATCGACAGGCTCGAACGCGATGGTGCGCTTGGAATGATCCGCGATTACAAGCGCGTGGTTTCCAATGTTGGCGCCGATGTCCAGGCTGACTTCGGGCTGGATGACGGCGAGTACATCCGCTAGGGAATCAAGAATGTTTGCATCATATTCTCCCTCGGCCTGAATTTCCCGGGTTATCGAATCTCCCGCGAAAGCCTCCAGTGTTTTCCCTCGTTTTGTCGTCAATGTGACCAAGGAACGCGCCATGATGTATTCCAAGTTTCAGCAAGGTACGCATTATATCATTTCCCCCAATACAACCGACAAAGCCTATCTATCGGAAAAGCGCCCATTCCGTGGCGATCGAGATGCCGAATCAGGTGCTGGAAATTGCGCCGTATGCGCCAGCGTCCCAGCGGCAGGCGGCAGTGTTTGAGATCGAGGACATCGATCAGGCCGAAACGGCCATCGTGCAGGAGGAGGATGTTGCCGATATGGAGCGAACGAAAATAGATGCGCTTTTGGTGTATCCGCCGTATGAAACGGGCAAGGCCGAAAAGCAGGGATTCAAGTCTTTCCGGATCTTGCCTGAAAAGGGCTTCCAGGGAAATGCCTGGCAAGGGACGGTACAGACAGGCGGAAAGATACCCCTCTCCCGAAATGATGCTGGCGTCAAACCAGAAACTGTCGACGACTTCCGGTGCGGGAATGCCCAGTTCTTTCAGGCATTGCGCGTTTTTCGCAAAACGCCGGGCGGCAGGTTGCAGCCGCGCGAGGAGCGGATGGCGGCGGATATGGAAAATCTTCAGGAAGAGACCATTTTCCGGCCCGTCTTCCAGCGCGATGACTTTCGGCCCCCTGGCGTCCCTTTCCAATACCTTGCCGTCCTTCAGCCAGTCTTCCACCGTTCGCGCCGTCACCATCCGCATCATGTCGTTTCCATCGTATCCCGAAGTTTGCCGTGGCCAATTCTAACTGGCAATCCGGTTTCGGGGCGGTGTGGCGACGCGGCGTCCCGGATGCCACCTCATTTCTCTTCCGCCATCTGCGCGCCCGTCAGCCATTGCAGGCGGCAGGCGGCCTTGAGGTTGGGGGCGGCGCGGGCGGGGTTGCGTTCCAAGGCGCAGTCGATGAGGCGCAAGGGGCCAGGCCATTCAAGGGCGCCCCAGAAGTCGACGAATTCCTGTTCGTGGTTCAGATCCAGTTCGAGTTCCAGATAGCCTTGCCACAAGGGTGTCACCGTGTTACCCCAGGGCGTCGTTGGCGAAAAAATGGCGCGCGCCTCCACCAGTCCCAGCGCATCGCGCGCTTCCTGCAGGCGGGAAGCGAGGTCTTGGGGCGTGGCGGCGGCAAAGAATCCCCGCGCGTAAATTTCCGCCAGGCGTCCAGCAAGTTCTTCGATTTCCGGGGCTTCCAGGATTTGCAGGCGGGAGCGCACCGCGCCTAGGCGGGCGACGGATTCTTCCGCGTCGCGCGTCGCGCTTTTGTGTTCCCATGCCCCGAACCCGGCAAGTCCCGCGCCAAGCGCGAACGATAAAAGCGCCATCAGCGCGGCCTGAGCCACGGATTTGACAGCGGACGTCATGATTCCGTCCTCATATGAAGCGTGAGTTCGAAATTCGCCTCCATTTCTTTCGTCCCGGATTCCGGCGCCTCTTCCGGCGTTCGCCAGGTTTCATACGCCATGCCCGAACGCGCCAGATGGCGGAGAAAACGGGCGAGGTCGGCGGGAACAGCGCGGCCTTGCAGGGCAAGGGTTTCTTCTGTCGCCTGCCAGCGCAGTTTTTCCAGATGGAGGCCGGGATGGCGATCCAGCAGGGCGGCGAGCCGTTCCAAGGCATCGAGCATGGCTTTTGGCGGACGTTCGGCGCGATAACGCGCGGTCTCGTCGAGCAATTGGCGCGCGGCTTCGGTTTCGATGCGCATAAGCGCCGCGAGTTCCGGTTTTTCCCGCAACAGAGATTGCGCCCTCGCCTCCAGCCGATCGGCTTCCAGGCGTGTCGTCTCGTTTTGGGCGCGGATGTCGCGGGCGGCCAGCATGTCCATTCCGCCAAGGCAAGCGCCCGCCAGGAGGAACGACGCGCCCGCGCCCAGCAGCAAACGGCGGCGTCGCGGCAGAAGATACTGCTGGCGCAGGGCGGCGGGCGCATAGTGCTGGCGCGGCGCTCGCGCGGCGAGGCGGGCGAGCAGGCGCGCGTCGATTCCGGCTATTCCGTTCGCGGGCGGTGTTTTCCATTCCAGGGTACGCAGGGCCAGCGGCGTCATGTCGGGATGCGCGAAGGCAGCCTCCAGCGCGGCGTCCGGCGTTTCCAAAACCAGGAAGACCGACAGGGAAGCGCCAGGTTCGAGGTATTGCCGATGGGCGAGATAGGCATAAAGACGCGCTGTCTCCTCGGCAATCCAGGCGCTTTTTTCCGCGTGTCCGGGCGCGGGACTCAGGCGGGAAAAAAGAAGGCGTCCATTCTGCAAAAGACTCTGGCGCAGGACGCGCCCATGCAGGCTGAGCAGGAGACAAGCGGACGGCAGACGCGCATCGAGGCCCAACCAGTCCGCCATGACCTGCGGCACGCCATGGATGCCGATGACCGGTGACTGGCGCAGGGCGGCAAGCCAGTCTTCCAGAGTCTGGCGAGGCAGGGCGGTCAGGAGCAGACGCTCTTCCTGGCGTCGTCCGGCGACTTCGCCCAATGAGGATGCCATGACAAAAGGGTTTTCGCCGAAATGCTGGCGCAACCTGCGTTTGACCAGCGTAGTTTTTTCGCCGCCGCGCAGGCGAGGGATGGTTTCCCGGATGTGTCCTTCTTCCGGGAGATTGACGAGCAGCAGGACGGGTTCCGCCTTTTTCATCCACGCGGATAGCGCCTGGCGTCCCGCAGTGTCCGGCGTAAAGCGCGCCAGTTCCCGGACGCCTTCCGGCGCGCGCGACGAACGGGCATAAAGGCGCGCGCCGTCGCTTTCCAGCAACAGCAACAGGCGGCGGGATGATCGATCAAAACGTAACATGGCTCACCGCGTCATAGATGGGGCCGATGAAAGCCATCATGATCCAGCCCAGCAACGCGCCCAGTACCAGGGTGAGCACGGGTTCGATCAGGCGTTCGGCGCGTTCGACGACCAGGTCGACATCGCGCTGGTAGAAGTGGCACAGGTTTTCCAGCGCGACATCCAGCGCGCCGGTATTTTCGCCAACGCGCAACATGCGCACAACGAAGACCGGAAAAAATCCGCTGTCGGCAAAGGCGGCGCTCAAGGAAGAGCCTTCGCGGATGGCCTCTTCCGCCCGCGCCAGGGCTTTTTGGATAGCGCGGTTGCCCACGATGTCGCAAGTGACGGCGATCGCCGTCAGCACGGGAATACCCGCCGCGTAAAGCAGGGCAAACGCGCCCGCAAAACGCGACAACGCGATTTTCTGCAATACCGGCCCAACGATGGGCAGCCGTAACAAAAGCCTGTCCCGGTAAAGGCGGGCGGCGGCGGAATGGACGAGCCACGTCTTCAAGACCAGCGCGCCCAAGACGATCCCCGCCAGCAGATGCAGGCCGTAGCGCCCCAACGCGTCCGCGACGGCGAACAGCGCCCGCGTGTAGAAAGGCAGGGCTTCATTCATCTGCCGCAGGAAGGTCTTGAGTTGCGGCGCGAGGTAAAGAAAAAGAAAGAGGCAGGCGGCAAGGATGATGACGCTGACGAAGGCCGGATAGATCAGGAGTTTTTGCGTCTTGCGGAGCAGGTCGTCTTCGTATTTCAGTGTGGCGATCATGTCTTCCATGACGCGCGCCAGATCGCCCGATGTTTCGCCCGCCTGCGCCAGATGGACGAACAGCGGGCGAAACGCGCGCTCCGGTTCCGAGCGCATGGCCTGCGACAACGTTTGCCCGGCGGCGATGCCTTCCTGCAACGCGCCGATGACGCGCCGCATGGCTTCCCCGCCTTTTTCCGCATGCGCGTCGTAGAGATCGCGCAAGGCTTCCTGCAAGGGAACGCCCACGCGCAACAGTTCCTTCAACTGAAACCAGAAATCGAGCAATTCCCGACGCGAAACGACGCGACGAGGCGCTCGCGCCCTTCCCGTCCAGGCGCTGAAAGCGGCGGCAAGGCCTCCGCTCTGTTCGCGCACCAGATAGAGATCCATCCGCGCCAGGCGGATTTCCAGTTCTTCCGGCGTCGCGGCCTCCAGCATTCCGCTGACGCGCTCGCCGCTCGCATCGATGGCCAGATAACGATAACGCATGGGCTACATCCGGTCGCTCAAGTCCGCGACCCGCAGAAGTTCCGCCAGCGCCGTCGCGCCGGAGAGCACCTGGGCGACGCCCGCTTCGGCAAGCGTCTGGAATCCTTGTTGCCGGGCATGGCGCAAAAGCGCGCTGGCAGTGGCATGGCGGGCGATGAGTTCATCCATCTCGCCATCCACGCGCAGTATCTCCATAATCGGCAGCCGTCCCCGATAACCGGTGAAACGGCAGTGTCCGCAGCCTGTCGGCTGATGGATTTCCGGCGCGGCTTCGCCTTCCGGCCAGCCGAGCAGGCGGCATTCCGCGCGCGTAGCGGCGACGGCGCGCTTGCAGCGCGGACAGAGACGGCGCAACAGGCGCTGGGCGATGACGCCGATCAGGTTACCCGCGAGGATTTCCTGCGTCACGCCGATGTCCATCAGGCGCGGCAACGCGCCAACGGCGGAATTGCTGTGCAGTGTGGCGAATACCTGGTGTCCGGTCATGGCGGCGCGAAAGGCCATGATCGCCGTATCCTCGTCGCGGATTTCACCCACCAGGATCACGTCCGGATCCTGCCGCAACATGGCGCGGACGCCGTTGGCGAAATCCATGCGCAGGGCGTCGCTCATGCTGGTCTGGCGGACAATCGGCAACGGGTATTCCACCGGGTCTTCCAGGGTCATGATGTGGATGCGCTCGGAATTGATCTGGTTCAGGATGGCGTACAGGCTGGTCGTCTTGCCGGAGCCGGTAGGCCCGGTGACCAGAATGACGCCTTCCGGACGGGCAAGGAGCCGCGTCAAGAGGGTTTGCGCCGCGTCGGAAAGCCCCAGTTCGGCGAGCGGCACGATACCTTTTTGCCGATCCAGCACCCGCAGCACCATGTTTTCTCCGTGCAGGGTGGGCTGGCTGGAGACGCGGAAATCCACCGGACGGCCGGAAACGGAAAAGGTGACGCGCCCATCCTGCGGCGCGCGCGTCTCCGCGATGTTCATGCCGCTGATGACCTTCAGCCGCACACACATGGCGTTCCAGCAACTTTTGTGCAGGGCGCGGATTTGCCGCAGGATGCCGTCCTGGCGATAGCGGATGCGCAGGAAGTTTTCTTCCGGCTCGAAGTGAATATCGGAAGCCTCCGCCTTGACGGCATCGGTGAGGATGGCGTCAATCAGGCGCACCGTCGGCTGGCTGAATTCCTGCGCGCTCGTCGCCGTCCCCGTGCCGTTACTCTCGATTTCCGCCACGATGCCGTCAATGGAGAGCGCGTAACCATAATAACGGTCGATGGCGGAAGTGATTTCCGAAGCCTCGGCCAAGAGGGTTTCCAGTTCCACCGTCGCGCCCAGCCGGGCGCGGAGGAATTCCCGTATCCGATCCTGTCCCGGCAGGTCGTGGCTGTCGGCCACCGCCAGGGTCATGCGGTTCTTTTTTTCGTCATAATAAAGCGGCAGCGCGTGCGCCGCCTGCGCCACTTCCTTGGGCAGCAAGGCCAGCGCGGCGGCATCCGCCATGACATGCGCCAAGTCCACACTGGCCTTTCCCAGGTTCGTCGATAGCGCGTCGCGCAGCGCCGTTTCCGTCACGAAGCCCAGCGCCGTCAACTGCCGTTCCAGCGAGAGGCCGCTCCTTGCCTGCTCAAGACGCGCGATGCGCAACAGATCGGGCGACAACAGGCCCATTGCCACCAGCGCATCGCCCAACGCGGCGGCGGAAGCGGAGCGAGGCGCCATCATCGCGCCGCCGACTTTCTGGCGACGCGCTTCATTTCCCGCGCCAATCCATGCCTTCCGGCGTGGGCGCGGAGAAAAAACCGTCGTCCGGCAGCCAGGATTTCAGCCGGGCGAAATCCCCGTTCAAGCCCGGTTCGCGGATGACGACGGGACGCAGGAAAATGACCAGCTCCGATTTCCGGGTCGCGTCATTGCGCGAAGAGAGGAGTTCGCCCAGCAGTGGAATCTGCCCCAGGAGCGGGATGCGCCCGGTCTTGTAATCCGCGCGGTCTTCCATCAGTCCGCCCAGCACGGCGATTTCGCCGCTGGACAGGCGCAATACCGACTCGATCTCGCGAGTGCGGATCTGCGGAATTTCATTGGCGACATTCGCGGGAATATCCGGGTTCGGGTCCTTGACCATGCCGACGATGCTGGAAATGCTGGGACGCACGTTGAGAATCACTTGATCGCCCGCACTGATTTGCGGCGTCACGCTCATGACCAGCCCGACGGAAACCGTCTGCGGCGTCGAGGTATAGGCCACCAGGGGATTGCTGTTGCTGTTGCCCGCCGTGACATCCGCGCGGATATTGAAATAGACCACGTTTTCCACCACCTTCAGCAAGGCGGTCTGGTTGTTCAGCACTGCGAGACGAGGACTGGAAAGCACGCGAGTTGCGCCGAAAGACTGAAGCAGGTTCAATGTGGCGGACAAGGGCGTGTCATGCGTGTAACGCAGGACAAAAGGCGTCATGGCGGGCGGCTGCACCGAAGCGGGCAAGGCGGGCGTGAAGGAAAAGGTCTTGTCGCCATTCGCCCAGACACGGCTCCACTCGATGCCCTGTTGATAGTCTTCGCCCAGTTCCACCTCCACGATGGTGGCCTCTATCATCACCTGGCGGCGCGCCGCGTTCGTCACCTGGTCGATGAAGGCCTGGAGGCGTTCATGCTGCCGTCCTGTCGCGCGAACCGCCAGCACGCCGCTTTCCGGGTTCAGGATGACCGCCGCCGCTTCGCGGGAATTCGGGCGCGGCGCCCGCGTCGCGGCGGCGGATGGCCGTTCGTCGCGTCCGTTCGTTGCCGCCGCGCCCATTGCCGTATCATCCGCTCCAAAAGACGAATCGGTCTCGCGCAGGATGTCCCGGATATTCTGCTCCAGCGATTCCCAGAACATGTTGCGCGAGAGATTTTCCACGCGCGTCGAAGAGATGTTGCCGCTTCCCAGGGGCGAAACCGCAAGCCCCTCCGTGCCGCCCGACGACGTATAACCCGCGCCGGATGCGATCTGCGTATTGGTCGCCACCTCGCTTGCCACGGCGCGGCTCATGTTCACGTAATCGACGGTGTAATGCCGCAGGAAAGGCGTGTCGGGAATGACGACGAGATTGAGGCCGTCCATCTCGAACCGCATGTCGACCTGCCGCGCGATGCGGGAAAGCAACTGCGGCAAGGTCTGCTCGATGGCGTTCAGCGTCACCCTGCCGGAAAGTCCGGCGTGAATATCGACATTGAGTTTCGTGTCCCGCGCCAACGCAAAGAGCAGATCCCGCACAGGCACGTCATGCACGACCACGCTATAGGTTTCGAGCGGCACGGAAGCCTTTGGCGGCGCGATGGCCAGGGTATGCCATACAGGTTCAGGAATGGAAGCGGGCGATGTTGCCGAAATATTCGTCGAAGCCGTCTGCGCGTTCAAATGCCCCCTGACCGCATCACGCGGCGCCTGAGTGCCGCAAGCCGCTAGAAAAAGAAAACAGCTCACGGCAACAACACGTATCGACATCTCGACCTCGACGAAAAATTTATGACGATAGACAGGATACAGGATATGACAAAAAAAGGGAGAAAAATTTTTGGGTGACAGAAGACAGAGGACAGAGAACCCCTGCCTCGTCAAAAGCGCGGCGCGATTTGGCGCGCGCCTGACGCTTGGTACGCTCCCAATCCCGTCATCGCGAGGAACAAAGCGACCTGGAAGAGGCCCAACCTCGTCATCCTCAGGAGCGAAGCGATGAAGCAATCCGGATGCGCAACCCGCGGCGCGAAGGGCCGGTCGTTTCCTTTGTCTCCTGACCACTGTTTCCTGTCCCCCGCTTCCTTGACAAGGCAGGGACACGAATCCGACACCCGGCGTGTTTAATCGCGTCCTTGCGCGTTTTTCAGCCCACGCTCACGGACGATCCCGTCTTTTTCCGGTTTGAAGAAACCGGCAACCGCCTCGCGCGCGGTACAATATTGCCCTTGTTGACCTTTCCCGGTCTTGCTTTTGACGGGCAAAGCGCAATAGCATTCAACTTCCTTGATGGATTTCGGCCTTGCCATGTCGCACAAATTTCTTTCTATCCTTCTGTTTGCCGCGTTGTGTGGCGGCGCGTCCGTCCATGCCGCCGACGAATCCGCCGCGACGGAGTTTGAAGCCGTAATAACTGAAGCGCCGCCTCCGCTGGACGCGCAGAGCGTCTACCAAGTCCTCCTGGGTGAAATCGCCCTGCAACGCGGACAAATCGGCGTCGCCGCCCTGTCCTGGCAGGATCTGGCGCGGCGAACCGGGGACGCACGTGTGCTGCAACGCGCCATCGAGGTCAGCGCCGCCGCCCGGCAGTTCGACGCGGCGCTGGAATTGCTGGCGCGTCTGGCAAAACGCGAAGGCAGCAACGCCGCCGAAATCCGGCAGATCAAAATCTCCCTGCTCCTGGCTGCCCGCCGCGTCAGCGAACTGGAGATGCCCATCCTCGAAATGCTGGCGGACAACCCCGACCGGTTGGCGGACAATTTTCTTGGTCTCTCCCGCCTGTTTCCGCAGTTTCCGGACAAGGAGGTCATGTACGCGCTGGTCGTCCGGCTGGCCGAACGGTATCCCGACCTTGCGGAAGCGCGCTATACCCTGGCGATAGCCGCCATCGCCAGCGAACGGCGGGACATTGCGCAGGCTGAACTGAACCGCGCGCAGAACCTGCGTCCTGACTGGGAAGCGCCCCTCCTGGCGCTGGGCGACCTGGTTTTGCAGAAAAAAACCGCCGACGCCGATCTTGCCGCGCCCGTCATCGTCCGCCTGAGGGACTTTCTGGCGAACCATCCCGGCGCGCGCGAAGTGCGGCTGCAACTGGCGCGGGTGTTGATCATGACCCGGCAGTATCCGCTCGCCCGCCAGGAATTCGACCGCCTGCTCGCCCAAAACCCCGACGATTCCGCCATTCTTTATACGGTCGCCATGCTCTCCTTGCAGGAAAAGGATTTCGACGCCGCGCGCAAGCGCTTTGCCCGCCTTTTGGAACTGCCTTTCTCCGATCCCGGCGCAGTGCTTTTTTTCCTCGCGCGCGTGGAAGAAGAGGCGGGCAATCCGCAGAAGGCAATGGAATACTACCTCCAAGTGTCGAGCGGCAGCTATTATCTGCCTGCCCGCCAGCGCGCCGCTGTGGTCTTGGCGGCACAGGGCGACCTGGCTGCCGCGCGCGCCTTTTTGCAGGCCACTCGCACACGGGATGTCGCCGAAAAAACCGCCTTGATACTGATCGAGGCGCAGCTTCTGCGCGAAGCCAGCCTGCATGGGGAAAACCTGGAATTCCTGCGCGCCGCCCTGGAAGCGCAGCCGGAAAACTGGGAATTGCTCTATGAGACGGCGATGGCCGCCGAAAAAAAAGGGCATCTGGCGGAAATGGAAACCCTCCTGAAAACCCTGATCCGCCTGCAACCGGACAACGCCCACGCCTACAACGCCCTTGGCTATTCC
This sequence comes from Zoogloeaceae bacterium, assembly GCA_031258715.1. Classification (GTDB taxonomy): domain Bacteria; phylum Pseudomonadota; class Gammaproteobacteria; order Burkholderiales; family Rhodocyclaceae; genus Azovibrio. The sequence continues at coordinate 17,786 of JAIRMN010000013.1, forward strand.
CTTGCCGACCGCAACCTGCGGCTTGCCGAAGCCCATGACCTGATCCTGAAAGCCAGCGGCCTCGCGCCGCAAGACCCCTATATCATGGATAGCCTGGGCTGGGTGCTGTATCGCCAGGGACAATACCAGGAGGCCCTGACGACGCTGAAGGCGGCCTATGACATCAAAGAAGACCCGGAAATCGCCGCGCACATGGGCGAGGTGCTCTGGCAACTCGGCCAGCAGGAAGACGCGCGCATCCTCTGGCAAAAAGCCGCCGCCAGCGCGCCAGACAACGCCACACTGAAAGCCACCCTGGAAAAATTTCAGCCATGAAATCCTGGCGCCTGTTCTGGCAATTGATGACCGCCAGCCTGTTGAGCGCGTGTGTCATACCCGCCACGCAACATGGCATGGGCGGCGCGTCTTCCCGCCAGGTCGGCGCGGGCTGCCGGGAAGGCGAACACTTTTCCTTTGCCGCCCGCTTTGCCCTGACCCTTGTCGCGCGTCCCGGCGAAAAAGCGCCGCGCCAGTTTTCCGGGCGTCTCGAATGGCAACGCGACGCCGCGGGCGACCAGCTTTTCATTGCCGACCCGTTGGGACGCGGCATCGCCACCCTGCGCCATTCGCGCGCGGGGCCTTTTTTCCTGAAACGAGCGGATGGCGTGGAACGGCGCGGCGATGATCCGGAATCCTTGCTGGACGAGGCGCTGGGCGCACCCCTGCCGCTTGCCGAGCTTGCCGCCTGGGTCAGGGCTTGTCCCAATCCCGGCGCGCTGGTTGAAACCGACGCTGCCGGACGTCCCACCCGCGCCCGCGAATCCGGCTGGCTGCTGGCCTGGCGCTATGCCGACGCGCCCACGGACAGGCCGATCCGCTTCGACGCCAGCCTGGAAAGCGTTCTGAAGCTGCGTCTTGCCTTCGAACATTGGGAAGCGCCGCCGGAAGAAGAAGCTCCCGTCTCCCTCCCCGTGCCGCGGAACGCGCCCTGAAGTGACGTTGCGAGACGAAGATATCCAGTCGCGCGACTGGCAGAGCGTCTGGCCTGCGCCCGCCAAACTCAACCTTTTCTTGCATGTCGTTGGCCGGCGGACGGATGGCTATCATCGGCTGCAAACCCTGTTCCGTTTTCTGGATTACGGCGACAGCCTGCGCTTTTCTCCCCGCGCGGACGCGCAAATTACCCTCGCGCGTCCCCTGCCCGGCGTCCTGCCGGAAGACGACCTTTGTGTGCGCGCCGCCCGGCTCTTGCAGCGCGTGAGCGGTTGCGACCAGGGCGCGCGCATCACGCTGGGAAAACGCATTCCCGTGGGCGGCGGACTGGGCGGCGGCAGTTCCGACGCAGCGACCACCTTGATTGCCCTGAATCATCTCTGGCAACTGCATTTGCCCCGTCGCCAATTGCAGGAAATGGCGCTGGAACTGGGCGCGGACGTTCCCGCCTTCGTCCTTGGCCGCGACGCCTTTGCCGAAGGCGTGGGCGAGGAACTGACGCCCGTCGACCTGCCGGACGCCTGTTATCTGCTCGTTTTTCCGCCGGTCTTCGTTCCCACCGCCCGCGTTTTTGCCCATCCCGAACTGCGCCGCGACACGCCGCGCCTGACGTTTGCCGACTGGCGTCCCGGCAATGGCCGAAACGATCTGGAGCCTGTCGTCTGTGCGCTCTACCCAGAAGTCGCACAGGCGCTCGCCCAGCTTCGCCGGTACGCGCCCGACAGCCGCATGAGCGGCTCCGGCGCCACGCTCTTTGCCGAATGCCCCGACGAGACCGCCGCCCTCGCCCTCGCCCAAAAACTCCCCCTGCGAACAGTCATCGCGCCCGCAGCAGCCCCGCAGGCAGAAGACGGGAAACCAGGTTTGCGCTCGATATAGCGCCGAAACCACGAGCGCCTCACCTCTCGGACGATTGACGATCGATCCGGTCTTATCAGGGTAACCTTGGGGGAGGCATCCTCGCTGCTTGGTCTCGCCATCATCGCCTTGAACTGGTTGCCCGCCACCTCGTCCTCGAAGCGGATGCCCGGCCATTCGCCCGGGGCGCGGAGGATGCCGGAATCCAGGCCGCGATACGGCGGGATCTGTGTGGCGTGTTCGGTCAGGGTCGGGTTGCGCCGGTTGGCAGCGCCGTGGCGGACGGCTTCTATGCTCAGACGTCGGGCAAGTGGCCGGAGCCGATGATCTCGATGCGGTCGGCAAAGACCATGACGCGGATCGAGGCGCTGGTGAAATAGTCGCGGTGGAGCAAGAAATTAGCGACAACCCTGAAGGACGGGGTCAAACCGGAATTAGTTTTGGATGAAGGCATTGACCAGCAATTCCACGATGGCTGATTCCGGTACTTCCAGCTGGCCGATGGGCCGATGGCGTTGAAATCGTGCCCGGCCTGCATATGGCGCAGCGCCGCGCGCGAGGGCTTGGCTGAGATCGGTTTCGGTCATGCCGTCAATCCGCGTCTATCTTTTTGTCATGGAAATTGAGGTAGGATTCCTCGAATAGTTGGCGGACGCGGGTGGCGTCGGGTTTTGGGGTGACGAGGCTCACCAGGGGGACGATGACCAGTCCGGCGAGCATGGCCAGCGCCCCGGCGTTGATGGGCGAACCGATGTAGCGCCAGAACATGTTGGTGCATACCAAGGCGACGGCAAAGACGAAGCAGGCCCAGACGCTGGCGGTCGTGACGCCCCGCCAGTACAGGCCGTAAAGAAAGGGCGCGAGGAAGGCTCCTGCCAGCGCGCCCCAACTGATGGACATCAACTGCGCGATGAACGTGACCGACGAATTGTATTGAACCAGCGCGATTACCGTCGAAATCAGCACGAACACCACGATCAGGAACCGGATGACCGTAACCTGTTGCCGGACGCGCATATCCCGGATGAAATTGTCCTTGAGAAAATCCAGCGTCAGCGTGGCGCTTGAGGTCAAGACCAGCGAACTCAAAGTCGACATCGAGGCGGAAAGCACCAACACCACCGTAAGGCCGATGAGCAGATCCGGCATACGGGCCAGCAGCGCGGGAATCACCGAGTCATATACCGGCGTACCCGCGGACGTATAGGCGATGGCGTCCTCCGCCAGCCGTCCGAATCCGCCGAGAAAATAACTGCCGCCCGCAACCACCAGCGCGAATACGGTCGAGATGATCGCGCCGCGCTTGATGGCATCCACGCTCTGGATGGCGTAGAACTTCTGCACCATCTGCGGCAGACCCCAAACGCCCAGCGAAGTGAGGACAAAGACGCCCAGAAGATTGAGAAAATCCGGGCCGAACAGCGAGATGAAAGCGCCTTGCATCCCCGCCGTTCCGGGCGTGTCGTTGGCGACTTGCGAAAGCGCGATCATCGCCTGGGTGAATCCGCCATAACCGCTCAACACGGCGACAACCACGGCGACGATGCCGAACAACATGATGACACCCTGCACCACGTCATTGACGGCAGTCGCCATGTAGCCGCCCATCACCACATAAACGCAGGTCAGCGCCGCCATGAGGACGATGCACCATTCATAGGGAACGCCAAACGCCATGTCGAAAAGACGCGAAAGCCCGTTATAGACACTGGCGGTATAGGGAATGAGAAAGATGAAAATGATCGCCGCCGCCGCGATGCGCAGCCAGCGGCTCGAAAAACGCGCGCCGAAGAATTCCGGCATGGTCTGCGCCCGCAAGTGATGCGTCATCGCCCGCGTACGCGCACCCAGCGCATACCAAGCCAGCAGGCTGCCGATGAAGGCGTTGCCCAATCCGATCCATATCGCCGCCATCCCGTATTTCCAGCCGAACTGCCCGGCATAGCCGATGAAGACCACCGCCGAAAAGTACGAGGTGCCATAGGCGAAAGCGGAAAGCCAGGGACCGACCCTGCGCCCGCCCAACACGAAGCCATCCACATCCCGCGCGCTTTTCCGGGTATGAAACCCGATGTAGAGGGTCACGGCGAAAAACGCCAACATCATGATGAGTTTGAGAGGCATGGGAATCCCGTCGAGAAGGAAGGCCACTGACGCTGCTGCGCCGAAGAAAAAACCCAGCTTGCCGCCACCGTGCGACAAGCCGGGCGTCTGTCGTTTGAAGGGCGCGCCCCTACTTGACGATAGCCGCCCGGCCTTTCATGGCAACGCCGGACATGACGGCGCCAGCGTGACATTCGTACAGGGTCGCGCTTTTGTATTCGTTACGCTTGTAAAAGCTCACCAGATCGACCACAGCGTTGGCGCCGTGTCTTTTCGCGTTTTCCTGGAAGGAAATCAGCACCGACTGCAAGGCCCAGGCGCAGGCTTCCTCGTCACTCTTGTTGAAGGCGTTGGTTTTCTTGTTGGAGACGGCTTCCGGGAATTTCTTGGCGATGCTGCCTTTTGGGTTTTTGCCCTTCAGGTAGAACTTGACCGTGCCATCCAGCCGTCCGGCGCGCACGGCATCGTCGACGACACTTTGAAAGTCCAGATAATACACCGTGTCGCGGGCATGGCTGATGACGGGCGAAAACAGGAGGACTGCCGCCAGCGTGAGAAAGACTTTGCGCATCTTGAATTTCCCCTTGCGATGAATGAAGACATAGACGAAAACGACGACCGCACCGGACGCAGAGGCAGTCCGACCATGCCGCCGACACGACGGATTCTGGCAGAATCCACGGTAGGGGACAAGCCCGCGCGGGACGGTGGGCTTGTCAAGGGGCATCGGACAGAAAAATTCCCGGCACTTTACGCCGCAGGCCAGGCATCTGGATTGCTTTGTCGCTTTGTTACGGTTTATTCGTCCGCCGGGCGTTCGATGGTGACGCCCACGCGCCTCGCGTTCGGCAGCGCGCCCGGCTTGGCAATGGAGAGGCGCACCCATTGGACGGCGAAGGTTTCGAGTATCCGGGTGGCGACAAATTCCGCAATCGCCTCCAGAAGGTTGAAATGGCGTTCGGACAATTCGGCGCGCAGAAGAGAAGCGGCGGCGGCGTAATCCACGGTGTCGCGGATATCGTCGCTTTTTGCGGCGGATGCGGTGGAAGAACTGCCCATGTGGATGTCCAGCATGAGCGTCTGCGGCGCGACCTTCTCCCAGGGGTGAAAGCCAACCCGCGTCTCGATGCGCAGGTCTTCGATAAAAACGATGTCCATGAGCGTTACAGTCGCGTGTGGAAAAATCGGGCGGGCGGAGTACAATTCGCGCGCATTGTACGCTTGTTTACGCTCATGGATATTCTCCTCGGTTTTCTGGTTTGTCTGGCGGCCTACCTTCTGGGTTCCGTTTCCTTTGCCGTGCTGGGCGCGCGTCTTTTCCGCCTGGCAGACCCGCGCACCTATGGCTCCGGCAATCCCGGCGCGACCAATGTCCTGCGTTCGGGCAACAAGAAGGCGGCGCTCTTTACACTGGCGGGCGACGTGCTGAAAGGCGTGTTTGCCGTCCTCGTCGTCCGCGCGCTGGGCTTTCCTGAACCGGTGGTTGGACTAGTGGGTCTCCTGGCCTTCATCGGCCATGTCTATCCGGTATTCCTGAAATTCCAGGGCGGCAAGGGCGTGGCAACGGCGGGCGGCGTGTTGCTGGCGCTGGCGCCGTTCGTCGGCTTGGCGTCGCTGGCAACCTGGCTGGCGGCGGTTTTCGTCAGCCGCTATTCCTCGCTCGCCGCCGTGCTGGCTGGACTTTTCGCGCCGATCTGGGGGCTTTTGTTCTGCGGCCTGCACAGCAACACCGTCATTGCCTTCCTGCTGGGCGCGACGCTGATCATTCGCCACCGGAACAACATCCAGCGTCTGCTGGCGGGTACGGAAAGCCGCGTCGGGAAGCCATAACCCACATCGGGTCAGGCGAGCGCCAGGCGTCCAACCGGCCAAACAGCGGGACTTACCTTGTTTCGATGTCGTAGCCCATCTGGTTCAGGCAGTCCATCAGCTTGCGCTCGGAGATGTTCGAGAGATTGCCCCGCATCATGTTGGAGATTTTGGGTTGCGTGATCCCCATCCGGCGCGCGGCTTCCTGTTGCGTCAGGCCAAGGCGGCGCATGGCTTTGTCTGTAGAAGAGCGCCGCCCGCGCTTTTTTCTCGCGCCGTTTCGTCCCGGTCGCGCCCGGCTGGGCCAATCTCAACGCATAGCCGAAACGGTGCCGTACGTTGCGCGGCAATGCCAAAGAGTCTTTGTAGCTGCTGGCAATCCACCTAATGGGTTTTCATGGGTGAATTATAAAAAAGGATATTTTCAGCCCAGGTCGTGTCGTACCTGCATGAGCGCAAAGCCTAGGAGATTGAGGCCGCGCCACAAGTTTGGGTTGTTGGCCTTTTTGTCCTCCTGGGCGAGGCCAATGCCCCAGATTCTGTCTACGGGACTGGCCTCCACGAGGATCCGATTACCGGTCTGGTCGAGAAACCGGCCCAGCGCCGGGTTCTGGGCAAACTTGGACTGGTTGGCGAGGAACACGATGGAAAACCTTTTCTCCTGCCAGGTTTTTTCATCGAAGCCGCGCACTTGCCGCCCAAGCGCCTTGGCCGCTCCGGGGTTTGGCGCCTTGAGCGCCAGCGCCCTTGTCGCGTGATCGCCAAACAACGCGGCCTTCTCCGCCATCATGAAGTGTTCCGCTGTCGGGTAGCGCTGGCCATCGACCACGAACGGCGCGCCGTACCACTGGCTAAAGCAGGCGGCGGTCATGCCGCGCTGGTTTGTCTGGTGTCCCCAGAAGAAGACGTACTTCAGCTTCTCGCCGGCGTTGAAGCGAGCGCGCAGGTCTTCAAGGAACCGCGCGTCAGGCGCGAGGGATTTCATGGCGGATGAGGCCTGGATGAACCGTCAAGCGGCAGCCGCGCGATTTTCGAGGTGCGCATTGAAATCGGCCATCAAATCCGCCATTCCGGAGGGCGTGAGATCGCTGTCGGTGATGTGCCAATGATAGATGCCCCCCATTTCATCCCGGCCCGGAATCTCCGGAATGAAAGCCGACTCAAGGACATAGACATTGAGAAGAATGGCGTCTTCATCTCCACTGGGCAAAAGCGCGCTTATCCGGGCGCGGACAAGCGCCATGTCGCCGAACGCAAAGTCCCTGTCTTCGACAATGAAGACCGGAAACGCTGTGCAGGGAATCTCGATGAGGCGATGGAACTGCCGCTGCGCGTCGGGAATCCTGGCTATTTCGGATTCCGCCTCGGTCAGGGTGGGTACGACCGCTGAAATCCAGCGCCAATCTTGCCGGGCGGATTCGATGACGAACATCTGTGGCGCGGCCAGGCTAGAGTTTTGCCGCCGCCAGCCCCGGCTTTTTAATCTCGCCGCCCGACTGTACCACTTTCAGCGCCGTCGCCACCAAGGAAGACATGTCGGCCAGGTTGCCGGGGACGATCAGCGTCGTACCCGCCTTGGCGACCTGGGAGAAGGCTTCCACGTATTGTTCGGCCACCTTCAGGTTCACCGCTTCCATGCCGCCGGGGTTTCCGATGGCGTTGGCGACCAGGCGCACCGCGTCCGCCGTGGCTTCGGCCACCAGGCGCACGGCTTCGGCCTCGCCTTTCGCCTTGTTGATGGCGGCGGTCATCTGGCCTTCGGAGACGGCAATCGCCGCCTGTTTCTCGCCTTCGGCCAGATTGATTTCCTTTTGGCGCTCACCTTCGGATTCGGCGATCTTGGCGCGTTTTTCCCGTTCGGCGGTAATCTGCAACTGCATGGCGCGCAATACGGAATCCGGCGGCACGATGTCCTTGATTTCATAGCGCAGCACCTTCACGCCCCAGGTGGTGCTGGCTTCGTCCAGAACCGCCACCACGGTACGGTTGATGGTTTCGCGGTCTTCCAGAAGCCTGTCCAGATCGCGCTTGCCCGCCTCGGAACGGAGCGCGGTCTTGGCTAGTTGCTCGATGGCCAGCTCGAAGCTGGAGGTGCCATAGGATGCCTGTTTCGGATCCGTGACCTGATAGTAGAGGATGCCATCGATCTGCACCTGGGTGTTGTCGCGGGTGATGCAGACCTGCGGGGCGACATCGTAGGGAATTTCCTTGATGGAGTGCTGGTAGGCGATGCGCTCGAAAAAGGGAATCAGGAAATGGATGCCCGCCGTCCAGGTGTCATGATACCGTCCCCAGCGTTCCACGACATAGGCCGACTGCTGCGGCACGATGCGCACAGTCTTGAATACGGCGACGACGGCGACGACGGCGAAGACGATGAGAAAGTCGAGGTTGCCAATGTTGAAGTTCATGATTTTTCACTCCTTGTAATGTCTTTAATGTCTTCCCAACTCGCGACAGGCTGCGCCAGCACGACGCGCACGGGACGAATCGGGAAAACATTGCCGTTGTACAAATCGAAGTCCGTAATCCCCGCGTTGCGCAAATAACGCAGATGCAAATAAAACGTCGACCTCGACATGAAACCCTTCACCTTCTCAAAACCATATGTGCGTATGTTAAGAAGCGTCGTAAACGCCGCCAGCGCACGACCCTCGGATATTCCATTCGCATCCTTTATCAACGCTACTTGTGCCGTCCTGTCCATGTCCTTCACCTCCACGCCGAGGGATGGGTTCGGGAATCGACGATAAGCGTCGAGCTTTCCTGCGCGACGACGGTGAGCAGCGCGCCGACTTCCACGGTCAAATCCCTGTTCGCCAGCCGCGCCATCCATTCGCTGCCCCGGTAGCGCACACGAAGGCGCGCTTGGGCGTCCGGCAGGCAGATGACTTCGACCTGCTGGCCGAGTTCTTCAACGCTGGCGTTGGGATCGGCAGGCGCCATCGCGCGCCGGGCATGGATGCGCCGCCACGCGATGACGACGCCCGCGATACTCGCCAGCGCGAAGACGCCGATCTGCACGGTGACGCTCTCCGGAAACACATAGGACAGCAAGGCGGCGATCAGCGCGCCCAAGCTGACGAACAACAACGCCAGTGTGCCCGTCGTCATCTCCACCGCCAGGAGGATGGCGGCCAGGATCAGCCATGTCCACATCACGTATTCTCCCCGGTTTCCGGAGCCTGTCCCCAGGCGTCCAGGTATTCCTGCCAATGGGGCAGTTCAAGGTGCGCCAGTTCCGCGCGCACGAAAGTTTCCTCGGCCTGGGCTTCCGCCTTGCTCAATTCGCCGCGCAAAAGGCGAAAGCGGTTGAAGACCAGATAGGTATTGACCACATCCGTTTCGCAATAATTGCGGATTTCATCGGCCTTATCCGATAGCCAGGTCTCCCAGACCTTGGCGCCATCCATGCCCAGCTTGCCAGGAAACCCCATGAGCTTGGCGAGTTCATCCAATGGCGCGTTGGCGCGCGGCTGGTAGAGGGCGAGCAGATCCATCAGATCCAGATGGCGGGCGTGATAGCGGCTGATATAGTTGTTCCACTTGAAATCGCGGGAATCGGCGTAGTCGCCTTCGCCCATGTCCCAATAACGCGGGGCGCTGACGCCGTGCATCAGGGCACGGTAATGCAGGACAGGCAAATCGAAGCCGCCGCCATTCCAGGAAACCATCTGCGGCGTGAATTTTTCGACGCCGTCGAAAAAACGCTGGATGATTTCCGCTTCCGTCAGGCCGGGCGCGGCCAGCGACCAGACCTTGAAGGCTTCCCTGGCGCGCAGGACACAGGAAATTGAGACGACGCGCTGCAAATGGAGCGGCAGGAAATCATGCCCAACCTGGGCGCGGCGCGCGCAAAAGGCCATCTCCGCGACTTCCGCGTCGGAAAGCGTCATATCCAGCCCGCGCAGGCGGCGAAGCCCCGGCACATCGGGAATGGTCTCGATGTCGAAAACCAGCACGGGACTATGCGCAATCATGCCGCGCTCCATCCGAACCGGGTTTTCGGGCTTGCCTCATCACGGCGCGGGGCTTTCCTGTCGCTGCGTCCATTTTCCGTTGGCGTCCTGTACCCACCAGCCCGGCGGAATGCGTTTGCGCATACGTTCGTGGATGGTATCGGCAATCTGTTGCTCCCATTCGGGATGACCATTGGCGCGGGCAATTTCACGGTAGAGGGCGGACTGGTCGTTGGCATTGCCCGCGATCAGCCGGGCGATGTTCTGGCGCTCGGCAAGCGGCACAGAAGCCGGATCGCGCACCGCCAGCTTGCCCTCGTGCGTCACGCCCAGCGTGCCGTTTTCCAAAAGCGGTTTTATCTGCGCGAAACGCGCTTTCAGGGAAGCGCGGATTTCCTTTGCCGCCGGCGTGTCGATACGCAAATCCGGCTCGGCTTCCTGCGCGGCAAGCGGCATGGAAAGCGTGAACAGAACGACAGACAAGAGCAGGGATTTCTTCATGGCGTCACCTCGCCTTCCTTCGCCTTTTTGGATTCGGCGGGTTCATCCAGCTGCCAGATGTCGTCGATGAGTTTGTCCGCCATTTTTTCGGCAGCGGCAGCGGGAAAATAGATGTTGATGGTAACACAGGCTGACAACAGCCCGGCGCCTATCAACGCGGACAATCGGTAAATTCTTTTACGCATTCGAGTCACCTTTCTTTTGAAAAAGTCCGCCGGGACGGAAACGAGAAACAGGACTACATGGCGGGTTGCAGGGATTCCGGCACACGAGAACGGGGCAGTGTACGCTCGATGTTGGCAAGGCCATTCAGTTTTTCCTGCAATTCGCTGGCCTGGCGCTGAAACGTGAGCAGTTTCTGGTATTGTCTTTCCATTTGCCGGGCCTGGACGGTAAGCTGCTTTTCCAAGCGAATACGCTCGCCATAACTGTCGGAAAGCTGGCGCATCATGGGAAACAGGGGACGCAGACGATAGAGTTCCGGCGCTTCGACGCCTTTCTTCAGCAAGCCTTCCAGGAGATTGCGCGCCTGCGGCAAATCCGGGTTGGGTTGGCGCGGATGCCCCAGCACCATGGCGCGGCGCAACAGCACGTCCGGATCGGCGCCCAACTGGTTCAGCAGACGACGCTCTCGCGCCAGGGATTGCCCGGACATTGATGCCAAGCTGTAATAGTAGGCCAGCAGGTCTTCGGCGGTGGCGCTCACCCGGTCGACATTGCGCGCGTCTTCCGGCGTGTCGTCGCGTCCGCCCAGGATCGCGCACGCGCCCAGCAACAAACTCAGGCACAAAACCCAGACGAGGCGCGACAAACCAGAAAATGAGGCGGGGAAGGAATTTTTAATTTTCACAGGGAATCTCCAGACAAAAACAAGCGTCCATTTTATCGTCGGCATAACGCGTCGTGCCACCCATGACGCCGCTCAATTCGCGCGCGATGGCCAATCCTATGCCATGACGTTGCGTAAAAGGCGTTTGTTCGGCGGATGACCTGCCCTGATAGAAGGGATTGAAGAGGCAATCCCTGTCTTTTTCGGCTACCCCCGGCCCCTGGTCGTGGCATTCCAGGCGCAGGACGTGATTTTCCACCGTGGCGCGAAGCAGGATTTCGCCGCCTTCCGGACTGAAATTCAGCGCGTTGTCAAGGAAAATCTCCACCACGGCGCGCACCTTGTCCGGATCGATCCGCGTATCGACGTCTGGCGCCTCAAGATGGATATGGACTTTTTGCGCGTCGCAATCCGCCGCGCGCGCCTCGACGATTTCCCGCAAAAACGCGGACAGGCGCACGGATTGCGGTTGCAGACTCGCAAACTCGAAAATGACGCGCATGGCGAGGATGCCGTCCAGTTGCCACCGCAACAGATCGGCGTTGTGGCGCAGCATATCGATCAGGGCGCCCTGGCTTTCCGCGTCGCCGCCGACATTGAAGAGGTCGCACCCCTCGCGGATGGCGACAATCGGCATTTTCATTTCCTGCGTCATGTAGTGGAACAGGTGGTTGCGATTGCTTTTCAGGTTGGACAGGCGCTGCCGCAGCCACTCCAGGCGCGCGCCCAGCTTGCGCAGATCGGCGGGGCCAGAGACGTTGATCCGGTCTTCCAGATAACCCTGCCCGATCAGCCGTATGGCCTGATCGACCTGGCGCAGCGGACGAGCCAGCCAGTAGCAGAGGACGACCGCTGTCAGGACGGCGGCGATCAAGACGAAGAGGAGTTGCAGGAACAATTGCCGCCGCTTGGCTTCCAGCGCCGCCAAGGTACGCTGGTTATGGTTTTCCAGCCATTGCTGGCTGGTGCGCTGGATGTTTTCGTAGATTTCCGCCAGTTGGGTAAGACGCGCGCCCAGCACGGATTCCGCCACCGGACTGTCCAGCCCATCCGCCAGTTTCTGCGCCGCATTGCGCCATTCCTGCAACAGCGGACGCAAAGAGGCGTCCTGTTGCGCTTCCAGCGTTTTGGCGAGGTTCAGCGACTGGGCGAGCGTGGCCTCGAAACTGGCGCGAAAGGTGTCTTGCCGCACCAGAAGATATTGACGGCTGCTGCGCTCCAGGTCCGTCCCGCGTTCCCGGAGTTCCTGCAAAACAAAAGCGATCTGCACGGATCGCTCGATGTTTTCGCGGCTTTGCGCGCTCAATTGTTCCAGCAACTGCCAGCTTTGCGCCACCGTTCCGCCAAGAAGAACGATGATCAGCGAAAACCCGGCAATCAATGCCTGGGACGAAGTGATTCGGTTCATAAAACCCACGGTCTCTGTTGAGGCCTGCCGGCCTGAATTGTTATATTGAGGAATGATGGCATGTTCGCCGCAAAACCGTTTTAATTCTATTACAAATCTGTAATCAATCGCGCAATTCCCGCCCGGTCAGGCGGATGAAGACATCTTCCAGGTTGGCGGCGCGATGCGTGTAGCGCAGCGTGGGGCGTCGCGCCAGCAATGCCAGCAATTGGCGGGCAGCGAAGTCATGCCCATAAAAGAACAGCGTCTCGCCGCTTTTTTCCATACGCGCGCCTTCCATGCCGCTTTGGGCGCGCGCCGCGCACGCGAAGGATTCCAGCGTATCCGGCGTTCCGGTCGTGTCATAAACTTCGATGACCTGCGCTTCGATGTGACGGGCAATCAGTTCGCGCGGACTGCCTTCCGCGATTTTGCGCCCGCCGTCGATGATCACGATCGTGTCGCACAACCGTTCGGCCTCGTCCATGAAATGCGTGGTCAAGAAAAGTGTCCTGCCCGCGCCGCGCAAGGTTTTCAGGCGATCCCAAATCAGGTGGCGGGCTTGCGGATCAAGGCCGGTGGTCGGCTCGTCGAGAAAGAGGATTTCCGGGTCATTGACTAGCGCCCGCGCCAGCGTCAGTCGCCGTTTCATTCCGCCGGAAAGGGCATCGATTCGAGTGTCGCGCCTGTCTTCCAGGCTGGAAAATCGCAGGAGGCCATCCATGCGCGCCGCCATCTCCCTTTTCGACAAGCCAAAATAGCGCCCGAAAACGCGCAGGTTTTCGCTGACCGTGAAATCCGGATCGAGATTGTCGAACTGCGGCGCCACGCCGACCAGGGCGCGGGCGGCCCCCGCCGCCTCTGGAATGCGATGGCCTGCCAGCGTGATCTCGCCTGCGTCCGGCGCGGCCAGGCCGAGACAGAGTTTCAGGGTCGTGGTCTTGCCCGCGCCATTGGGACCCAGGAGGCCAAAACAGCCGCCCTTTTCCAGTGTGAAGGAAAGATCGTCCACCACGGGAACGCCCGCATAGCTTTTTTTCAGCGCCCGCGCGGACAGGGGCGGCGTCTTCATCGAGCGTCCCGCGCGCGGCCATGCCAGGCGCGAACGATGATGTCGCGGATGAGGGTGAGCCGCCGATGAAAAAAATGATCCGCGCCCGGAATTACCAGCACCGGCAGATTCTGCGGATCTGCCCAGGCGAGGACATTGGTCAGCGGCACGAGGGTATCGGCGGCGCCGTGGATGACGAGGGTATCGGCGGGCACGGCTTCGGTATCGTAGGCGCGTGCGCCTTCGATGGATCCGGCGGCGACGCCGACCAAGGCCAACCATTCCGCCGTCCGCCCCGCCTCAAGCAGGCGGCGGGCGAGACGAGTCTGGCAATACGCGCCGAAGGAAAACCCGGCCAGCGTTACGGGCAAACGTCGTCCCGGATCATCGAGCCGCCGATGGGCGTCTTCCAACACGGCCATGAGATCGTCCGTCTCTCCCGCGCCGTCGTCATGCTTGCCTTCCGTCTCGCCCACGCCGCGAAAATTGGGACGGAAGGCCGCATAACCCAGTGAAAGGAAGGTTCGGGCAAGCGTGTGCGTCACCTTGTTGGTGTTCGCGCCGCCGCCGATGGGGTGCGGATGCGCCACCAGCACGATACCGCGCAATGCCGCGCCTGCCGGAATTTCCATGATCGCCTCGATGTTGCCCGCCGGCCCGTCGAGGTGGATGCGGTTTTCTTGAATCACCCTTCATGCCCTCCCGCCCGACAGCAAACAACCGGCACAAGCCGGTTGTCCGGGACGCGAAAACGCGCCAAAACGCGGCCAATATCCTCAAATGTGCTCGAAATCCAGCAGGTCGGCTTCCTTGTCGCACGTGGAAATGCCAAAGGAAAGCAGCCCCTTGCCGCGCAGGGCAACGCTGTCCTTTCTCAAAAACATTTCCTGCTCGCTCAAAAAAGCGACAAAGGTGCCGTTCGTGCTCATGTCCGTCAGCCAGTAATAGCCCTCCCGCCGTTCCAGGCGCGCGTGTTGCCGGGAGGCGCGGTTATCGTTGATGATGATGTCGTTGTGGTGCTCGCGCCCGATGTTCAGGGCGGGATTTTTTTCGTCTAGCGTCAGGCTATTGTCGCCATGACGCACCAAAAGACGGATGGGACGGTTGGGCGGCGAAGGCGGGATTGTCATGGAGCCGTCGATCATGGCGGCTTGCGCCAGCAGGCTGGTGGAAGTCAACGTGGCGGGAAGATCGTCGTCGCTCACGCGCGTCTCGTCGTTCAGGGCGTCGCTGTTTTCGTGCCACAGCAATTGCATGACGCTGATGGTCTCGTCACTTTCGAGGAGCTTCAGTTTCTGTTTTTGCGCCGCGACTTTCAGCCCGACGTTGACCGCCACTTCCATCAGCACCTGTCGGCTGCAAAGAATCTGTTGGGGAAGCGCCATTTCCAGCAGCCTGCCTGCCTGTTCGCGCGCCCTTTCCTCGGTATCCGCCGAGAGTATCGCCAGGCGCAGGCCGAGGCGGATGCCGGAAATCGGCGTCAATTCGGCAATCCGGCGCTGCATTTCGATGGCGGCAAGGCAGGCTTCCGTGGGGGAATCGAATACAAAAGAAATCTGTCCGTCCCTGAGGGTTCCAGAGAGCCGCCCCCGAAACCCATCGCTCGTATTCTTGACCCGGTTGAGATAACGCTCGGTCGTGCGCCCGGCTTCCTTTAGGCCTACACGCGCCACCAAAGGTGGACTATCTTCAATTTCGCCAAAAACGATGGTAATCACCGCAAATCCTTCAAGAAAGAACACCTCAGTCAGAAATTCGAGCCTATCATAACAAACTTTGCGGATATGTCGAAAGTTCTGTTCATAGAGCGTTCGATGGGGTGATCAGGAATAAAACGGGATGACGCGCCACCTTACCGCCGAAGAAATGATGAATGACTCGGAGTGGTTTGCGCTTCGGCGTCATTCCGCGCGCACCGGCAGGGGGAACGCGGGGATATCCGTTTGCGGCAGGTTCGGCGCATCGAACAGGGTATCGCCCGTTGTTTCGTCATCTGGCGCGTCCGTGAGCGTCAATCCCCTAAAGTCGAACAGCGCGTTATCCGCCAGATGCGAGGGGACGATGTTTTGCAGCGCCGTGAATACAGATTCGGTGCGGCCAGGAAAACGGCTATCCCATTCCTGTATCATCGCGCGGATTTTTTGGCGTTGCAGGTTATCCCGCGAACCGCAGGAGTTGCAGGGAATAATGGGAAAATTCATGCCCCGCGCGTAACGGGCGATGTCATCCTCGGCGCAACAGGCGAGCGGACGGATGACGATGTGCGCGCCATCGTCTGTCTTCAGTTTGGGCGGCATGGCCTTCAGTTTGCCGCCGAACAGGAGATTGAGGAACAGGGTATGTACCAGGTCGTCGCGGTGGTGTCCCAGCGCGATCTTGTTCGCGCCCAGTTCTTTCGCCGTGCGATAGATGATGCCCCGGCGCAGGCGGGAACAGAGCGAACAGGGCGTCTTGCCCGGCGGGATTTTTTCCTGCACCAGCGAATAGGTATCGGCTTCGACGATACGATAGTCGACGCCGATTTTCTGGAAATAGCCGGGCAGCACATCGGCGGGAAACCCTGGCTGTTTCTGGTCCAGGTTCATGGCGATCAGCCGGAAGGCGATGCGCGTTTTTCGTTGCAGGAGCCGCAAGAGATGGAGAAGCGTGTGCGAATCCTTGCCGCCGGAGACGCAAACCAGAAGCGTGTCGCCCGTCTCGATCAGGTTAAAGTCGGCAATGGCCTTGCCGACTTTGCGCAACAGCCATTTTTCCAGACGTTGCAGGGTTTGGGGGTTTTGCACGAGCATCCTTGGCGCAGAGAGGAACCGAAAACCGGTTCCCGCGCGAAGATTATCGCACGGCAAACGCCGCCATGACGAACGAACAGGCAGGGTGCGATTCAAACGGATGCAGGGTCAGGAACCAAGAACTTTCCCTTCCCCCCTTTTGCGGAGAGAAGGTGGCCGAAGGCCGGAAGAGGGGGATGAACCCAGTCGGCGCGAAGCGCCGCTAACTTTTCTGTCCTCTGTCTTCTGCCCTCCGATCCCCGAACAGAAAAAATTATCGTTTTCGGGTTTACATGTGAAACATTTTTGTTATGATGCGGGCGTTTGTATTCAGACGTGACATTTTGAGACATTTTTTACGGACTGCCTTCCCCAGCCTTCCAAAAATGATGAATAGTTACCCCCCCCCCCGAAATGCCATATAATTAGCTCTTTCCCTGTATTCACGGGCTTTTTCAGCCTTTTTCTTCTTTTCTTTTCGGGTTTTCCTGTCCACGCCGCCGATCTGGACGTGCTGGACAAGGAGCGCCGGGAAGTTCCCGCGCCGCGTTCCCTGCCGCCTTTGGAAATCGTCGAGGATCGGGAGAAGGCTTCCGGGCCTGACCTGACCTTGCGTTTCGTTCTCACTTCCCTGGAAATCGAAGGCGCGACCGTCTTTTCCGCGGCGGAACTTGCCGCGCCCTATGAATCCCGGTATGGGAAGGAAGTGAGCTTTGCCGAGGCGCAGGCGATTGCGGACGCCCTCACCCGGCGTTACCGGGCGGCGGGGTATCTGCTCTCCCGCGTGATCCTGCCGGCCGGCCAGACGCTCGATCCCCAGGGCGCAAGGGTTCGCTTGGCGGTTATCGAGGGACATATCGGATCGATCCGTCTTGTGGGCGATCCGGCGCTGCTCGAACGTTTTCGTTCTTATTGGCGCGAAGTCGAGGCGCGGCTTTTGAGTTACAAGCCTTTGCGCCATGCCGATTTCGAGCGGGAAATGCTCTTGCTTTCCGACCTTCCGGGCATTCGCGTTTCCTCCCGTTTCGAGGAGGGAGAAGCAACGGGCGCGTCGGTTCTCGTGTTCGAACTCACGGAAAAATCCTGGGACGCTTCACTCAATCTGGGCAACACCGGCACGAAGTCCGCCGGGCGGGGTCTTGCCACTGTCACGCTGGGATTCGCCTGGCCGGTCATCGGTTCCCGCAGCAGCCTTTCCTACACCCAGGCGCGGGCGCGGGGAGAATACGCCGCCTGGACGTTCGCGCACGCGCATTCGTTCTCCAACGGGTTGAACGTGGACGCCTCCTGGGCGCAAAGCCGGAGCACGAAGCCGGATAGCGACTTTGCCCGCGTCTTCGATTACGAAACCGAGAGCCGCACCTTCACCACGTGTGTGCTCTATCCATTCCTTCGCAGCCGAAACCAAAACCTTTCCGCCGGTTTGCGCTATGAACATCGCAATGGCCGTTCCGATCTGCTGGACGCGCCCTATACGCGGGATCGCCTGAGGAGCCTCACCCTGGAAGTCAATTACGACGTTTCCGACGCCTTCCTGGGCGGCGGCGTGACGCAAGTCATTCCGGCGATCACGCGCGGGCTGGACTGGTTCGACGCCACCGACCGCGACATCGAGGCCAGTTCTCCGCAAGCGCCCGCCCGTTTTACCCGGTACCGGCTCTATCTTTCCCGCAGCCAGAACCTGCCCGCGCGGTTCAGTCTTTTGGGAAGTCTTTCTCTGCAACGGACGAACGCGCCGCTCACGTCCTATTACCGGGAATCCCTGGGCGGCAGCCAGTTTGGGCGGGGCTACGCGCCGGGCGTCATCGAGAACGACAACGGCCTTGCCGCCAGTCTCGAGGCGCGGCGCGATGTGATGGCGGGAAGCCTGAACCTGCAACCCTATATCTTTCTCGACTGGGGCAAGACCTGGTCGCGGGCGCGGACGGACAATGGGGATCGCGGGGAGGAATACCTTTCCTCCGCCGGACTGGGATTGCGTCTTTCCGGTCTCTTCGGCACGCCGGATTCCAAAGCCCTTTACGTTCCCCGTTTTTCCCTGAATCTTTTCTATGCCAAGCCCTTGCGCGCGGTTGGCGAAGTCGATACTTCCAACAAGCGGATCATGGCGCAGGGCATATTTTCCTTTTGAGCTTCCGAACCCCTGCTTTCTTCTGGAGAACATCATGCAAAAGAAGACCCTCGCCCTTGCCGTCAGCGCCCTTTTTGCCGCGCCTTCACTCCATGCCGCGCCCGAAGGCGGCCATGTCGCGGCCGGGCGCGCGACCATTGTCCGCCAAGGCGGCGACACCAGAATCACGCAGGACAGCCAGCGCGCGATCATCAACTGGAAAAGCTTCGACATCGGCAAGACGGAAAAGGTCGAACACGCGATGCCGAGCACCGCTTCTTACGGCCTGCACCGCGTCACCGGCGGGGGCGGAGCGAGCCAGTTGGCGGGGGAACTGAAATCGAACGGCAACGTCTTCCTGGTGAATCCGGCGGGCGTGGTGATCCACAAGGGGGCAAGAATCGACGTGGGCGGCTTTCTCGCTTCCACCGCGGACATCAGGAACGAAGACTTCATGGCGGGAAACCTCCTCTTCAATCAGCCGGGAAATCCTGGCGCGGCGATCCTCAACCTGGGAAACATCAGCGTGAGCGACCGGGGCTTTGCCGCCTTGGTCGCGCCGGTAGTGCGGAACGACGGCATCATTGCCGCCCGCCTGGGACGGATTACGCTCGCTGCCGGGGAAGGGTTCAAGCTCGACTTTTATGGGGACGATCTCATTGCCTTCGCCGCGCCGGAGCCTCTGGTCGACGGTCTCTACACCCCGGAAGGCGAAACCCTGGGCGTGACGAACAACGGGGAAATCAAGGCCGAGGGCGGCATCGTCTATCTGACCGCCAGCCAACTGGACGCCATCGTGCAATCCGTCGTGCAAAACGGCGGCACGGTGAGCGCGGCTTCCGCCGAAATGGACGGGGGGAAGATTGTCTTGAAGGCGGAGGGGGAAAGGATTGATCTCGTCAATACCGGAACCCTCGTGGCTTCCGGGGAAGCGGGCGGCGAAATCCGTCTGGCGGGAGAAGGCAGGGTCAGTGTGTCCGGCGAAATCGACGCACGAGGGAAGACTACAGGCGGACAAATCGACATTTCCGGCAAGGCGGGCACGACGGTGAAAAACGCGCAAATCACGGCGGCGGGAGAAACCGGGGGATTGGTGCGTCTGGGCGGCGAATTCCAGGGCGGTGAAAACAATGCAGGGGCGGTACAATTGCGGGAGAACTTCGTGGGACGTTTCGGCGCGACGGAAAAACTTGCGAGCGCGGCGGCATTGACCGTGACGGAAAGCCAGATCGACGCGGGAACGGACGGTACGCTCATCGCATGGAGTGACGGGAATACCCGGATCGACGGAGAATTGACCGGAAAATATGTGGAGACGAGCGGAAAGAATCTGTCGGTAAGCTCCGCGCCGCAAAGCAACGGCGGGGCTTGGTTGGTTGATCCGAATGATGTGACAATCAGCGAATCTTCCACGAACACAACAATTCCAGATGGGAGCGCAGATTCATTCAAGGCTTCCGCTATCGCCAGTTATCTGGATCAAGGCCAGGGAAACGATTTGTTTATTTCTGCCACTGATTCCATTGAGGTTTTAAGCAATATACTCTACACGAAGGGCAGACTGGGGCTATCTTCGTATAATATCGGCATCACAAGTGGTGTGGCCATTGGTTCTTCAGGATATTCGACTTCTTCTTGTCTGTACATCGAAGCAAGTAATCAATTGACCTTGGGTTCGGCAAATATCTACGTCGGTGATGATGTGCATATCAGAGCAAAGGAAATGTACATGACAAATGGCGCGATCAGAGGTCAGGAAATATCTTTCCGGGGAGAAGAGATAAACATCAATGGAGGACTCATACAAGCTACAAACCACCTTTCCATGTGGGGTACACTGGATAGTTCAAACACCCAGGGGAATGGTTATGACGCGGTTAATCAAGGGTTTTTGTCTATCATGCTGAATAACGCAACGCTGAAATCGGGAGATGGGATAGAAATTTATGTGGATGATTTGACATTGAAGAATAATAACCAGATCGAAGCGAATAGTATCAGAGTTGCGGGAGGACGTACAGGAAGGCCCGTCAACGACACTTCCTGCGAGTCCAGTAATTATTCCTGCGCAGACGGTAGATACAAGACGAACAAATATACTTCTTCCATCAATTTTGATGGAGGAAAAATAGTATCTAATGGCGGCGAAATAAAGCTGAAAGTCAGGAATATTCTTGTAGGCTCCGGCTACAAAGGCACTCTTATCATCGCGGAAAGTGTCCGCCTTGATACGGATGCCACGATCACCATTCCTTCCGGCATAGAGACCACTCCGCGCATAAAAACAGAAAGCATCGAATTTGAGCATGGAAGTTTTGTGTTGGGGGAATATGCCATAGAGGCAGAAGAAATGAGTATCGGTGATCAAAGCGTATCCCTGGTTGGCCAGGGATATTCCGGTAGCCCGCACATCAACCATCTAAAGGAAATACTTGGTCAGTTGGGCGTGACGCTTTTGGACAGAGAATACTCGCTTAACGAATTGTTGTACAAATATACCGAAGCCACGAAGAAGGATTATTTTTCCGAAGTGGGAAGACTTTATTTGTCGTCGTTGTTTTATGGAAATCCGTACTTGTACCAGGATTTTAGCCAGACACTCGATGAAATGGAGGATAAGTCCTATTTGTCCAATTACGCGAAACAAAAGGCAGACGCGGCCTTGAGTGACTTTTCGGATTTGACCCTGGCGGAAGACAGGGACTACGAAGTCTCTCTGAAAGAATACATGTATGCCTTGCTGCGAGCCGTCATCCTCGAAGAAGAATTTCTTGCAAACAAGACTTCTTTGGACAGCGGATTGCAGCAAATCAAGGATAGGGATTATGCTAAATGGGAACTTATGCATGGAATCATGGAGAATATACCAAATACAAACCCCGTTCTGGATAGACATGCGAAAATCTCAATCGGAGATATGGCGGGCGCGATCTTGAACGAGGCCAAGGACGTGGCATTAGGAAGCCTGGGCGATGCTGCAAAAACATTGGGATATGGCACCCTGGCTGTCAAGGCGGCATATTCCGTGGATACCATGTATAATTTTCTGAAAGTTCTTTCAGAGTCAGGAAAAGATGGTTCACTTATCGACTGGACCGACGACGTGACAAATATGCTATCGGATGCCAACGGTCTCGCAGATTTCATGGAGTCTGATCTTTCCATAGCGTCAGATGCAACTGGTCTTGTAGCCAGTCTGAGGGATTTGATAGACATTGGGAAGGCTACGCAATCCGTTACTTCAACGATCAAAACGGATGTTTGGAGTAATAATGTGGACGAAAAGACCAGTAGCTCCTTGAAGAAAATGATGGTTACTAAATTGATAGCGGCAACAGTGGATGTGGCTGCGAAAATTGCTCAGTTCATTCCTGAGCCAAATGTCAAAGCAGGCGCTACCGCTATCAGCGGAGCCACCACAGTTGTAAAGGATTTTGATGTGACTGCGCTAACAATGAAAGCGGAAATGGATATCAACAAAGATAATATTTACGCGATTGAGAAAAGCTGGGAATTGAGCGTTGTGCCAATGTGGAATGAAGCCGTTAAATCAATAGGGAAAAACACTAACCCGGATACCCCAATTAATTTCGTTGGTACACTTTGAATTGCAGCAAGCGCAGCCCGTATCGTAGATACCGTCTCTCAAGTCAAGCGTTTTTCATGAAATTTTCCTGGTAGGGGATGCGGTTTTTGAGGACGCCAAAGCAGAGGTGGACGAGCTTGCGCAT
>JAIRMN010000064.1 GCA_031258715.1 Zoogloeaceae bacterium
TCCCTGCCCCTGACCATGACCGCGCGCATTCGCGCCGAACTCGAACAAGGCAAAAAACGATTGCTGCTTTCCGGTTTTGGCGTCGGCCTGTCATGGGGAAGCTGCCTGCTGGACATCGAGGGCGCGGTCTTTCCGGATCTGGTCGAATCATGAGCGAAACGCCTTTCAACCCCTTCAGCCTCGCCGGAAAAACCGTGTTGGTGACAGGCGCATCTTCCGGCATCGGACGCCAGATCGCGCTGTCCTGCGCCCAGGCGGGAGCCGACATCGTCGCAAGCGGCCGCAATGAAGCGCGGCTGGCCAACCTGATCGACGAACTCCCGCCCGGCGCGCATCGCCCCCTCGCCTGCGATCTCGGCGACAGCGGCCAGACCGAGGCGCTCGCCGAACAGACGGGCAAGCTCCATGGGCTCGTCCATTGCGCGGGGATTTCCCTGCTCGCGCCGCTGCGCATGGCCACGAATCAACACATCGAAGACCAGCTTGCCGTCAATACCGTCGCCCCGATGCGCCTGACCCGGCAATTGCTGCTGCGCAACGCCCTCCAGCCAGGCGGCGCCATCGTGTTCGTCTCCTCCATCTCGGCGCACATCGGCGTGGCGGGCGTCGCCGCCTACGCCGCCAGCAAGGCCGCGCAGGAAGCCATGGCCCGCTGCCTCGCCATGGAAGTCGCCAGAAAGAAGATCCGCGCCAATTGCCTCGCCCCCGGCATGGTCGAATCCCCCATGCTCGAAGCGGCCCGCCAGACCGCGGGCGGACTGGAAGACACCCTGGCACGTTACCCGCTGGGGCTCGGCCATCCCGAAGACGTGGCATACGCGGCGATTTTCTTCCTCTCGGACGCAAGCCGCTGGATTACCGGCACGACCCTCGTCCTCGACGGCGGCCACACGGCGACCCGCTGAACAAATGCGCGCCACACCTCGAAAACTCATCATCATCGGCGCGGGCGGCCTGGGACGCATCGTCTATGACGTGCTCGCGCGCGATACCGCCCTGCA
This sequence comes from Zoogloeaceae bacterium, assembly GCA_031258715.1. Lineage (GTDB taxonomy): Bacteria > Pseudomonadota > Gammaproteobacteria > Burkholderiales > Rhodocyclaceae > Azovibrio. Next base: position 1,002 of record JAIRMN010000064.1, read on the forward strand.
CGGGCAATGCCGGCTCGGCGGCTTTCTCGACACCCGCGCCAGCCTGGCCTTGCCGCCCGGACTGGAAGTTCCCGTCCTGGGCAATCCGCTGACCTGGCAACCCGACCCGGAAGACCGCTACATTCCCGCCGTGGGTAATCCCCGCTGGCGCGACAGGCTCGTCGCGCCGCTTGCGGCACGGGGAGCGCGGTTTTTCAGCTACACCCGCGCCGCCTCGATCGCCTCCCGCACGCACGTCGGACAAGGCAGCTTCCTCACGCCCGGCTGCGTCGTCTCCACCGATTGCAACATCGGCGCATTCGCCTACCTCGACACGGGCGTCATCGTCGGCCATGACGTCGAAATCGGCGAACATTGCATGATCGGCGCCATGGGCTTTCTTGCCGGAGGCGTCAGGATCGGCAACGGCGTCGCCATCCACCCGCGCGCCGCCATCGCCAAAGGCATACATGTCGGCGACGGCGCCACGATTGGCATCGGATCGGTCGTCGTCAAGAATGTCCCCCCCAACGCCACCGTCTTCGGCAACCCCGCCCGTATCATCGACATCAACACGCCATGACGCGCCACGCCAAGGAGGTTTGACCATGATTCATCCCGCCCTGCCGCCTGCCTGTTACACCCAGCAATACTGGTTCGATCTGGAGCGTGAAAAACTGTTCAACCGATATTGGCTGCTGGCCGGCCTGACGCAACAGCTTCGCGCCGACAACAGCTTCATCACCCGCACCCTGGCTGGGATCCCCGTACTGATCCAGAACTGTGGCGGCACATTGCGCGCCTTCCGGAACGCCTGCCCCCACCGCGCCTGCCCCATCCAGATCGAACCTTTCGGCAACCGCAAGCTGCTCTGTCCCTATCACGGCTGGCGCTTCGGGCACGACGGCGCGCTGCGCGGCATTCCCGGCGAAAAGTTCTACGGCTTTTCCGACGCGGACAAAACCTGCATGGATCTGCACCCCTACGCCCTGGAGACAGTCGGCAATTTCGTCTTCGTCAATCTCGCCGAAAAACCCTTACCGATGGCGGAACAATTCCCGAAAGACCTGCTGTACCTGCTGACCGTGGTTTCGACACATTTCGCGCCAGAAGTCTCCTACACCACCTTCACCGGAAACTACAACTGGAAACTCAATTTCGAGAATATTTCCGAAGGCGAGATGCCGCACATCCCATTTGTACACAAATACACTCTCGCACCGGCCTTGGGAACACGTGAGGATGGCAGCTTCGCGCCGCCGCCGCAGAAAGGCAGTCTGATTTTTTCTCCCGAATCGCCACTTGCCGGTATCCGTTTCCTGAAGCCAAACCCCACCTGCCCCGCCAACGATGAGGCTGTCGCCACCAGCGGCACCAGCACGATCCGGCGGATTCCCCTGCACTATACTTCCCGCTGGTTTTCAGCGTTACTGGAAAACTCCTTGGATCGAGGGAGTTTTTTCGCTTGTCCCGTTTTCCCCAACGTCAATTTCGGTTCCATCCACGGCGAGCACTTCTTCTTGCAACAATTCGCGCCGCTCGCGCCGGATCGCACGGAATATCATTCATGGGTCTTCACGGCCAAGCTAAAAGAAGGAACATCGCCCGTGCCACATTTGCTGTGGGGCATCCATCATGCGGAAAAACGAGTGGTAGACGAAGACGTCGTCGTGTTCGAGCAGGTACAAAAAACCTTGTCCAGCGCACCCACGATTGGCGTATTTGGCGACAACGAATACTGTTTGGCGAGCTTTGGCCGGTGGTACATGCAACATTTGGACGAAGGGAAATGCCATGAGTAAACCTTTACTGGTCGTCGGGCCAGACATTTCCGTCAACAGCGCCTTCGCGCTCGCGCAAGAGTCTTTCCCGCAACGCCGCATCGAACGGCTTCTGGTTCCCGTGACGGATTACTATCTGTTCGACCTCTCCAGCCTGAGCACTTTTCCGGCTGCCGAGTGGGAAATTTCCATCGCGGTCAATGAGTTCTACATCAACGACGTGCGCCGCGCATTCCACGAGGCAACTGCCAGCCTGGGATACCAGAATGTTTCCCTGATTTCGCCCAGAGCCAGCGTCGATCCGGGCACAAAAATTGGCGAAAACGTCCACATCCATGCTGGCGTATTCGTCGGCGCGGGAAGTGTCATCGGGCATCATGCCGTATTGCGCCCCAACGTCTTCGTCGGCGAAGAGGTTACGATCGGCGCTTACGTCACGCTGGAGGCGAACGTTTCCATCCGGGAACTGGCAAGCGTCGGCGACTTCGCCACGGTCTGCGCCAATGCCAGCCTTTTGCGCTCGACCACGGTCGGCACGCATTGTTACCTCAACCTGGCGCGACAATACATGGGGCAAATACCGGCCTGCACTTTCTATTCGCCAATATTTGAAAACCCGGTTCGCGTACTGACCTCTTGAACGCGGAAAGAGACTTCATATGAAACTGCCCGACTTTTTCGCTTTTGACAGGCGCATTGGCGACGTTGATACACCATTGACTCCCTTTGCGTACAGCCATTTTCCAATACCTAGTTCTACACGAGGAGCGCATCAATGAATCTACGTCAATTTGAAGGACTGCTTGTCGAATTAGAAAGACGCACCAGTCAATCGGAATCTGTCCGCCACGCCATTGAACAGACAGAGTGTATATATCTATTGGCGCCGAGTTCATTATTGGGAGGACGATTCCATACTCTACGCAAGCCAGATAGTCTTCAATCTGGCCCGCCTTGTCCAGTGCCACTTCCAGCATCCGGAAGGGAGATAATGTCATGAGCAACACGATAAATGACGACAGCAGCCCGCGACCCGGTCATACAAGATTTTTGTTCATCCCGGGGTTTGTCAAGTCCGCAACGACTTCGCTTGCACATTGGTTTGTCGAAAGCAAACTTTGTGAATATCTGGTAGATGGAATAAAAGAACCATACGTGTATTCCCGAACAGATTTCGCCTCCTTTAGTCTCAAAATGAGCGATAATTGGTTACTGGACGCGAGCCAGGGTTATTGCCTCAATCCGGCTGCCATTTCCAGAATGCCTGAGTATGGCGTAAAAATTATTCTCTGCCTCAGAAATCATTGGGAAAGTGTTTGGTCAGGATACAAAATGTACAAGTTTTCCGCGCTGGGGAAACGACCAAAATTAGCGCAAAAACTACATCGTATCGCTCAACTACATCATCCGAGAAAATCCATAAAATACATAGAAAAATATCTTGAAATTGAAAGAGAACATTATGTACGCTCATGCTTTCTCGAACGGATGGAATATGAGTTAGCATTTTATTTCGCCCGAAGATGCTTCCCATTTTATTCAATGCTCGTACTAGCCCAGAGATTCTTCGGGTTAAGAAACATTTTAGCCAAATATCCTGCGCGCGACGTATTTCCAGTTTCTGTCCCCATGCTCGTGGATGGCGATCTGCGGCGCCATTTTGTTTTGCAGCTCATGGGCATTGACGTCGACACCACGGAAATCCCGCACCGCTTTGTACTGGACGATAGTGATTTAGGAGAACAAAAACCGGATTTCTCGATAGCAGCCTTCGACAAAATACGCGCATTGTTTGCCCACGATCTGCAACAATTCAGAATGCTCCTGCTCAAAGAGGGACTCGCCCTTGATTACATGGATTTCGCCAGCCTCGAAAGAAATATCCTGTAGCGCAGATGGACACAGGCGTTGACATAAACGGTATGACAAAGAATCTACACCCCGCTGATTTCACCATCAAACGTGCGGACAGGGAGCACCTGAGCGGCCACCCTGGCCGGGTAATCTGGCTGACAGGTCTATCCGGTTCCGGCAAGTCTT
>JAIRMN010000126.1 GCA_031258715.1 Zoogloeaceae bacterium
ATAAATGCCGCTGGAAGTTTCAACCCTACGGCGCGAAGCAACGCCAACTGTCATTCCGCGCGAAGTCGCGGAATCCATGCGGCGTCTGGATTCCGCGACTTCGCGCGGAATGACGTGGGCTTGTTTTACAATTCGTGCCGCGATGGCGGTCAAGGTCTGGTTTGGTTAAATCCGATTTAAATACGCCCGGTGCTACTGGCTGTGGAGCGGGGAAATCGAAAAGAAATGAGCGGAAATGCGGGAAAATCTCTCGTATCTCGTCGCCGCGACTTCAGCATCTCGTCGCCACGACTTCAGCATCTCGTCGCCGCGACTTACCTTCGTGGCCTTCGACGATCCTTATAGCCTGCCGCAAGCCACGCAAAACGCCATCCGCTTCCACCGCAGCGACGCCACCGAATCCGAAGACAGCCTCACCGACTGGACGAGTCAACGGCAAATCGGCTCGGGCGCGGTCTGGCTCCAGAGCTTCGACTACAAACCGACTGCGGAGAGCGCGAGCCAGCGAAACAGCCAAACCGAGCAGGGCGAAGGCAACGCCATCGAAGCCACCCTCGAAGACTATGACCCGCAAACCCTCTACTACGCCAGCCTCGAAGAAGGGCTCGACCGCTATGCCCAGCTGCGCCAGCAAGCGCACGACAGAAACAAGAAGACTTTCTTCGGCAAGGGCACGGTCAGGGAACTCGAGGCGGGCGAATGGTTTCAACTCACCGACCATCCCGACTTCGGGCAGGACAACCCCGAGGATGCCGAATTCGTCGTCACCCGGCTCACCTTCAGCGCCGCCAACAACCTGCCCAGGGATGCCAAAGGACGGCAAGCGAGCGACGACACCCCCGCGCAGCCCTACACGGTCGCGCTCGAAGCGCAGCGACGCGGCATCGCGCTCGCGCCCGACTTCGCGCACAGCCAGCACGCCAAACCCACCGCGCGGGGCACGCAAACCGCCCTCGTCGTCGGCCCGGAAAACGAAGAGGTCTACACCGACGAAATGGGCCGCATCAAAATCCAGTTCCACTGGCAGCGGCAAAAGGAGCACCCCGAATACGGCGCGCACTACAACGAACGTTCCTCCTGCTGGGTACGGGTCGCCTACCCGATTGCGGGGGCGGGCTGGGGCCAGCAGTTCATCCCGCGGATCGGCCAGGAAGTCATCGTCGACTTCGTCGAAGACGACATCGACCGTCCGCTGGTAAGAGGCGTCGTCTACGACGGCAGGAATCCGCCGCCGTACTTCAGCGGCGCGGGGCAGCTACCGCCCAACAAAACCCTCTCCGGCATCAAGACCAAGGAGCATTTCGGCGACCAATACGGCGAACTGCTCTTTGACGACACCTCCGGGGAAGTGCGCACGAAACTCTCGAGCGAACACGGCAAGAGCCAACTCAACCAGGGCTTTCTCACCCACCCGAGGACGGACGGCGTCGCCGAGCCGCGCGGCGAAGGGTTCGAGCTGCGAACCGACCGCCACGGCGCGCTGCGCGCCGCCGAAGGTCTGCTGATTTCGACCGAAGCCAAACCCCTGGCTCAAGGCAAGCAACTCGACCGCGAGACCGCGCAGGCGCAACTCGACTCAGCCCGGAAGATTGCCGAAGAACTCTCGAAGACCGCCCAGGGCCAGAAAGCCGACCCGACCGAAACCGGCCCGGAGACGCTCGACGAAGAAGGCCAGACGCAACAAAAAAAACCCGACGGCCACATCGACCACCTGGCTGAAGCCTCCCGCGCCTGGGAAGTCAACACCAACACCGATCTGGAAGGCCCCCCGAACGATAGCGGCCAGCCGGGCCGGCAAGCCATCCTGCTGGCGAGCGCCCCGGCCGGCATCGGCCTCGTCACCCCGCAGGAACTCGTCCTGGTCGCGGAGCGCAACCTCGACACCGTCAGCCACCGCGACACCCAACAGAGCACGACCCGGCGCTGGCTGCACAACGTCGGCAGCAAGATCAGCCTCTTCGTGGACGGCGTCGCCGACAAGGTGAACATGAAGCTCATCGCCGCCAGGGGCCACGCCCAGCTGTGGGCGCAGGATGGCGACGTGGAAATCGTCGGCGAGCAGAACGTGCGCATCCACGCCAACCAGGGCAAACTGGAAGCCGTCGCCAAGGAAGAACTGCTCATAGCCTGCGGCGGCGCGATCATTCGCCTCAAAGGCGGCAACATCGACATCCACGCCCCGGCCAATATCAGCTTCAAGGCGGCCAACTACAACCACAGCGGCCCAGCCAGCCTGACGATGCAAGGATCGAGCCCAAAGCCGGAAGGTTGTGGCGGCGGCAACCAGGCATCCACTGGCGGAGGCGCGGTGTTCGTCGTGCTCCAGGCGGCGCTGCCGCTGCCCGGCGGCACCGCCGATGACGCGCCCTCCTCATTTACCGAAGCCGCGTTCGCCACGGTGGAAGAGGCCGTCGCGCCCGTGACGGAAACCCTTGCCCCGCTGGCTGAACAGGCGGGCGCCGCCCTCGACGCCGTCCAGAACGCTGCCGGTTCCGCCCTTGACGCCGCCACGGACATGGCCGGCTCGCTGGCTGGACAAGCGGGTTCCGCGCTGGATGCCGTCCAGAATGCCGCCGGTTCCGCGCTGGCTTCCGTGCAAAACGTTGCGGATTCCGCCCTCGGCGCGGTTCAGAACGCCGCCGGCGACGCCCTCGGTTCGGTGACGGACATGGCGGGGTCGCTCGTCGGGCAGGCAGGCGACGCCCTGGGGTCGGTGACGGACATGGCGGGGTCGCTCGCCGGGCAGGCAGGCGACGCCCTGGGCTCGGTGACGGACATGGCCGGCTCGCTCGCCGGGCAGGCGGATTCCGCGCTCTCCGGCGTGGCCGATGCCGCGCTTGGCAATATCGGCGGCTCGCTTGGCGAGACGGCGGCGGGCGCGCTCGACAACGTGGCGGGCGGCGCGCTCGGCGCGGCGACAGATGCCGCCGCATCGCTCACGGATGCCGCCACCGCCGCATTACCCAAAGACCTGCCGGGACTGGGCGGCAAACTGGGAGCATGAAATGACGACAACAAACTACGAAGCCCTGCTGTCCCGTCACGACTACGCCATCATCGACCGCTCGGCGCTCGCGGACGAGAGCGAAATCGACGGCCTGCCGATCGAGCCGCTCGTACCGCGCGAAATGCGCCTGCGCGGCGAGGCCGACATCATGCCTGCGCTACTCCCGCTCGAAGCTGGGGAACCGTACATGAAAGCGCTTGCCGACGCCTTTGAAACCGCCGATGCCGGCTTTGGCCGCTACCCCTTCACCTGCCTGCTCGAAGCACCGGGCGTCAAACCCGCGCGCATGAAAGCCCACCTGACGGACCGCCTCATCCTGCACAGCCCGCGCGGCGGAAAAGACCACCTGCGCTACTACGACCCGCGCGTTTTCCCGCAACTCCTCCGCGTCCTCGCCCCCGAGCAACTGCGCGCCCTCTACGGCCCCATCCAGATCTGGACATTCCCCTTCCAGCAACAATGGCAAAGCCTGCCCGCCCCGGAAGTCACCCGCATCGTCCCGAAATACTGGTCGGTCAAAACCGAACAGCGCGAACAGCTCGATCGTGTTTTCCCCCTCAATGCCGTGCTGGACGCGCACGCGAAGCGGCTCGGTCGCCCGTGGGCGGACCTTGCCGAATACAGCGCCGTCTCGCAAACCGCCGACGAGGCGCTGGAAACCGCCCGCGTCCGCTACCGCCTGACAGACGCCGACAGC
>JAIRMN010000008.1 GCA_031258715.1 Zoogloeaceae bacterium
ACGGAAAGTTCGCAGGCGGTTTCCGGCGCGCGACAAACGATTTCTGCTTCGCCGAGCCGCGCGCGCAATTCCTCTATGCGCGGAATTTGCGCCATCCACCGCCCGATTTGACCCAGATGCGCGCCGGCCGCGCGCATGGCCTGCCTGTCCTGGGTCAGGGTGTCATCCCCTTTCCGCCATACGTATTCGCTGGTGGCGAAAGGCAGGTGTACGAATGTGTAAAAGCGGGACATGCGCATCCACAAGTCCCAATCTTCAAGGGCTTTGAGGCATTCGCGGAAATGGCCGACTTCTTCCAGGCAACGCTTTTCGTGCATGACGCACAGTACCGGGGTAATGTTCTCCCGCAACAATCGCTGGGGATCGAAATCCACCGAATACAGCACCCGCCGGGAGCGCGTTGCGAAATGGCCGTTTTCCTCGCGCTGCAAGGCGATGTTGGCGTCGGCATAGACCACGGCGGCGCGGGTCTGCCGAAGAGTGTTGACCAGCGCCTCGATATGATCTTCGTAATAGAAATCGTCGTCGTCGAGGTACGTGATGTAGCGGCCACGGGCGGCGCGAATGCCGGTATTCCTGCTTTTCGACAGGCCTTTGTTCGTCTCGTGGCTGATGTAGAGAATGTCCAGACATTGGGCGAACGGTTCGATGGCGGGGAGAGGGTCTTTTCCGGCGTCGTTGACGATGACCGCCTCGAAGTCCCTGAAAGTCTGCTGGCACAGGCTCTCCAGCGCCACAGCCAGCAATTCCGGGCGGTTCATGGTGGGGACGATGACCGAGACCAGCGGGGCGGGGCCGGTGATTTGTTCGGGATGTTCGTGGGGACGCAGGAGGCTCATACGGTTCTCGCTTGATACGGTGGCTGGCGAGCGCGGAAGGAACGTCACGATGGGTCTTATTCATATTGACTTTCTTTCGCGCAAGGGGAAACTCGCCGTAACCTCCGACACTGGATCGTGCTCATTTGTTCAGGGCGGAACAAAACAATCGCGCGGGCAATCTGTCTGATTGATTACCTTGGCGAACAAAGTGGCGGCGTGGCAGACCGTGCAAGAGCCACGGAATGAACACTATCCTGAGAGCGGCGACGCTTCGGGATGCGACAACAGGCTTTGGGGGAAACGACACATGAGCGTATATGCGACAGCGCGTATCCAGCAGCTGATGGGATGCGTAATCAACCAGGCAGTGCTTCCGCTGGTGGAAAACAGTGAAGTCGTCGAAAAGGTAACAAAGTGGTTGGAGGATGAAGCCAGCCGCGAACAGTATGAGCGTGAGCTTGTGTTCATGGTCTTGTCGGGACGGATCGGAGGCGATAACGCGATACGTTACGCGGGGAATGTCCCGTTGGACGAATGGGCGGGCGCATTGAAAAAAGTAGAAACAATGTTGGCTTCGGGGGAACTGCCTGCCCTGGCCTACCCGGATAATGATAATTATGTTATCCGTGACTCTGGTTATGCGAGTCTGTTTATATTGAACCAATACCAACATAGTCCTTTCGTCATGCTGCGGGAAGGGGATGTTTTCCTGGATTGTGGCGCCTGCTGTGGCGATAGTGCTATCTGGGCCTTGAGCAAGGGCGCGGGAAAGGTCTATTCTTTTGAACCAGACCCGGAAGCGATAGGATATTTGCGGAGAAATATCGCGCGGTATGGGCAGGGGCGCACCGACATCGTAATGATGGGGCTTGGCGCTGAATCGGGCAGCATGGCTTTGTCCGTAAAACCCGGCCATATAGGTTCAACTCGCCTGATTGATGCGGGGGAAGGCGTAACTGTGCCGGTGGTTGCATTGGACGACTGGCTGCGGGAAAACAAAGTCAAACCGGATTTCATCAAGATGGATCTGGAAGGTTCGGAAGTGGCGGCGCTCAGGGGCGCGCAGGCTGCGATTGTCGAATACAAGCCCCGTCTTGCCATCTGCCTGTACCATCGTTTGTCGGATATGTGGGTCATTCCGGCCATGCTCAAGGCGATGGTGCCGGAATACAGGTTCTGGTGCCGCAAAAGCCATCCCGTATGGGAATTCGTGCTTTATGCTTCAATCTGATTGTTGGCTGGAGAATGAAGAGGGTTTTCGCACTCTCTGTCGAACAACTCTATTCTGGGGCGCATCGGGGCATTGGCGCGTTGCGACCACCAGCATTTTTCTCTTCGCCGATCAGGTCGAATTCGATGGCCCAAACGGCGCGCGTATCGGATTTGAGCATTATCCCGAACGCCAGGTTGTCCCCCGGCTCCAGATCGAGCGGGAATTCATGGCGTGGGACATCCTCTGAAAGCGGCGCTCCGTCCGGCCCAAGGCAATGTGCCGTCAAGCGCCATGCGTTCCTGCCGCCGGATGGGATGACGGATTTTCCCACATTCTTTATTTTGATATGGAGTTCATTGTTTTGCCCTGAGAGGGGGTTTTCAAAATACCAAAATTGGCGATCAGGCATTCCCAGACGGGGCAGGCACAGGGGCCTGCCCCTACGTTGCGTCCCGCGCGGCGGGCATGATTGCCAATCATGGGTAGGGGGTTTTGAAAACACCCTCTGATGCAGGGCGCTCTTTGCGCCGTCCGTTGCGCTCGGAGTGCAGTGCACGGCGCTCGGAGTGCAGTGCACGCCGCTCGGAGTGCATAACACGGCGCTCGGAGTGCATAAAACGGCGCTCGGAGTGCATAAAACGGCGCTCGGAGTGCATAGCACGGCGCTCGGAGTGCATAACACGGTGCTCGGAGTGCATAACACGGCGCTCGGAGCGCCGTGCGACGGGCGGGTTGCCATCCGTCCCTACGGGGGGGTCAAATCTCGCCCAGGGGAGGGGTCGCCAGCGTCGTCGGCCACATGGACCAGACGGGTGTCAGGCAGCCGCCCGGCGCATTCGGCAGGCCGTTCGCGGCCCTCGATTCGGCGCCGATTCCCAACCCAGAGCGCGTTTATCCGCGCGCGCTTGATCGAAGAACCGATAGGCCGCCCGGGTTTCCGCACACGCTGTCGAACAACTCGATCCTGGGCCGCATCGGGGCATTGGCGCGTTGCGACCACCAGCATTTTTCTTCGCCGATCAGGTCGAATTCGATGGCCCAAGCGGCGCGCGTATCGTATTTGAGCATTAGACAGAACGCCAGGCTGTCCCCCGGCTCCAGATCGACCGGGAATTCATAGCGTGGTACATCCTCTGAAAGCGGCGCTCCGTCCGGCCCAAGGCAATGTGTCGTCAAGCGCCATGCGTTCCTGCCGCCGGATGGGATGACGGATTTTCCCACATTCTTTATTTCGATGTGGATTTCATTGTTTTGTCCTGAGTGAATGCGGCGCACCTCGAAACGGATCTTTTCCACCTCAATGAGTGTTTCGGTATTTTGCGGGGAAATGGCCTCCCGCCCGAGAAAGGTCAATCCGCGCCGCGAATGGAAGTGGCGGACGATTTTCAGGCCAAGCGAAGCTGCCAGACGGTATACAATTTGCGCGTCCCGGATCGAATCGTGGAAGGCATAATAATCTGCGTCCGGCGCAAGTCGTATGACTTGATCCACCACGATTGAGCGGCTGTTTGTTCCGGGGGGCGAATCAATGAATACCAGCGACTTTTGTCCGGCTGACAGGGTTTCCGCGACTGCGGCTTTTAACGGCGCCTCGGCAAATCCGTTTTGCAACGAAAAAGGAAGCTCACGAGCATTGCAATCGTGCTTGCGGGCAAAGTCCAGCCAAGGGCCATTCCATCCTTCCAATGCCACCTGTTTTTGCACGGTATTTTTAAATAGTACGGTTGTCTGACCGGCCCCAAATTCAAGGATGGATTCAATGTTTTCGCTCTTGATGAAATCCCGGAAGGCTTTATATTCAGCGGCGGAAATATAATAATTTCCGCATTCCAGGCCATTCCACAGAACGCCTTCTTCCCGTGCTCCCAGTCGCTCCGAGCCAGGATAGAAAATTTCAGCAACAGGCGTTGAAATGCCTAGTTCATGGTAGGGCTGCAAAAAGCTTTGCGTTACACGTCCGGGTGAAAATAAATGAAGCATATTTTCTTTTCCTGCCTTTCCTGCTTTGGCGGCCCATTCCGGGTTGCCAAGGACGAACAGCAGTTTATCCGCCAGGGCTTCCGGGCTGCGCTCTTCCACGATCCATCCCGTTTCGCCGTTCTTGATGATGTCGTCTGTGCCGCCGCATGCGGTACTGATGACCGGCGTTTCGTAATATTGTGCCTCCATGACCGAGTTGCAGAGCCCTTCGACGTGAGAAGTGATGAGGTGGACATCGCACAACGAGTGAAATGCCGCCACATCGCGTATTTCTCCGGGCAAGATCAGCTTTCCGGAAAGATAACTGTTTTTTACGGCTTCCGCGATCATGGGGTACATTTGGCCGTTACCACAAATTACGGCATAGGCATCCGGTCTGTCTTGCAGGGCGCGCGCCGCGGTCCGAATCCAGAGTTCCGGGTCTTTTATACTCGCAAAGCGAAACAGTCCGCCAATGACTGGCGCGGTTTTTGGGATGCCCCATGCTTTGCGCATGCCTTCCGCTCTGGCTGCGAGGTTTTCCCTGCTCGCTTCGTCGGGAATGAGGATATCGGGAATCAGGAATATCCGCGCTGGCTCGATTCCCAACCAGACTGCGTAATCCGTGCGCGCGGCGTTGGAATTGGCGGCCATCCTGAAGCCCCGGTAAGCCAGCATGAATGAAAATGCCTGTCTTGCCAAAACATCGTCGATGCTCTCGAACTGGTACGGATAGCGGCGGGCAGGACTGAGCGAACATGCCCGTGCGATGACACGCGGAACGCCAGCCAGGATGGCGGCAAGCGAAATCCATACATGGTCCGAATTCCAGACATGCACTGCCCTTGGCCGACAGGCGGCGAAAAATGCCGCAAACACGGCGCATGAATTGGCAAAGCCGCCAAGCTGTCCGAAAACCTGCTGTGTCAGGCTGTGTGCCCCGGGGAGGTAACTTTCGATGTCCGGAATATGGCTGTTCAGGTCGTATGTCCGATTGAATAATGGGCGGGCCTGTTCCAGGAAACTTTCAGAACTCCCAGGTTGGCACAGCAGATGAGGTTTCAATAGAGGGGCAATATTTTTTGCTTCGGCGATAATTTGCTTTTCCACACCGCCCATGGATGGCGCATATGTTGCCCAGAGGATGGGGCCATCGAAAGCGTCCGGTGGCAACAGGGGGTCGAAACTGTCAGGCGAGGGAAAGGGCTGACTGATTGTTGAGTTGCGCTTTTGGCATTTGGAGGGGGAGGGGGACGGTAATGGCGAAGGAATATCCGGGAGTTGGATGGTCTGGTTGTGCTGCGCGCTTTTCCGCAACAGGCCGGAGATTGCCTCGGTGACAAGCTGGTATTCCGGATCGTCGTGCAAATCGTGCAAATCGGCGAGTAGTCGCACGGCGGTTTCCAGTTCGGCGGGATGCAGATACTCAGCCAGCAGATCCAGTGCATCGCGCGTCTGTCGAATATCGGAAGCATGTCGCAGGATCAAAGCCAGGGCGCCATAAAGCAGTTTGCTCCTGTTTTCGACGAGGCATCTTGTCAACAATCTTGCCCAGGCATATGCGCTGGGCTGGGAAGGGTCGAGCAGCGATAAGAGAAGTTCGAGCGTCAGTTCCTTGCCATCGAGGGGGTCGGGCAGGCCCTGCCTGCGGCATTCCGATGAGCGCATGGCCAATACGTGATTGATGACTTGTTGCGTCGTTTTCGCCTGGGAAATCGAGGCGGCGTGTTGCCGGTATAAGAGAAGGGTTTCCGGCTGGTTGCAAAGGTCGTGCTTGTCCAGCAAGCGTAGCCAGAGATCGTAATCCAGGGCTGACCTGAACTGCTCGCGGTAGCCGCCGGCTTCCCTGATGGCCGCCGTGCGCATCATGGAGCCACCATGGGACAGGCGCGACTCTATCATGTACATGCGTTGCCGGAGGGCGTCAGGAGAGGTCGGCGCTCTCCAGGCGATGCTCTGTGAGTATTTCTTGTGGAATATCTTCATCTGACACCCGACGGCGGCGATTTCCGGGTGCGACGTCATGAAAGACAACTGCAACGCAAGCCTTTCCGGCAGGGAGATATCGTCCCCATCCATGGTGGCGATATATGGCGTCTCTATCAGGGCCAGACCTTTGTTGCGGCTTGCGGAAATGCCCATATTGCTTTCATTGGTCACGATTCTGATGCGGCCATCTTCCC
>JAIRMN010000062.1 GCA_031258715.1 Zoogloeaceae bacterium
CTGCCTGTGGAGGGGAAGGCGCTGGCTCCGGTCGCAAGACCGGAACGAAACCGGCCCCAGCGAAGCAGGAAGTCAGCTTTGTTCCTGTTTGAGCAGGAATGAGCAAGTCTGATAGAACGGACGCCTCTGTCTCCCGTGCCCTGTCTCCCGTCTCCTGAACCACAACCGGCCCCGTGCCCTCGTGCCGGGCCGTGAACGTCAGCAGGACTGTGCCGGTCAGCGCCAGGGCGAAGGCGACAGCGATGGGGTAGCGGTTCTTCATGGCGCGTCTCCGGGAAACTTGCCCGGCGTCTCCGGCACGTCGACGAACGGCTCCGGACGCGGTTCTTTCCGGCGCCGGATGCCCGCGAGTTCGAGTTCTTTCAGCTTTTTGTCCAGTTCGTCCAGTTCCGCCTTGCGCCGCGCGGCCTCGTTCTCCCGCGCTTCGCGCTTTCGCTGGTAGTAACGGCTGGTGAAATACGTCGCCACGCCCGTCACGATGGCGACGAGGAGCGCCAGATCGTTCAGCGTGAGGCCGATGATCGCCGAAGCGACGGCGGAAGCGTAGGAGGCGGCGGTTGCGGTTTTTTCGCTCATGACTATGTAATCTTCATGAAGAGGAACGATCCCACGCTGTCTTCGGTGGATTTGAGCGAGAGCGCGGGGGCGATGAGTTCGATCCCGGCGAGATAAACCCCGGTCGAGGACGCCGACATCAGGCTCAGGACGCGCAGCCGCCAGTAGCGGAAGGCCGCGTGGTTGACGATGGCCGCGCCGAAGGTCATCGCGTCGAGGCTTTCCATGCCCGCGTATCCGGTCACGTCGAGCAATGCCGTGGCGTTGCCGTACCAGGCCGTTCCCACGCCCGTGTTGTCGTTCGTCCCGTAGAGGATGAAGCGGTTGGGCGCGTGGGGATTGTCTTCTTTCGTCAGGCGCAGGTAGCCCGCGGCGTGGGCTTCGCCCAGGTCGATCTGCACCCACTCGTCGCCGCCGCCGGCGGTGAAGACGCCGCCGCTCGACCGCCAGGAGGTCGCGGCGTCCCGGTCGAACACCCGCCACGCGCCGTAGTTCGAGGGCGACAGGGTGCTGGAAAACGTCACCAGCGCCGGTGTGGGCAAGTCCAGCGCGGTCATTTGCGGCGTGACGACGGCTTCGCCGGATACGACGTTGGCAAGCTGCGGGAAGCGGTCGAGCGGATACGCCTCTTCATGGCCCGTGATGTCCCCGCCCAGCTTCGCCCATACCCCCGTCGCGTCGGCGTGAATCTGCTCCGGCCACATCGCCCGCCGGAGCGAATAAAGCGGCCAGTTGTCCGCCGCGCTGGAAAGCAGCCCGCCGGTCAGCGCGTAGTCGTCGATCCGGGACGCCCGGCCTATCCGCCGCAGATCGGCGACCGTAAAGCCGTTTTTCGCCGTCGAATCGCCCTCGATGATCAATTGATAGGCCGCCACGATCTCCGGCGTGGGCAAGTCCAGGCGCTTGAAGGCTTCCTGCCGGGCGTCGCTCACGGACAGGAATTGCCCGCGTCCCATGATCCACTTGACCGGATACCGCTTGCAGGTCGTGAAACAGAGCCAGCGGCAGGCGAACCTGCCGTCCTCGATTTGCGCGAAACCGCCCAGGTTGCCGTCATCCACGGGGTTATAGACGGGCAGCATGGGCGAATCGTGGAGGGAGGCCGCCCAGCGGCCGTTCGCGTCGATATAGAGGGTCGGCGCCTGGAGGACGGGGGCGAGCGCCTGAGTGAAGTTCGCGTCGTTGTTGAGCACCGGCGAGAAGGGCGCGTCCGGCGGCGTGAAGGGCGCCGTGTAGCGGGCGGCGAGGGAGAAGCGGAATTCGTCGATCTGGCAAAGACGCGATCGGCACTGCCCCAGGTCGGAAGCGCCGACATAGTCGAAGTGGCCCGCCTTCGTGAAGGTGTGGCCGAAGACGCGCTGGGCGGCGGCCGCGCCGTTTATCCAGAGCGTCCAGAGGTTGCCCTGGCGGGTCAGGGCGATGTGCGTCCAGCCTGCCCCGCGCAAGTCCATCCCGGAATTGAGGAAATCGACCCGATCGGCGTCATGGGCGTAAAAACTCACCTTGCAGAGATAGGCTTCCGAAGTTCCCCGCGCCGCGCTGATGAGAAGCGCCTGCCCGCCCCACGCGTTCCCCGCCGTGCGCGCGTAGAGGACGGCGTTTTCGCCGCTGGAAAAAACCGGCACGTTCACCCACGCCTCGATGGTGAAATCCCGATCGGCGATGTCCAGGGCGGGCGCCTTGAGATAGCGGTATTCGGCGGTTTCCGCGTCGAGCGCCTGGCCGAACCGTCCGGTCGCGTAGGCGGGCGCGGCGGGAAGCGTCCAGCCGGCGCCCGCCTCGTCCGTGAGATCGCCGTCGAAGTGAAGGAGGCTGTAGATTCGATCGTCGAAGACTTCCCCGTTCTCGATCGTGAAGTGGAGGTCTTCGTCCGCCACATAGACGTTCGAGAGCGTGAAGTCCGCGTCCTCCGGGTCGCCGGGATGGACGCGGGTCAATTCCCCGCCATTCATCCAGGTCATCCCGGTTTCCAGATGGTGGAGGAGATGCGCGTCCGGGTTCCTGTAGGGCGTGTGCATCTCAAACCCGGCGTACCACCATGGATCGGGGGAATCCGGGTTATAGCCGCACCAGGCGACGATCCGGTGATTCAAGGTCGCCGGGGATTCCACGGCGGTGAGAGTCGATTGTCCGGGGAGCGCCACAACGTACCCGGCATACCCCGCCGGAATGTTGATGAAGAGGGTCGGCGGCAAGTCCGCCCGCTGCCCGTTGTGCCAGGCTTCGATGGGCGCGCCGCCGTTGCCCGTCACGGTGAGCGTCCCGTCCATCCCGAAGGAAAGGTTCGCCGCCCCCGGCCGGAACCCCGTGCCGTTGGCGCAAATGACGCGGTAGGCGTCGAATGCCGCCGTGTCCAGGTAGGGCAGCGTGTCGTTCGCCGGGAGCTGGCGCAGCTCGCCGCCGGCGCGGACGAGGGGACGGCGAATGGTCATGGGCTTCCTGTCTCCTGTTCCCTGTCTCCTGGCTACAGGATCACCGATTCGTCGCGCACGGTGACGAGTTCGGCGGCCGATTTCGCCTTGCCGAGATACTGGCTGACGTAGCCCGCGTTGCCGCTGGAGGTTTCATCGAGCGGCGTGGCGATGGTCCCGCCCGTGACGCCGAGCCAGTGGTCCACGCCGACCGTAAGCCCGGTCACGCCGCTGTTCGTCTCGCCGAGCGGATAGACGGTGGCCGTGGCGGAAGAGGAGACCGAGGCGAGCACGAAGCCGTCCGCGCTCCTCCCGTTGGAATTGTCGGCGAGCCGCGCGGAAAACGTCCCGGCGTTGCTGTAGAGATTGACGAAGGCCCCGGCGGAGAGCGATTCCGAGGCGGTGGCGGTGATGACGTTCGCGCCCAGGCCGTCGGGCAGGGCGGTGGCGTCGATCTTGCCCGCCGAATTGAGGGCGACGATCTTGCCCGCGTCTGACGTTCCGGCGGAGGCGGCGACCGGGGATTGCTGCCGCGTCTTGCCCGACACGCGGGCGAGGTATTTATCTGCCATGATTCACTCCAATTCTATGGGTTCGGCGGGGGAGAGGATGAGCCGCGGCCCCGCCACCGCCGCGCCCAGGTACAAATCGAATCCGGTCGTTGCCGGGGTCTGCGTCAATGCGCCGTTCGCGCCCAGCCACACCGGGCCGGGCGCGAGATCGAGGCCCGCCGCGTCGAGGACGCCGGAGCGCTGGATCGCCACGTTGCCGCCCGCCAGGCTGGCGCTGCGGGTGATTCCGGAGAATCGGCCGATGTGGGCGGCGTCATCCTTGTCGAGCGGCCAGACCTTGCCGTCCGTGTCCTCCCAGACGGCCTTGAGCGCGGAGAGGTCCGCCCCCGCCGCGCGGTCGACTGTCGCGCCGCCGTCCTTTCCGTCCCTGCCCTGCAACACACTGGCGAGCGAAACGCGCAGCGAATCCGGCTCTGCGCCAAGCTCCAGAACGTCCCGCGCGGGAGGAAGACAAAGATCGACATGAATGTCCGGCATGGCTAACCTCCTGTAACCGGTCGTTCCAGGAGGAACATGGCCTTTGGCGTAATCAGCGTCGTCCCGTCCGGCGCGGTCAGGCGCGCGTCGATCCATACCCTGCCTTCCTTCCAGCCGCCTTGTTCATCGGGTCTGGCGAAGAGACGCAGAATGGTGGCCTCTCCCGTCCAGACAAGCGTCGCCGCCAGATTCGCCGTGAAACCATTCCCGGCAATGGCGGCGCTGGCCGTCCATGCGGAAATGTCCGGGCGTTCGCCGCCGATCTCAACCGGCCCCGCCCAATCCAGCGTCGCGCCGATCTTGTGAATCCTGCCCCCGCGCTGACCATGCCAGGCGTAGCAGCCGTATCCGTTGGACATGTTCAGAATCCATTCCCGGCGTGAAAGAGGCGGCTCAACCGGCTTTTCTTCGCGTTCAATGCCGCCGCCTGCAATTCGGCCAATATCACGTCCCGCGCTTTGAGCAGTTCCGCCATGCTGCGGTACTGCACCAGGCGGTCGGCAAAGCGCACCGACAGTTCGCCCGTGGCAATGGCGCGCTCGATGACAATCATGTCCTGCGTGCTAAATGCCATTTCTCTATCTCCTTCGCGCCAGATAAGCCGACCGCGAGCGTTGTTTCGTGGTTTTTGCCGGGGCAGCCGGAAGCGGTTTTGCGGGCAAGGCCAGAACCGGCGCGGGCGGCGCTGGACATGCCGGTTCAGGCGCTTCGGGGACTTCGACAGACTGCCGCGCCAGCACCAGCCGCCGCTCGATCTTCAAGCCCTGCAGGGCTGCATAGGCATAGACGCGGCAATCCAGCGCCTCGTTCCTCGCGTTGGAGGGCTTGACCCACGTCCGCACCTCGTTGCCGCGCTTGTCCAGCTTGGTGACGCGCTTCTCCACCGTCGCTTGGGTGAACCATTCCTCGTCGTAGGCGACGGAGAAATGGCAGCGTCCGGGCTTGCCTTCATCGACCTGCCAGCGGGCGTAGATCGTGTCTTTCGCGGTATCGACGCCGATGACGCGGACGGTATGGCCGCGATATTTCTTCGATCTCGCCACCCGCTTCGGCCAGACCGGACGCGGGCCAAACATGCCCTTGATCGCCCAGATGTTGCGCGCGGCGCGGGGCGTGGCGTATTCATAGACCTGCTGCACATGGTGCCCGCCAGAGTCGATGCAACCGGCGGCAACGCGCAGGATGCGCCCGTCTTCGGTGGTGAATTTCGCGCTCGCCAGAAGGGTATCGAGCCGTTGCCACATCTCGGCTTCGGAGGGGTTGCCGTTCAGGACGACATATTCAATGCCCCAGGATTCCTCGCCCGCGCCCCAGGCGACAAATTCGACTTCCAGCCGGTCTTTTTGCACGTCGGTTCCGAACGTGACCGTCACCGCGCCGGAGGGCAGGGTGGCGGCGTCGTAGTTTTCCTTGCGCTTCATGAGTTCGCTGGCGCTGGCGCGTTCGCCGATTGCCTCGAAGGGTTCGCCCATCGAGGTGTTCCACCAGGTCTTTTCTTCCTCCGGGTTGCCCTTCGCGGCGTAGTAATCGGCGGCGACATCGGCAAACGAGCGCCAGGGCGAATAGAGTTCGTTGATGTGGAAGCCAGGGACTTTGGCGTCCGAGTTTTCCGCGATCCACTGCCCCGCTTCCAGCATCGCCATTTTGTCGGCGTTCTCAATCAGCGCGCCGCAGGAAGGGCAGGCCATGCGCGCCGTTTCCGGGTCATCGTCGACGATGGAAACGTTTTTCCATTCGAGGACCTGCATCTCGCCGCAGTGCGGGCAGGGCACGTGGTAGCGCCGCTGGTCGCTCTTTTCCCATGCCCGTTCGATGCGGCTTGCGCCCCGAATTGACGGCGTGGAAAAAAGCAGAATTCGCCGCTTGCTGCGGAAAGTAATCGTGCGCTTTCGCGCCAGATTGACCGGGTCGCCCTCGGTTCCAGCGGAGGGCGGATAGCGATCCACCTCGTCGCAAATCACCACGCGGATAGGCCGGGACGCCAATCCTGCCGGGGCGTTCGCGCCAATCATCGTGATGTGACCGCCGGGAAAATTCTTTTTTAGGATGGTATTGCCGGAATCCCGGCTCTTCGCATCCCGCACCCTGCCACGCAGTACCGGTGTATCTCGAATCATCGGCGCGAGCCGGTCTTTCGAGAAGGTTTCCGCCATTTCAACGGTCGGTTGCACCATCAGAATCGGGCAGGGTTCAATGTCGATCAGAAAACCGATAATGGCTTTCGCAATCAGCGTCTTGCCGATCTGCGCCGAGGACATAACGACGATTTCTTCGGCCTCCCCGTTGAAGGCATCCATGATGCCGCGCTGATACGGGGCGCGGGCGGAAGTGTATTTTCCCTGCTCGGCGCTGTCTTCCGGCGAGAGATGGAGTCGTTCATCCGCCCACTGACTGATCCGCATTCGCGGCGGTGGAGCCGCGACCATCGCCGCCCGGCGTAGCGCCATCATCAGCGCCGGATTCATCGTCATCTTCTTCCGGTTTCCAATTGGACAATTCCGCGAGGGCTTCGTAAATCATGTCGGTCAGGATTTGCTCGATCTCCTTTTCCGTCTTTTTGACAAGGGAAAGCGCGGCGCGGGAGGGAATCGTCAGCATCTTCGCCCTGAATGCCCCAATGAGCGCCGACCATCCGTACTCGGCGGCGGCAATGGAAACCATCTCGCCCTTGAGCCGCGCTATCTCCGTTTCCAATTTTTCCGACTGCAAGCGCGTAAGCCGCGTTTTCTCGGTAAGCAAATCCCCCGCGTCGCCGTCCAGCCTCGATTCGAGAAACTTGATATAGCCAATGACGCACGGCGCGATCTCATACTGCCCCCGGCTCGCCTTCGGGATGATTCCCTCTTTCGCAAGCTGCTGCACACGCCTTGTCGTTTTGCCATTGAGCAGCTTGGCGATGACTTCGACGGATACAGTGGACATGAAACGAACCTATGCGGGACGACCCACGAGGGGACGACCTATACGAAACGAAACCTAGGGAAAATTTCCAAAACTAGCCAAATCTCGCGGGTTTCGCCCCCGCGACAAAAAATTTTCGGCCAGGGACCCCGGAAGCCTTGCTTTTATCCGGTGTCGCATCCAATCTTGATGACATGGAAATCAAATCGAAATCATCTGCCGTGCGTGAGCACATGGCCGCAGGGCGGTGGCAGGAAGCTATCCGCATCGTGGCGCGATTCCCGCGTCTGGATCAGCATCGCGCCGCCATCCTGGATGCGCACGGCGCTTACACGAATCCGCGCTTCTTCACGCAAATCGACAAAGACATCGAGGCGCTCAAGAAAGCCGGGCAAGCGGCGCTGATCGAACGATTCGGCGGCTAGTCAGCGTTTTTGCAGGATCAACACGGCCTCCGCCGTTTCTTCCGGCGTCTGTTGCAGGCTGTTGTTCATCCCCGCGTTACGCTTTTCCAGCACATCGAATCCGCATTGCCGCGCGTTATCAATTGCTGTCGTGGCGAGCGTGTAGGATTGCGAACCAACCTGCAAGGCGAATACGCATCCGGGCCTGAGATGGTCGGCGACCTTGCGCAGCATCGGCAGGTAAAAGCCCTGCACCCATGCGTCGAAGCCGCGATAACGGCTGGTGCTGGTATCGTCCCCGGCATAGACTTCCACATCGAAATAGGGCGGCGAGGTCAGGGCAAAATCAAAAACCCCTTGAATATCGGCATCCTCGAACGGGGATGCGATGAATTCCGCTGTCTTGTCGCTTTCGGCGAATTGCGCCAGCGTCTCGCGCGTGCGCGTCAATCCCGCGTGCGCGTGTGGCGACGGATCGCAGCCTACGTACTCGCGGGGCGCGGAGGAGAGCAGGAAACCGACATAGCGCCCGCCCCATCCGTGGCATGGATCGAGAACGCGCCCGCCATCCGGGGCTACCTGAATCGGCGTTTCCGGGATGTCAAGCCAGCCGGATTTCCAGGCGTTTGCCCAACGCGCGTAATGCCACGTCGACGCGGTCGATGCGGGTGACGTGCCGCAAGTCGGTCAGGCGATTGACTTCCTGCGGCGTGGTGTTCAGCCGCCGCGCAAGGTCAGCCGGACGAACGCCCTGCGCCAGCATCTCGTTCAACAGCAACACCTTTGCCGTCAGGCTCGCGGGCAGGACGACCGTCTTTTGCCCGATCCTCGGAGAAGAAGGGACAGGCACGGCCCGCTTGTCCTCGAAATAGAATTCCATCGCCGTGGAGAGCGCGCCTACGGCCATTTCCAATGCTTCCGATTCGGTCTCCCCTTGCGTGACGGCCTCCGGGATGTCGGGGAAGGTGACGACGAAACCGCCCGCGTCTTCATCGGGGGTGAGCGTGACGGGAAATCGCATGATGTTATCCTTTCAGGCCAGGTTGTTTTTTGATGGCTTCCACCGTCCCTTTTTTCAGGTCGGCGGCGTGCATGGGCAGGACGGTTTGCCTGCCGTTCAGGTATACCTTAAGATGCGATCCCTTCATCGCGCCGAAAGTCGCGCCCTGTTGGGCAAGCCACCGTTTGAATTCCTTGCTGTCCATGTGTTTAAATATAAACAATTTTGTTTATATTGTCAAGCGAGCCGTTTACGGAGATCCATCGACGCAAAAGTTTCTCCGATGGCTGTGACATACGAGACATTCAAATCAGCAGCACGGTTTCCGGCATTGGCTCGGTTTTTCCACGAAGAGCAGGCGCAGCTTCATAACATCTCTCCCTTGAAAAAGACAACGCCGCAGATTGTGGCGTTGCTGGTGATGTGAATCATGGGTTCCGGCCAGATCGGGTTGAGCGCCCGCAAGTAACGATGCTCGCCTTCGATGATGAGTTTCTTGAATGTGGCTTCCCTGGCGTCATCAAGCCGAACCACTACCAGAGAACCGTTTTCGGCTGGCCGCTCCGGGTCGACAAAGATCAGATCGCCGTCATGAAATGATGGTTTGCTGTTAGGGTTTAACATGGATTCGCCGCGCACACGCAAGACGAAGGCACTGGAGCTGTGCGTGACCGGGCAGGACAACCAGTCATCGGCTTGTCCTGGGGCGAACGTGTCGACGATTTCCATCCACTCTCCGGCCTGTACCCATGAGATGAGTGGAACTCGTCCAATGATGTCTGGCCCCAGATTTGTGTTGGAAGCCGTAGTCGCGCGCAGAGGTTTGTCGAAATATCCACCAGGCAATCCGAGCGTCAACTCGATATGCCGCGCCCCCGCGTCACCGATGGCGCGATGCCTGTTCAACCATTGATGCACCTGTGCTGGAGAACGCTTTATCGCGCGCGCAAATTTCGCCTGGCTACCGTCGAAGCGCGTGTCGATTATATCCCGAAGTAATTTTTTCCTGTCCATGACAATCTCCTGAAGCATTTTTTATATTAAGCGATGCTAAACATAGCAGGGCTATTGACTTTTGTATGTAGCTCAGCTAGACTATGTGATGTCATCGAAATGGAACTCGCGTCAATGAAACTGAAGACGTATCTATCAACCGTAGAAACAGCGGCCAGCCTCGCAAGGAAAGTAGGCGTCAGCTCGGGATTCGTCAGCCAGTGGTGCTCTGGTTTTCGTCCCGTTCCGATTGCGCGGTGCGTCGCCATCGAACGCGCAACAGGCGGCGCAGTGACGCGGCGTGATCTGAAACCTGACGACTGGCAGGACATCTGGCCCGAGCTTGCCAGGCGCGAAGAGACGGAAGGGGCGTGAATCATGCGTTCACCCGTCACCGACAACATTTACGCCACCGACGACTACCCCCGCGAGGGATGCGTCGCTTCTGTCCATGTGTGGGCGGACGGCTATTCCCTCGCCATCTTCGATCCGCACGGTCGCCGGATCGAGGGGTATACCAGGGTAAAAACCGCCGCCGCGATCAGCCGCATGTTGCGCGAATGGTGCGAGGGCAAGGTTCCCGCCCTTCACCGGGAGGGCGACCACAAATGAGTCCATTCGTGCGCCACCCGATGAATCTCGTTGAACTCGACCTGGAGCAGTATCCCCTCCTTCGGGTCGACCGGGCCGTGATTTTTCACGCGGGAAAACGCCAGGTCTCCATAACCAAAAAAGATTTTGGCATCGTCCGGGCAGCCCGCCAATTCCTGGCGCAATTCGCCAAGGGTGATGGTTTTCGGTTCGTTCATGGCTTGTTCCTTTCGTGGTTGGTCGATGTGCGTGGCAGCCGCAATCTGCCACACTGGAACAAGCCTCCCTTACTCCTGACGTGAAGACCGCAGCATGAGCCTCGACAAACCATCCGTCCACGTGCGTCTCGCGCCGGAACAGCACAGGCAGCTTTCCGTGCTGGCCGGGCTTGCCGACCGGGACATGGCGGAGGTTGCCGCCGAGATTCTGGAACAGGGCATTGTCGGGCGTTTTCATACCGTCATGGCAGCCGCGGATCGCATGTCTCGCCTGGGATTGACGGGGATTGACAGGGAGCGGAAGGGCGCGCCATGAATAACCATCCCATTGCCGCCCGCGTGCTGGTTGCCATAGCGGATTTCGCTACATCGACGAGGCTGTTCAAGTCGCTGTGTTCCGCACAGGAGTCCGTGCTTGTCGTCATCTGTGATTCGGATCGAGATGACGCTTCAGCTTCGCTGCTGTCGGCGCAAACCCTGTGGTGGTCCAAGGTTCGCAGACGCGCAGAAGGAGTATCTGAGTCGTGATCGCTTTCGCCTCCTCCAGTTTTTTTCGCAGATTTCCGAATTCCGCGAAGGCCGGAAAAAGCATGGCGCTACCCGCTGGGCAAATCGGTCGCGCATCGTCTCCGGTTGCCTCCAGTAGCGCGTCTCTGATGCGCCTTGCTTCGTCAACATCCAGTGTCGCCGGATACACGAGCACGACTTTTGCCACGGGAGCGGGAGGGCGCATGGACAGGGAGCGAGCTGGATGAACCCGCTCTTTGAAACCGGCGGTCGCGGTGTTCCGGCGACGCATGATTGGCTGACGCCGCCTGAAATACTGGACGCGCTGGGCGAGTTTGACCTCGATCCGTGCGCGAGCGAGTTTCAGCCCTGGCGCACCGCGAAGAAGCAATTCACCATCCGTGACAACGGATTGACGCGCGAGTGGGAAGGCCGGGTGTGGTGCAATCCGCTCTTGTATCTTTCGTTTTGCAGTGGTTAGCTCCCACTGTCCGGGAAGGAAGGAGCTTGAATCCGCCCTGAAGGCCATGACCTTGTAGCGTAGAAAGAGCCTTTCTTCCCCCTTCTT
>JAIRMN010000088.1 GCA_031258715.1 Zoogloeaceae bacterium
AACCGTCCGCGGCAAGGATGCCCCATCATCCAAAACCCAACCCCGATCCGAAACCCCGCCCGCAAGAAAGGCGCGAAGGTTGGAATCCCTTACCTACGGACGGGGTTTCGACCCTGGCCGTATGCGCCGGTAACTCTTCTGTCCTCGCGCCTCCGTCCTCCGTCTTCCGATAATCGCTTGCGTTTTT
This sequence comes from Zoogloeaceae bacterium, assembly GCA_031258715.1. Classification (GTDB taxonomy): domain Bacteria; phylum Pseudomonadota; class Gammaproteobacteria; order Burkholderiales; family Rhodocyclaceae; genus Azovibrio. Next base: position 188 of record JAIRMN010000088.1, read on the forward strand.
GGAAGAAAAGTCTTACTGTTCCCCGCCTTCGCGCCGTTTTGAACTCAGCTTGCCGGCGCTTTACAAATTCCGCTAAAGCGAGGCGACGAACCCGGTCCCACGCTTTGGCTTTTGCCATGTCGATGACCGGGTTTTTTGTTTGAAAGCGTGATGAATCATCAGGATAGCGAAAAAGGCCAGTCGGTTGGTCTGGTTACGCCTCGGACGGCGGTATTTGACGAGACGCTGGCGTTGAAGAGCGGCGCGACCCTGCCGGGCTTCGTCCTGGCCTTTGAAACCTATGGCGCGCTGAACGCGGCCAGGAGCAATGCCGTGCTGGTATGTCACGCGCTTTCCGGCAATCATCATGTCGCCGGGTTTTATGACGCGAATCTCCAAAGGGAGACGCTGGGCTGGTGGGACAATCTGGTCGGGCCGGGAAAGCCGCTGGATACCCGGCGTTTCTTCGTGGTGGGCGTAAACAACCTGGGCGGCTGTCATGGATCGACGGGGCCGATGTCCCTCCATCCGGAAACGAACCGTCCCTATGGCGCGGATTTTCCGCTGGTGACGGTGGAAGATTGGGTCGCGGCGCAGGCGCGGCTGGCGGATTATCTGGGCATCGACGCCTGGGCGGCGGTCATCGGCGGATCGCTGGGCGGGATGCAGGCCCTGCAATGGACGCTGGAATATCCCGAACGGGTGCGCCACGGCATCGTCATCGCCTCGACGCCCCGGCTGTCGGCGCAGAACATCGCCTTCAACGAAGTGGCGCGGCAGGCCATTCTTTCCGATCCCGATTTTCATGGCGGACATTATTATGAATACGACCCGTCGGCGAAACAGCCGGTCAAGCCGCGTAACGGCCTTCGGCTGGCGCGCATGGTCGGGCATATCACCTATCTTTCCGACGATCAACTGGCGGAAAAATTTGGCCGTCGCATGCGGCATGGCGCACACCGTTTCAATTACGAGGTGGAATTTGAAATCGAATCCTACCTGCGGCACCAGGGCGACAAATTCGCGGAAACCTTCGACGCCAACACCTACCTTCTGGCGACCAAGGCGCTGGATTATTTCGATCCGGCCTTCGATTACGCGGGCGACCTGCGCGCGGCGCTGGCGCGGGCAAAAGCGGACTTCTTTGTCGCTTCCTTCACGACGGACTGGCGCTTCGCGCCGGAAAAGAGCCGCGAGATCGTCTACGCGCTTCTCCATAACGGCCTGAACGTGAGCTACGCGGAAATCGACTGCGACGCCGGACACGATTCCTTTTTACTGGCCACGCCGCACTATCACGCGGCGCTGGCCGCCTACCTGCGGGGAATAACGCCATGAGCAGCGCGCTGACCCGGATGCGCGGACGTTTCGATTTCGCGCACATCGCCCGCTGGATTCTTCCTGGCGAGCGGGTGCTGGATCTGGGGTGCGGCGATGGCGCGCTCCTTCGTCTCCTGATGGATACCCGGCAGATACAGGGCTATGGCGTGGAACTCGATCCGGCCAACGTCACCGCCTGCATCCAGAACGGCGTCCATGTGCTGCAATTCGACCTGGAACGCGGGCTTTCCGGTTTCGAGGATGATTCCTTCGATCACGTCATCATGTCTTTGTCGTTACAGACCGTGCGCCATACCGTGCCCATCCTGCGGGAAATGTTGCGCGTTGGGCGCGAGGTCGTCGTCTCCTTTCCCAATTTTGCCTATAGGCCGCACCGCGAAGCCATTGCCGCCGGACACATGCCGGTTTCCCGCCACCTGCCCTACCAGTGGTTCGATTCGCCCAATGTGCGCTTTTTCACCATCGCGGATTTCGAGCGCCTGTGCGCCGACGAACGGATCGAAATCATCGAGCGCATGAGTTTTGCCGAGGGTCGATTGATCACGGAGGATCCCAACCTGAACGCGGAAGTGGCGCTCTATCGCATCCGGGATCGGGGATGAAACGCCAGGAATTCATGAGCCGCTTCCCGCGTCTCCTTGCGGTTCCCTGATTTTCGCGTCCTCATGTCGCCTCTCGATCGTCTCATGCGCGCCTTTTCCGCCGGGGTTTATCGCAATCGGGGATTCCGGGCGTTTTTGCTGGCGCGGCTGGCGGGGATGTTCGCCACGCAGATCCAGGCAACGGTGGTGGCCTGGCAGGCGTATGAGCGGACGCATGACGCGATGGCGTTGGCTTACGTGGGTCTCGCGCAGTTCCTGCCGATGGTGTTCTTGCTCATGCCGGCGGGCGACTGGATGGATCGTCACGCGAGAAAGCCCATACTGATGTTGAGCTGGAGCCTCGCCTTGTTGTGCGCCGTTTCCCTGTGGTGGATTTCCGGGCGGGGCGGGGACGGGATGACGGGAATTTACCTGACGCTCCTCTTGTTTGGCGCGTCGCGCGCCTTTTCCGGTCCGGCGGTGCAGAGCCTTTTGCCGCAGATTGTGCCGCGCGCGCAACTGGCGCAGGCCATTGCCGCCAACGGCATGTTGATGCGCGCCGCCAGCATCGGCGGGCCGCTGATTGGCGGTTTTCTGTATGCCTGGGGCGGCGGCGTCTGCGCCTATGCGGTATGCGCCTTCTGTTTCCTGCTGGGCGTCCTCATGCTTTTCGGCGTCAAGACCGCGCACGCGGAAGCGCGCGCGGCGAATACCGGCACGATGTGGCGGCGCTTCGTCCTGGGCATCGCGTTCATTCGAGATCGTCCGCTCATCCTGGGCAGTATTTCGCTGGATCTGTTCGCCGTGCTCCTGGGCGGCGCGGTGGCGCTTTTGCCGATTTATGCCGAAGAAATCCTGCGCGTGGGCGCGGAGGGTCTGGGCGCGTTGCGCAGCGCCCTTGCGCTGGGCGAGATGGGCGCGGGGTTTTGTCTGAGCGTCAGGCCATTCAATCGCAACGTGGGCAGAAACCTGTTCATCGCGGTGACGGTATTTGGCCTGGCCAATCTGTTCTTTGCCTGTTCGCGCGTTTTCTGGCTTTCCTTCGCGGCGCTGATGCTCGCGGGCGCGGCGGACATGGTGAGCGTCTATATTCGCGGCGCGCTGGTGCAGTTTTCCACGCCGGACGAGATGCGCGGACGGGTGAGCGCGGTGAATATGCTCTTCATCGGCGCGTCGAACGAGCTGGGCGAATTCCGCGCGGGCGCATCCGCCGCCTGCTTCGGCGCCGTCCCCGCCGCCCTCCTCGGCAGCCTGTGCACCCTGGGCGTCGTGGGCATCTGGCGTTGGCGCTTCAAGCCGCTGTGGAACGTCAAATGTTTTGAAGAGGCGACGGAAAAATAGCGCCAAAAAAAACGAAGCGGCCGCGCGCAAGTTCGGTGGGCGGCAAAAGAACTTCACGGGCGAGCATTTTTGGGCGCGTGGCTACTTTGTCTCGACGGTCGGACTGGACGAGAACATTGTTCGAGCCTACATCCGCAACCAGGAAGATGAGGATGAGCGCTACGA
>JAIRMN010000101.1 GCA_031258715.1 Zoogloeaceae bacterium
GGCGGCGTCGTCGCGACAGCGAAGATCCTCGTGCCCGCGCCCGTCACGATGGCCGGTTCGTCGCCCTTTACCGTGACATCGACAAACGGAACGCCGTTCATGGGTTCCAGCACACTGACCAGGTATTCGATCCGGGCGATGGTTTCCCTGAATTCCGCGACGCGCGCCTGTTGCTCCAAATCCACCGTCGTCAAGACGACGGCGACGGCTTCCGCGTTGCCGCCCCCGGTTGCCAACATGGCGGCCCCAGGGTAAATCGCGTCGATGTCGTTATTCGACGCCCCCGGCGGCAGGTAACGCAGGACCATGCCCGCTTCCGCGGCCTGCGCCCGCGCCCCCATGAAATCCGAGGTCTGCGACCAGGTATTCACGAGGCGGACTATCGCTTCCCGGTAGGCTTCCCTGTCCATCAACCCCGCTTCTTGCAGCGCCTTCAATTGCGCGGCAAGTCCATCTGCCGCCTCTCCGATAGAAACGATGCCTTGCCCGGCAAGTGTGGTCAGTTCGTCCGCGTCGGTCACGCCAGACTGTGCAGGGTATGACCCATTTGTTCGACTCCTGACTTTGATGTGATTCCAGTATCCACCGCATGATGCCTTCCGCCCGGAATAAAGGCCAGCTACGAATAGGAATAGAATCAGACGGAACCAAACACTCCTGCATAACGGGCTGATTGTGAACGAATTCTGATGCTCCGGCCCTGACCCTGTCTTCTGATGGGATTTACATCGCGCCTCACAAGCTGACATAATTCACAATTTGCCTTTCTGCCGCCATGAAAATTGCCATTGCCGGAACCGGATACGTTGGACTCTCGCTTGCCGTGCTGCTGGCTAGGCGGCATGAAGTCGTCACGCTGGACATCGCGCCGGAGAAGGTGGCGATGCTCAATCGGCGGGAATCGCCCATCGAGGACGCGGAGATTGCGGAGGCGCTCAGCGACGATTCCCTGAGGCTCACCGCCACGCTGGACAAGACTGAAGCCTACACGGGCGCGGCGTTCGTCATCATCGCCACGCCCACGGATTACGATGTCGAGTCCAACGCGTTCGATACGGCCTCCATCGAGGCGGTCATTGGCGATGTCCTTACCCTTGCGCCGACGGCGGTGATCGTCATCAAATCCACGGTTCCCGTGGGATATACCGAGAAAATCCAGCGGCGGTTCGGGTGCGACAACATCCTTTTTTCGCCGGAATTCCTGCGTGAAGGCCGCGCCCTGCATGACAACCTTTATCCTTCGCGTATCGTGGTAGGCGAGCATTCGGAACGCGCCGCGACTTTCGCCCGGCTGCTCAGGGAAGCGGCGCTCGCCCCGGATGTGCCCGTGCTCCTGACCCACAGCGCCGAGGCCGAAGCCATTAAACTCTTTGCCAACACCTACCTGGCCATGCGCGTCGCCTATTTCAACGAACTCGATAGCTACGCCCTCGCGCATGGGCTGGAACCCCGCCAGATTATCGACGGCGTCTGTCTCGATCCCAGAATCGGCGCGCACTACAACAATCCCAGTTTCGGTTATGGCGGCTACTGCTTGCCCAAGGACGCGAAACAGTTGTTGGCCAATTACCGCGACGTGCCGCAAAACCTGATACGCGCCATTGTCGAATCCAACCGCACGCGCAAGGACTTCATCGCGGACGACATCCTGCGCCGCCAGCCTGAAGTCGTGGGCGTCTATCGGCTGATCATGAAGGCGGGGTCGGACAATTTCCGCGCTTCCAGCATCCAGGGCATCATGAAACGCATCAAGGCCAAGGGCGTCAAGGTCATTCTCTACGAACCCGCCTTGCAGTCGCGCGAATTTTTCCATTCCCCGGTCGTGCGGGATCTTGCCGCCTTCAAGCGCGAGGCGGATCTGATCGTCGCCAACCGCAAGGCCCCGGCGCTTGCGGATGTGGCGGATAAACTCTATACCCGCGATTTGTTTGAGACAGATTGAGCATGAAAATCCTTCTCACCGGCTCCGCCGGATTCATCGGCTCCGCCCTGGCTCTGCGCCTTCTGGAACGTGGCGACACGGTCATCGGCATCGACAACCATAATGCCTACTATGATCCCGCGCTCAAGGAAGCCAGGCTTTCGCGTCACGCCGGGCGCCCGAACTATACACACCTGCGCATCGACCTTGCCGATCGCAATGCCGTTGCCGAGGCTTTTGCCCGGCACAGGCCGGAGCGCGTCGTCAATCTCGCGGCGCAGGCGGGCGTACGCTATTCCATCGAGAATCCGCTCGCCTACATCGACAGCAACATCACCGGTTTCGCGCACATCCTTGAAGGCTGCCGCCAGTTCCGGGTCGAACATCTGGTCTACGCCAGCAGTTCCAGCGTCTATGGCGGCAATGCCGCCATGCCTTTTTCGGTGCGCCACAACGTCGATCACCCGTTGAGCCTTTATGCCGCCAGCAAGAAATCGAATGAATTGATGGCGCACGCCTACAGCCATCTGTATGACCTGCCGACCACGGGTTTACGCTTCTTCACGGTCTATGGCCCTTGGGGGCGTCCCGATATGGCGCTCTTCAAATTCACGCGCGCCATTCTCGCGGACGAGGCGTTGCCGGTGTTCAACTATGGCAGGCACAAGCGCGACTTTACCTATATCGACGACATCGTGGAAGGCATCGTTCGCGTCCTTGATCGTCCCGCGCCCAAAAATCCCGACTGGCGCGGCGACGCGCCCGATCCCGGCAGCAGCGCCGCGCCCTGGCGGGTTTATAACATTGGCAACAACCGTCCGGTGGAACTCATGGACTACATCGCCGCGTTGGAAAAGGCGTTGGGACGAAAGGCGCGCCTCGATCTCCTGCCGTTGCAACCCGGCGATGTCCCCGACACCTGGGCCGATGTCAGCGACCTTGCCGGGGAATTCCACTACCAGCCCGCGACGCCCGTGGAAACCGGCATCGCCCGCTTCGTGGCCTGGTATCGGGATTACTTCGGAATCCCCGAAAACGGTGCGGCTTGACGAAACGAACCAATCCCGAACATCCCTACGAATTGCGCGACCCAACAATCATCGCCTTGCTTGCGGGGCAGCGGTTTGTAGAACCCGATATGGACAAGAGCCATGCAATGGGTAACTCATCGCATGTCAAGCCCGTCCACTTGAAGGAATATGGAGACGTTATTACAAGAGCTTTGGAAGCGGAACCGGAATACAACGCTCTGATCGCGCATGCCAGGGTTTTCCAAGCCAGCCAACCGTCGATCGGCTTTCGCAGCTACCGTCGCGGAGCAAGAAAACGGGTTCTAATGGAGAATCAGTCCGCATAGCCCGTGCGGCCTTGGGAAATACGAAGGTTGAAGATGAGATTTTGGCGGAAGTCAAGCGGCTGGAAGAAGCGGGTGACGTAGATATCTTGGTGACGGCGGACGCATCGGGACTGTTGTGTACGCTCGCGGAAATCGGCGCGCGCCGCAGCCTCATCACATTGGCGAAATTCACGCGCTCGCCGCTGGAGCGGATAGTCGGTCATCAAAACCTGGGCAGAAGGTCGATACGTTTGGATGTGATGGTTGCCCTGAAATATCCTTGCCCCGACCAGGCGGACAAGCTGCTCGAAGACTACTATGTCGAATCTGAAGACGATTACCGGGCAGTCGAGGACTTCCTGTCCAGTGAATTGGGCGTAAGCTACGAAGGCGTGTCCATGCCGAGGTTCATCGCTACGTCCCCCCGCCCGCGCCCATGGGTGTTGGGCCGGGAACGGAGTGATTAAAAGTGCCGGCAGGCTTTCAGAGGACAGGAATCAGAAGACAGAGGACAGAAAAGCTAGCGGCGCTTTGCGTCGCGGGTTATGAATCTGAATTGCTTCGTTGCTTTGCTTCTCGCAATGACGGGGTTTGGAGCCTGCCAAGTCGCGCCGCGCTTTGGATAAAGTGGCGGGCGCTCTGTCTCCTGATTCCTGATAATGGCGCGTTTAATCACCCTCGCGTGTCAGGCCTCGATCTAGATTTGGGCGATGCGCTAGAATAGCCCCGGAAACCTGGACAGCCGGAGAAGCCTTCGGGCTGCGGCGGTTTTTTTCATTGTAACTGGAAAGAATCTTTCATGAGTAAAACCCCCATGACGCTTACCGGCGCGGAAAACCTGCGCGCGGAACTGAAACGCCTGAAAACCGTGGAACGCCCCGGCGTTGTCGCCGCCATCGCCGAGGCGCGCTCGCATGGCGATCTTTCGGAAAACGCCGAATATGACGCCGCCAAGGAGCGCCAAGGCTTTATCGAAGGCCGCATCAAGGAAATCGAGGGCAAGCTCGCCCATGCCCAGGTGATCGATCCCAAGCTGCTGGATGCCGATGGCCGCTGCGTCTTTGGCGCGACCGTGGTCATGGAAGACCAGGATTCCGGCGAGACGGCGACCTACCAGATCGTTGGCGAGGACGAGGCCGACATCAAGGCGGGCAAAATCTCCGTCAGATCTCCTTTGGCGCGCGCCCTGATCGGCAAGTACGAAGGCGACATTGCCCGTGTGCAGGCGCCGGGCGGCGTACGGGAATATGAAATACTGGGGATTCGCTACGAATGATTTTTCGCGTCCGCAATGAACAGAAGAAAGCGTGATTTCAGGAGAATCTGTAGAATGCCGCCGAACCCTTCATCAGGACAGAAAATGATGCGCGCTTCCATCCCAAAAACCGCTTTCGCGCTTTGCCTTGGCCTTTTTGCGTGCGATCTTCAGGCACAGGCGGAAGCGGCTTCGCCGGGGAAGGCGCGCGAATTGTCTTCCGCCGCCGAACGGATTTTCAAGGATGCCCAGCCCCGGCTCCTGCAAATCCGTACCCTGCTCAAATCCACGCAAAAACAGGCCAGTCTCGGCTCTGGCTTCATCGTCGACGCGCGCGGCCTGGCGATGACCAATTATCACGTCGTTTCGCGATACGCGCTGGAACCCCAAACCTATCAACTCAAATATGCCGCCGCCGACGGCACGAGCGGCGCGTTGCGGCTCTATGCCATCGACGTCATCAACGATCTCGCCGTGGTGCGCCTGGAAGCGCCGCCGGGAGCGCGTTTCAGGCCGTTTGAATTCGACGCGGCGGCGGTGACGGGAAAACTCACCAAGGGCGAGCGGCTCTTTTCAATGGGCAATCCCCTGGATCTGGGGTTTGGCATCGTCGAAGGCACCTACAACGGACTGGTGGAGAAAAGCTATCAGGCGCGGGTGCATTTTACGGGCGCCTTGAATTCCGGCATGAGCGGTGGGCCAGTCGTCACCCTGAAAAACCGCGTCGTCGGCATCAATGTCGCCAAGCGCGTGGGAGGCGACCTGATCAGTTTCCTGGTGCCCGCCGAAGCGGCGCATCGTCTGCTCGAAGAAGCGAGGACACGCGAGGAGATGGATGCCCCAGGCATACGCGGGGAGATTGTCGCGCAAGTGCTGCGCTGGCAGGACGGCTTTTTCTCGGCGTTGAAGACCGAGGGCTTCCGGGAAGTCGTTTTCGGCAGCTATCGCGTCCCGGAAAGTCGAGCCGCGTGGTTTGATTGCTGGTCGGAAACCAACCGCAACGCGCGTCCCAAACCGAAGTCCCTGCTCAATGAGTCTTTTTGCAATACGGATACCGGGATTTATCTGGCGGATGACACCTATGTTGGCAGCGCGATGATTGCGCACACCCACCTGAAAAACGTCGATTTCAACGCGGTGCAGTTCGCGCGCGAGACGAATGACAATACCAAGAATGGGTTCTATGGCTGGGGAAGGGGTGTGACCGCCTATGATTGCCGTGAGGATTTTCTCTCCGGCGTGGCGGATATGAACCGTCCTGTTTTACGCCTGACCTGGTGCGCGCGCGCCTATCACGATTTTCCCGGTCTTTACGATTTCAGGCTTTTTGCCGTGACGCAAGACCGGAACGACGAGGCGTTGATTTCAAAACTGGCGATGGCGGGCGTCAGCTTCGAACACGCCATTCTCATAAGCCGGGATTTTCTCGCCATGCTGAAAGCCGATCATGATTTGGATTGAACGCCTGTCGCGTCACAAGGAAGTGCTGGCGCGTCACGCGTCGCCAACGGACGATCTGTTGATCGGGCGCGGTTACGACAATGCGCTGGTCATTGACGATCCCTATGTCGCGCCACGCCATCTGCGTGTTTTCCGCGACGCCAAGGGCGGCCTCATGGCGGAAGACCTGGGGACGCAAAACGGCCTCTACGACGAAGCGGGCGCGCGTCACCTGGCCTTGCGACTGGACGGCAATACCCTGATGCGTATCGGCCAGACCTGGCTGCGCGTACGCGAAACGGAGTTTAGGGTGGATGACGATCGGAAAATGCGGCAGGAAAGGCGCATGTGGCCGTGGCTCGTCCTGCTCCTGGTTTTCGCGGTGCTTCTGCAAACGCTGCTGCGCTGGCTGGAGAATACCGGGGAAAGCACGATGAGCTACTACCTGGACGAAGTGTTGGCCGTGGCCTCCTCCCTGGGAATATGGGTGGGGCTGTGGGGCCTGATCTCGCGTCTCTTGTCGGGCGCCGCGCGTCTTGTCTGGCACGCCATGATTGCGCTCCTGGCCTTCATGGCCATCCTGCTTCTGGATTTTTTCTGGTCGTGGGTGATTTTTGCCTTTTCCAGTCCGCTGGCGGCGCAATACGGATTTGTCTGCAAATGGCTGGTAGTGGCGGTGGCCTGCCTGGGGCATCTCTATGTCGTCAGCGTGAAACGCCTGCGGCAAAAGGCGATCATCGTGTTTCTGCTGGCTTTTGCCATAATGGTGGTGCAATGGCTGATGGGGGAACCGTTCAGGGCTGAAAACCGCCTGGCCAGGAACGCCTACCTCAGAACCCTGTTTCCCCCTTCCTGGCGCGTGGTCGCGCCGGAATCCGAGGCGGATTTCTTTGCGCGCGCGCGGGAAATGGAGGCCAGGCTCGAAGGCTTGAGAAAAGAAGAAGTGGAAGATCCCACCGAAGAAGAAAGCGGATACCCGGAATCCGGGGACGAGAATCCGTAAAATCCGCTATCCTGAATCTTCGCGGAACGCGGGCAACACGACGATATTCGATATTTGAAGCGGAGCGTCACATCATGTCGATTCCTGGCCTCGAAGCATGGCAGCATACGCCGCAGGGACGCTATGTGCTGGATTGGGAAGCGGCGCGGCTGGACGTGGCGGTGGCGGATGTCTTCGGCTTCAAGGCGCTGCAAATCGGCCTGCCGGAGCGGGACTTCCTGCGCGCCAACCGGATGCCCCTGCGCCAGATACTGAACGACAGTCCCGACGCGCCCGGCGCCCTGGCGTGCGCCTTCACCCACCTGCCGATTGCCGCGCAGAGCGTGGATATGGCCATCCTGCCGCACGTGCTGGAGTTCTATCCGGAACCGCACCAGATCCTGCGCGAAGTCGAACGTATCCTGCGTCCCGAAGGTCATTTGTTCATTCTCGGCTTCAATCCGCTGTCGCTCTGGGGCGCGCGGCGTAGGCTGATGTCCGTCGCCGCGCGCCAGCAGCAGGGGTTTCCCTGGAACGCGCATTATCTTTCCGTGTCGCGTCTCAGGGACTGGCTGAAACTGCTCGGTTTCGAAGTGGATCGGGGCGTGTTCGGCCTTTACGCGCCACCCTCCAGAAGCGAGCAATGGCTCTTCAGGCGTTGGCGTTTCATGGAACTGGCGGGCGACCGTTGGTGGGGCTTCGCGGGCAGCGTCTACATGTTGCGCGCCGTCAAGCGGGTAGTGGGGATGCACCTGATCCTCCCCGCGTGGGATCGGCGTAACCTCGCGGGCAAGGCGCTGACGCCCGCCACACACAAGACACATAAAGGAGGACTACCATGAACGAGCGGCCAATCGAGATTTACACCGATGGCGCGTGCAGCGGCAATCCCGGCCCCGGCGGCTGGGGCGCGTTGCTGATTTGCGGCGGCGAGACGCGCGAGCTTTGGGGCGGCGAAGCATATACCACCAACAACCGCATGGAACTGACCGCCGTGATACAGGCGATTGCGGCGCTCAAACGCCCGGTTTCCGCCCGCCTCTATACTGATTCGGTCTATGTGCAGCAGGGGATTGGCCTCTGGATACACAACTGGAAAAAACAGGGCTGGCGAACCGCCGACAGGAAGGCGGTGAAAAACGTCGAACTCTGGCAGACGCTGGATGCGCTCGCCGCCCCGCATCGACTGGAATGGATCTGGGTCAAGGGACACGCGGGCAATCCTGGCAACGAACGCGCCGACCAGCTCGCCCGGCGCGGCATCGCGCAACAGTCCCTGCCCGCCGGGGAGGACGCGCCGGGAGATCCTGGCCTGGATTCACGCGCCGGAAATAACGCGCAAGGATAGATCGAAGGCTTTGATATCCTTGGTGAGCGCGCCGACGGAAATGCGGTCGATGCCGGTTTCGGCGACGGCGCGCAAGTCGGCGAGGGTGAGGCCGCCGGAGGCTTCCAGGACGGCGCGTCCCCGGTTGAGCCGCGCGGCTTGGCGAAGCGTGGGGAGATCGAAATTGTCGAGCAACAGCATTTTCGCGTTCGCGGCCAGCGCGTCCTCCATTTCCGCCAGGTTTTCCACCTCGATCTGGACAAAGCGGCAATGCGCCGGAGCGATGCGCAAGGCGGCGCTCATGGCGGCCGCGATGCCGCCCGCGGCCATGATGTGGTTTTCCTTGATGAGAATGGCGTCCCAGAGCGCAAGGCGATGATTGCCGCCGCCGCCGACGCGCACCGCGTATTTTTGCGCCAGGCGCAGGCCGGGCAGGGTCTTGCGGGTATCGACGATCTGCGCGCGGGTTCTGGCGACGGCCTCGACGTACCGCCGGGTCTTGGTGGCGACGCCAGAAAGAAGTTGCAGAAAATTGAGCGCGCTGCGCTCGCCGCTTATCACCGCGCGCGCCCTGCCTTCCAGTTCGCAGAGTGTTTGCCCGGAGGCCACGCGCCCGCCCTCCTCGACTTGCCAGTCGACGCGCGTCGGCGCTCCGCCATCCAGTTGGGCAAAACACGCATCGAACCACGCCCGCCCGCAGAGAACGCCGTCATCTCGCGCGATCACCCTGGCCTTGATCCGTTGTTCCAGCGGAAGAAGTTCCGCCGTCAGGTCGCCGCGCCCGACATCTTCTTCCAACGCGCGACGCACATCGGCGACAATTTCTTCACGAGGGGGCAGGGCGATCCGGGACATTGCGATCGGTATGAGGAATCCGGGAAGACGCATTTTACGCGCTATCAGGCGTCAGGAGACAGAGAAAAACGGAACTCCCCGTCCGCAGTTTTGGTTGGTATCCAAATGAATGTCCGGTATTATTTTTTTCTTTTGAATATCTGATCTGCCTCGAATGGATAATTTTCCCAGATACGCATCTATTGCAGATTGCACGTTTTCGGCTGTGGGATCGTAGAAATCAATGACCTCGAATTCATACTCATCCATATTTACCTGGTTTGCGGAGTTGCCCTGCGTACTGTAGCCCGCGGACAGAGAAGCGCCATGCTGGTCGCCACCATCTTCCCCGCACTCAGAAAATACCTTTTTGTCATCATCTTGACGGCGTTTCCTGGGAAACGCCATGCCTTGCGCGATCTCGACATGTCAATATCCTCCACGGATGAGGGATGCAATCAAAAAAAGAAGCCTCGGCACACAATTTCCTGCAGGATGTTCGCATGCAATGGTCGCGTGCGTCGGCATCGTCGCTGGATGATCGGAATGATACATGCGCCCTTTTCCAGCGGCATGCTCTGGCGTTGCCGCGAAGCGAGTCAGGAGACAGGAGACAGAAAAGTTACCGGCGCTTCGCGCCGCAGGTTAGGCATCTGGATTGTTTCGTCGCTTCGCGCCCCGCTCCCGCTTTTGACGGGTTGGGCGGGGCAGGGGGCGTGATCAGGGCGTCTTGTCGGCGTCAAAGACTTCCAGGATTTCCGCGTAGGCTTCCAGGAGACCGGGGCCGGGGTGGATGAAAGGGGCGGCGTCGAGACCGACGATCCTGACCTTGAGGCGGGGCGCGATTCCGCGGCAGGACTCGGCGGCGGGGTTTCCCAGCGCGACCACGATTTCCGGGTTGGTTTCCATTATCAGGGTTTCCACATCGGCATGGCGGATTTTCGGGGCGGTTTCCGCTATTTCGAAGCCCGCCTGCGCGAAGAGGTCGCCCACGAGGTGTCCGCGGCCAAAGGCGTAGGGTTTGCCCATGCAACTGGAAAGGACGAGTACGCGCTTCCCCTGGTTTTTCGCCGCGAGCCTTTGGGCGGCTTCGCGCCAGGCTTTGCCGAAGGCGGCGATTTTGGCCGCGCCATCCCTGGCGTGACTGGCGTCTGCCAGGGCGTTCAACATGATTTCGACATCCGCGAGCGAAGCGAAGCCGTCGAGACGCAACAACCGCGCGCCGGGCGGTGTGACCTTCGCCATCTGTTCGGCGTCAGCCCAGTTGGACGTGACGATGAGGTCCGGCGCAAGGGCGCGGATCGCTTCGGCGTCCGGATCGAGGATGCCGCCCGTGCGCGGGAGCGCCATCTCCTCGCGGTCATAGCGGGAAACGCCGACGATGCACGCGCCCCGCCCCAGCCATTCCAGCGCCCGTGTCAGATAAGGCGACTGGCTGACGATGCGCGGACAATCCTCGGCGCGAGCGACAGGAAGCAGAAGACAGAGGACAGAAGACAGAAGACAGAGCGCGCGCCATGCGCGCTCTGTGGTCTGTGAACAGTGGCCGGTATGTCGCGGGATTGTCATGAGGCGCTCCGTTTCGTTCAGATTCCAGGCTACAAATTCCAAAGGCCGTGTAGCGTCCGCTCTCTCCTCCGTCTTCCGTCCTCTGTCATCTCTCCCCCGAATAACGCAGGCCGATGAAGGCGTTGAAGCCGTCCGTGCCATAGTAGCGGACGGTTTCGTACTGCTTGTCGAAGAGGTTGTTCAGCCGGGCTTCCAGTGTGAGGTTCTTGCCGAGCGCGTAGCGGGCGGTGAGGTTGGTGAGGCCATAACCGCCGAGTTCTTCCTTGTTGAGGTCAGTTTTCAGGTAGTTCACGTCATAGCGCCGTCCGATGGCGATGAGTTCCACGCCGGTTTCCAGCTTGCCCCAGGTGTGCGCCAGGGCGAGCGTTGCCTTGTCGCGCGCGCGGCGTCCCAGACGTTCGTAGCCGACGCCCGCCGCATTCTTGCTCTGGTTTTCGGCGTTCAGCCAGTCGTAGGTCGCCGCCAGACGCCACGCGCCGAATTGTCCGGCATAGGCAAGCGTTATGCCTTCCAGGAGCGCTTTGTCGACGTTTTCGTAGGTGTTCACCTTCCAATCGATCAGATTCTTAATCTTGTTGCGGTAATAGATTGCCGAGACCCGATGCGCGCCTCGTTCCCAAGTTAACGCCACTTCGCCGTTTTTTGCCGTTTCCGGTTTCAGGTCGGGGTTTCCGTGATAGCCCCATCCCATGTCCATGTACATCTGGTAAGCCGACGGCGCTTTGAATGCCGTGCCGTAACTGACGCGCGACCGCAAGGCGTCATTGAACTGATAGCCATACGAGAGGCCGTAGGTGGATTCGCTGCCAAACTCGGAGTGCTTGTCGCGCCGGGCGTTGATTTGCCAGCTATGCTTTTCCAGATGCGCCGTCCAGCCGAGCAGGAAGGAGGTGTTGTGGTTGTCGGGCGAATCCGTGTAGGAGGCCGCGCCCGTATAGTCGTGGCTGGGGCCGACTTCCTGCTTCAAACGTTCGACCGCCAGCAGCGCCTTGCCGATGGGCAGGTCGATGTCATTTTGCCAACTGAGGAAGCGGTTGCGCGTGTGAAAGCTGGAAATGTTGTCGACCGGCATGAGGAACGACCAGGTATCGAGACCCTCGTAAGCGTCCTGCCTGTCTTCGGCCTCGCCGTAACGCAAGGCGCTTTGCCAGTTTTCCAGGATGCGGTTCATGCTGAACAGTTGCCAGACTTCGTTTTCAAAACGGACGCGCTGGTCGTAATCGCCGGATGAAGAGAAACTATCATGATGCGAGATGCCCTTGTTTTTCCGATAGTTTATTCCAATATCATGACCTGCGGCGGGCAGGAAAGAAACCGAGGCTGCGCCGCCGATGTTGCGATAGGCGTCATCATCGGCGTCCTTGTTACGGGCGTGGCGTCGCGCGGAAAAACCATCGGTCTGGTAATGGTTGGCTTCCACGCGAAAGCGCCACTGTGCGTTGCCGCCGGAAATGCCTGCGCTGGCCTGTTGCGTGTCGTGGCTGCCGTAGCCGATGAAGCCGTCGGCGGCAAGCCCCGTCCGTCCGCGCCGGGTGATGATGTGGATGACGCCGCCAACGGCGTCCGCGCCATAGAGGGCGGATGCCTGACCGCGCAGGATTTCGATGCGCTCCACGTCGGCAAGCGCAAGATAATGCAAGGGAAAGCCCGAGAGCGAAACGGAATTTACCGGAATGCCGTCGATCAAGACTTTGGTATGCGCGCTGTTCGCGCCACGCAAATAAATACTTGCGGCCGCGCCCGGTCCGCCGTTGCTGGAAACCTGCACCCCGGGCTGGCGCGCGAGCAATTCGGGCAGGGTCTCCTGTCCGCTTTTTTCGATGGTCGCGCGGTCGATGACGGTCATATCGGCGAGGAGTTCGCTGGCGCGCGCCGCCTGTCGCGTGGCGGTGACGACGATGGTCTCCAGGGTTTTTTCTTCGCCGGATAGCTGGGCAAAAGCGGGCGTCAGCATGAAGAGTGGGGGAATGAGGGCGGCCAGCGCCCTGAAAGAGGGTGTAAATGAAGGCATGACGTTTTCTCTCACGTCCGCGTCCCCGCAGACTGAAAAGGATGGAAAAGGAAACGTTGCCGGAAAGGGGAAAAGCCACGCGGAAGGATTTCCGGCGTTGCCACCCCGCAACGTGTCCATCGGGCGTTGTCAGGCCGGTCTCCGGGCTTGCGCGTCAAGAGAATCCTCGGCGTCGCCGCCTTCCCAGGTATAAACCCAGTGGCATACTGACGACGCTATGCGCGCTTACCGTTGCGGGGGCAGCAGCGGCATTGCGCCCCGAGGGGCGCGCACCGCTTTCCCGTTTAACCGCCATCCGAAAAGGATGGACGGCACCTGAAAACGGACGAAGCATAGCATCAGAAGACAGAAAGCAGAAAAGTTACTGGCGTATCAAGCCGCAGGTTACGAATCTGGATTGCTTCACCGCTGCGCTCCTCGCTTTTGACGGAGGTTGGGAGCGTCTCAGGTCGCGCCGCGCTTTTGATGAGGCGGGGGTGCTCTGTCTCCTGATTTCTGACGCCCGATTGCCAAGTCGCGCCGCGCTCGCAATGACGCTCCTCCCTCGCCAATGCGAGGCCGTAAGTCGCGGCAATCCAGTCGGCCTTTACGTTGGCTTCGGCGTGCCAGGAGACAGGAATCAGGAGACAAAGAAACTATGGTTATATAGTCCTCCCTGCAAGATCAAGGACGAGGAAGCGGTTTTCCTGGGCAGGACGGCGCTTTTGCTGACCGACGCGGGTTTGGTGATCGTTCGCGGGGGAACCATCAAGCAGGTTGTTGTGTGGATTCCATCACGGGAAGGCGAAAAAATTTCATGGCGCTGCAAAGGCGGGCCTGCTCGCGCCATTCCAAAAAAGCGATGCGACGGCAGCGTTTTGGGGGTTTCCGATTAGCGCATTCCTGGCCGGAAAAGTGTCTTTTTGTTGAGGATGGGGCCGGAAAGCATGAATACGCCGTTGCCTTTGTAGTGCAGGGTTTCGGGGTGTTCGGGCAGGGGCGCGACGTGCGCCTTGACCACTTCGAAGATGAAAAAATTGTAGGCATCGACCAGCGCGTCATCGTAGAGGCGGCACTCGAAATTGGCGTGACAGGCTTCGATGAGCGGCGCCTTGACGCGTTTGGCCTTGCCGGTATCCAGGCCG
Organism: Zoogloeaceae bacterium; assembly: GCA_031258715.1. Lineage (GTDB taxonomy): Bacteria > Pseudomonadota > Gammaproteobacteria > Burkholderiales > Rhodocyclaceae > Azovibrio. The sequence goes on from JAIRMN010000101.1 coordinate 13,800, forward strand.
AATTCCCTGAATTTGTCGATGTCCGCGCCGGATGTATTGCCGATGCGCACCACCGTATCGGCAAGCGCCGTAGTTGGCAGGTTGATCACGCATTCCTTGCTGTTGTGGATGAGTTCAAAACTGTAATTGGCGGCGGAAATGAGACAGCCGACCAGCGAAGGCGAAAACGCCATGACCGTTTGCCAGCCCAACGTCATGACATTCGCCCGTTCCCGCCAGCACGACGACACCAGCACAATCGGCCCCGGCTCCAGATAACGCCGAACCTCGCCGACCGGAAAATCCACTTTGTCCATATTTACCTCCCCTGTTTCGTGTTTCGATGGCCGAACCGCCGCCGAGATTCCCCCATCGATCGCGCCGAGGAATGAGCGCGTGGGGTTCTTCCTGACGCTTGGCTCCTGATTGACGAAGCGGGAATCGTGACTGAGGACTGAAGACAAATCTGTCTTCAGTCCTCAGTCTTCTGTCCGTAACCCAGATCCGGGCGAAGGCGTTGGGCGTAGATTTGGTCGAAGCGCTCGGCCAGCGCGGGGTTGGCGGCGCGGATGGCGTCGACCACGGCTTTGGCCCATTCGAAATAGGCGCGTCGTCGCGCGGTCGACCATGCGGCGGGCGGCGCGGCGATGAGATCGCGCAGGTTGCAGATCTTGTCGGCCAGTTTGATACATTGCGCCTGTCTCGATATATGGGGCGCGCGTTCGACTTGCAGGCGCTTGCGTTCGCGCCAGTGCAGAGTTTTGTCATCGGAAACTTCTTCGACCAGGCGTGCGATGGTCTCGCCAAACTGCTGGCGCAATTCTTCCGCCGTCGTCGGGGTGTCTTCGATCGTGTCGTGCAGCAGGGCGGCGCACAGCGTTTCGGTATCCGTCACGCCGCCCTCATTGATCAGCACATCGGCCAGCGCCGCCGGATGGTTGATGTAGGGCGTTTTTTCGGCGTCCTTGCGGCGCTGGTTGCGGTGTTTCCCGGCGGCGAAGGCGAGCGCCCTGAAAATCAGTCCGATGTCGGGTGGCGGCGTGTTCAAAAGAAATTCCACCAGGGCTTTTTGGGTTCCAGTCCCTGCGTGTAGTAGCGACTGTCGGGAAAGTTCAGGCGCATGACGCGCAGGGCGTCGTCGCGCAGTTCGGGCATGTCCAGCTTGTCGTAGGCGAGCACGAGGATGTAGCTGGCTTCTTCTAGGGCGGGCGTGTTGGGATAGGTCTTGATCGCGTACTGGCCGCGATTGATGGCGGCCAGATACGCGCCGCGCTTCAGGTAATAGCGGGCGACGTGCACTTCATGCGCGGACAGCATATTGACCAGATAATTCATGCGCGCCTGCGCGTCCGGCGCGTACTTGCTCTGCGGAAAGCGCGTGACCAGCTCCCTCAGGGCGTCAAAGGATTCCTGCGCCGACCTCGGGTCGCGCTCGCTCTGATCCTGGGAACTGAGATACCCCATGTAGCCCAGGTCGCCGTTGAAAGTGATCAGCCCTTTCAGGTAATACATGTAGTCGACGCTGGGATGGTTGGGATGCAGGCGGATGAAGCGGTCGCAATCCGCCAGCGCAGCGGCCTCGTCGCCATCCTTCCAACGGGCGTAGGCGGCTTCCATCTGCGCCTGTTGGGCGTAGCGGCCATAGGGATAACGGGATTCCAGCTTCTGGTAATACTTGAGCGCCTCTTCCCAGTTATTGTCGTCGAAAGCGGACTTGGCTTCCGTGTACAGACGGGCGGCAGACCAGTCGGCGGTCTGGTCGATTTCCGCGGGCAAAAGGCCACAGGCGGAAAGGCCGGAAAAGAGCGCGGCGAACACGAGAAGGCGCAGACGGGAGAGGGAAGGGGGACTTTGGCGTCCGTCCCCGGCGATAACGGGTACACTTCGCATATGGAACATCCTGAAGAAAACTCCGGGGATTATAGAACACCTCCGCCGCAAATCCTCTCCTGTCCGTCGGAAGCGGCGGGCGAGCGTCTGGATCGGGCTTTGGCCTTTCTCCTGCCGCAGTATTCGCGCAGCCGCCTTCAGGCGTGGATCAAGGATGGACAGGCGCAAATCGATGGCGTCGAGACGCGCGACGCGCGAAAGAAGCTGCGCGGCGGCGAAATCCTGACGCTCATTCCATCGCCGTTGCCTGAATCCCTGGCGGACGCGCCGGAAGACATCGCCATCGACATTCGTTTTGCCGATGCCGACATCCTCGTCCTTCTCAAGCCCGCCGGCCTGGTGGTGCATCCCGGCAACGGCAACCGGAACGGCACGCTCCTGAACGCCTTGCTGCATCATGATCCGCGGCTTGCCGCGATTCCACGTTCCGGCATTGTGCATCGGCTGGATAAGGAAACCAGCGGACTGATGGTCGTCGCCCGCACCCTGACGGCGCAGGCTTCGCTGGTGCGCCAGTTGCAGGAAAGAAGCGTCCGGCGCGAATATCTGGCGGTGGCGCTGGGCGAGATCACGCGCGATGGCGTCATCGACGCGCCCATTGGCCGTCACGCCCAGACGCGCACCCGCATGGCGGTGACGCGCGCGGGCAAGCCCGCCGTCACGCGCTATCAAGTCCTGCGCCGTTATCGCGGCGCAACCCTGATCGCCTGTCAACTGGAAACCGGACGCACCCATCAAATCCGGGTGCATATGGCGCATCTGGGACATCCGCTTTTGGGCGATCCCCGCTATGGCCGCGCCGCGCCGCCGGGGTTGCCGGCCTTTTCCCGCCAGGCGCTGCACGCGCTGCGCCTGGCGCTCTGCCATCCGGCCAGCGGCGAAAACATGTCCTGGGAAGCGCAGCCGCCGGAGGACATGGCGAATCTGCTGGCGGAGTTGGCGGCAGGCGCGGAAAAATGATGACTTCATCATTTGTTGCCGCGCCGCGATTCATCCATCCCGACTGGCCTGTGCCGCAAACGGTTGGGAGCGCGCAGACCACGCGCATTGGCGGTGCCAGCCTCCAGTCCTGCGCGGGCTTCAACCTGGGTGCGCACGTGGGCGACGCGCCGGAAGCCGTGCGCCGCAACCGCGCCCTCCTGAGCTGCCTCTTGCCCGCCGCGCCCGTCTGGCTCTCGCAGACGCATGGCGCGGAAGTGGTGGAACTCTCGGAAGCCTTGCGCCTTTCGGATGTCGCGCCATCTGCCGACGCCGCCGTGTGTCGCGCGCCGGGGCTGGCTTGCGCCATCATGACGGCGGATTGCCTGCCGGTGTTGTTTTGCGATACGAAAGGCAAGGTCGTTGCAGCGGCTCATGCCGGATGGCGCGGCCTGTTGGCGGGCGTGCTGGAAAACACGGTAGCGGCCATGCGCGTCGCGCCGGAAGCGTTGCTGGCCTGGTTTGGCCCCGCCATCGGCCCGGACGCCTTCATCGTCGACGAAGAGGTGCGCGCCGCCTTCGTCGATCGATATCCCGCCGACGCCGCCGCGTTCCGGGAAGCCGCGCCGCGGGATACGCCGGACGCGACAGCGCGGAAATACTGCGCCAACCTCTACCATCTTGCCCGCCAAAGACTTTTTCGTTTTGGCCTCACCCAGGTTTTCGGCGGCGATTTCTGTACTTTCTGCGATGCTGACCGCTTCTTTTCCTGGCGTCGCGACCGCAAGACCGGCCGCATGGCGAGCCTGATCTGGATTTCGAAAGATCGGGGATAGAAGACCGGAGGGTGAGATCGGGAAGCAAGCCAGGCCACAACCGTTTCTCGATTCGGATTCTTCTGCGTAAGGCCAGAAACATAATGCACTCGCTCACAGAAGGGAAGAGCGATGCGGATCCAGGGGCTGGGACATAAGGCAAAGGGGTTCTACCGTCTGTGGGCGTATGCGCTACGCTGGGGGATGGAAGAGGAAACCGAAGCGCGGCGGCGCTATCGCATACTGTCTTTCCGGCGTAAACATGGCCTTCAGGCCACCCTTGACGCTTTCAGGGTCAGTCGCCGGACACGGTTCAACGGGCAGTCACGTCTGGCTGGCGAGGCGGCCATATGGCCGGCCTCGCCAGCCAGGGCCGGGCGCCCCGGCACCGCAGGCAACGTCAGTGGCCCGCACTGGCGCTGGCCGAAATCCGGCGGCTGCGCAAACGACATCCCAACCTGGGCAAAGAAAAAAATCCATGTCTTGCTGACGGTTTTCTGCGCCGCGCGCCACACGCCTACCCGCCTGGGCGCTCGCGGCCAGCCCCGCCCGGCACGCCCGCAGCGCCTGCGCAAGCCCAAACTCTTCAAGGCGCAGTTCCCCGGACATCGCGTCGCGCTCGACACCATCGAACGGCGCCGCGACGGCCTTCGGCGCGACCTCATCACCCTGACCGACACACACAGCCGCTTCGCCTTTGCCCTGGCATCGCCCACCCGCAACAGCGCCGCCGCCAGCACCGTCTGGCAACTGGCCCAGACGCTCTTCCCCCACCCCATAACCATTGCCCTGACCGACAACGGCAGTGAGTTCGACAAGCATTTCTCCGATTCCAGGACGAATTCGCCGACTTCCACGACGAATTGCTCTTCACCGGCTTGCACGCCTTCAACCCGAAACTGTTCCACTGGCTTGACGGGTACAACGCCGAGCGACCACATCATGCCATCGGGTTGCGATCCCCGCTACAATTCATCTCCGAGTTCAACAACCATGAGTGCAATATGTACTGGCCCAGTACATCTTCTTGTATCGTCGCGGGTCATCCCCTATCAGTCTGTCGGACTTTCCCCTCCAATGCGATAATCATCGTCCCAGAAATAGCCAGAGGGCGCGATGAAGCTCACAGCCGATTGATCGAGAGACGGACTACCTGCTTCCCCCTT
>JAIRMN010000127.1 GCA_031258715.1 Zoogloeaceae bacterium
GCGTCTATGTGTTTGTAATAAGCCATTTTTTGGGTTCCTCACCATTCGACCACGACAATGCCCGCGCCGCCCGCGTTAGACCCGCTAGTGCCTTTCAATCCGCCGCCGCCGCCTCCGCCGCCCGCGCCGTATTGCGCGCCCACGCCGCCCGCGCCGGGGTTTCCATTCGTCGATGCTTTTCCACCTGCCCCGCCGCCTCCGAAAAGTGAATTCCCGCCCGCGCCGCCGCCGCCCGCCGCGCCGCCTATATCGTAAATGCCCGTTCCTGAACTCGCTCTTCCCAATACACCCTTACCGCCTTCTCCGACAACGCCGCCGCCGCGCCAATTGCTTTCTCCAAAACCCGACGCCCCGCCCGCTCCGCCCGCCGCGCCGCCCGCGCCTACTACTACCGCATGACTTTCGCCCGGAACGACATCCAACTTAAGCGCATATGCCGACTTGCCCGCGCCGCCGCCGTTTCCGCCGTCTCCGCCATAACCTCCATTGCTTTCATCATAATTGCCGTAACCCCCGGCGCTACCGCCCGCGCCGCCGCCGACTATCGTGACATAGACGCGCGTCACGCCGGGCGGAACCGTGAAAGTGCCATTCGCATTGAAGACCTGCCGACCCGTCAAGGATTTTTCGCCGCCCGTCCTGGCGAAAACCCAATCCGCCGATACCGGCCTTGCGCCCCGGTAATCCAGCGCCGGATTTTCGGCAAGCGTCACGGCGGGAACCGATGAAATGCCCATTTTTCAACCCTCAATCACAAGCGCGGACGCGCCGTCCGCGTCCGCCAGCGCCCGTACTTCGTTCGACGTGCAAAAGCTGTCCGTCGAAAAACTGCCGCCCGGATAGAGTTTCACGCCCGCGCCATCTACCGCCACGCCCGAAAACGACAAATAAATCGTCTGCGACACGGAAAGATTCTGAATCAGCAGGTAATGCCGGGATTCATTCTCCGGCAATAACTGAACGTCCTCTTCGCTATTGACCGTTTCCACGAATTGGGAGAAGACGCCGTTATTATTGACGACATTGACGTTTCCGACCGGCGGCGTGTCATACGCTACGTTTGATGCGTTACGAATGACGAATTGCAGGTTCTGCCCGGTATTCGAGATTATCTTGATTCCGTCGAATTCATCGGCGAATATTTCGGCGTAACCGCCCTTCACGCCCTCTGCCCGCGCAATCTCCGAACCCCTTGCGTAATAGATGACCGTGACTTCGCGCTCCGATTCCATCAGCCTGAAAAACTTGCCGACCTCCCGGAATTCCTTGACCTCTCCCGCCGAAACTTTTGTTTTAATGAACATGCTATCTCTTCCTGCCAAAATAAAGCGCCGCGACGCCCGCCGCCGCAAGGATGACGATTGTTTTCTGGTCAATCTGCCCTTCCCTGTCGTTCGCCGCCGTATTGACGGATTGAAGCCCGGCTTGCGCCGAATCCGAAATCTCCCTGACCATTTCGCCGCCGCCGATGAAAATCCCCTCCGCCAAATCCAGAAGCCGCCCGAATCCTTCGCCGTTCGTCGCGTCCTGCGTGATATTGACGACCGCGCCCGAAGCGTTATCCGTTGATAAGACGGTAGCGTTCGCGTCCGCGACGATTCGCTTGTCTGTGTTTGTGGACGTTGTATTCGTTTGGCTCGACGATTTTTTAGAAGAGCCGACATCACCCGACATTTTTAACCGCCTTTCTCATTACGATTTCCTGCGCTGTATATCCATGCCTGCCAAGCACACGGGCAGCGCCCGGCCTTTCCACATGCGCCCTTATGCTGGATACCCCCCTAAAGAGAGATTCAGCATAGGGTAGGCACAAGTCATAAAGTCCCGCGCTTTTCCCCGTTGCCGCCGCGCCGAACATAACGCCCTCATCTCCATCTATTGCGAGACAGAAAAACGCGACCGTTTCGCCATCGCACGTCACCCTAAAAACGCTTGAATTTTTCATGAATTCAAACGCGCTATCAGAAAGTTTTGGATAGGTTTTATTCATCGTTTTTTCTACCTCTTCAGACCATTCCGAAGGCGAGATAATGAAATCCGTCATTTTTTCTTTGTCCATCCAATGACTGCGATAGCGGCAATTCCTAGTACTATGTATTTCGCCAGGTCAGAACCTTCCGTGCTCTGCGAACGCGACGCGCTGGCGCTGCTCCCGCTTGTCGAGACTGTCCATCCGCTATTATCGAACCCGACGCGCGACCCGAAAGCCTTGCTTTCAAGCGCTGTCGTACTCTCAGGCGATACCGTGTACATTGTCCCCCCCAAACCTCCTCCACTGCCACCGTAGGAAGATAAAGCATTCATTACCGCGCTTAGCCATTCCATGTTATCTCTTCACAAAGAAATAAATCGCCGCCGCCGCTCCAATGAGCAGCAGCAGCTTTTTGTCGCCGCCGTCCAATTCGCCGAAAAACGAAGCGGAAAGCAATTCCTCTTCCCGCTCCGATTTAACGTCGGCGGATTCTTCTTCTTCCATCTCATCAACTCTTCACAATCAACGCGACGACCAGCACCGCGCCGCCAATCAGCACAATCGGCATCCATTGGGATGACGCGGCGTAATTCAACGCCGCCTGATTCGCCGCCCGCTGCCCCTCGATGTACGCGATTCCATCGGTATTGAGTTGCGAGAGCGTCTTCTGCTTGTACAAATCGGCGGCGCTTGTCACCACGCCTTGCAATACGCCATTCCAGCCGCTCAAAAAATCGTCCATGACGACCCCCTTTACAGGTTGCCCAGCGTATCGACGTACTCAACAATCACCGTTCCGTTATCCGCCGCGCCGAAATCAATCAGCCATTCAAGCGACCGCGCGTCCTTGGTGTTCAGTACTTCCGCAATCGAGCCATCAACCACGAAATCCACCGTAAAGACGTTTTCCTGAGGAACGCGCCCGGCCTTGACCTGGCGATATTCGTTTTCTTCCGCCGATTGCTCGAACAATACCAAGCCGTCTTGCTTCAGCGTCAGGAATTCCAGATTCCCGCCGTGAAAGACGTGAAGCCGCTTGATAATCGCGCCCGATTGCGCCCCGAAAGGCACTTGAAAAGGAAGCCGCCCGCCGTTCGCTTGCGAGTACGGATAACGGAGAATCTTCAGGAACAAGGCCGCCCAATTGCTATAGGTGCCGTCCGAATTCTTCTTTTGCGCGGATTCAATCAGAATCGGCTTGATGACCGGCGCGTTCGCGCCTTCGATATGTACTTCTGTGGTCAGATTCGCGATTCCGTAGGACGTGTCAAAGTTCGTCACCTCACGGTCGAATCTAGAATTCATTGATTCATCTGTGAAATCGATGTCAAGGAATTTTTCGGATACCGGCTGCCCGCGATACTTCTGCAGGGTTTGGATTTCCGCGCCGCTCGCTTCGATGATGACCTTTCCGTTTGCCTTCAAGCGAAAAAGCCTGATGTGTTCCGGCGTGAAGCCCTTCACGACGGGATTTTGACCGCCGCCCGTATCCGTCCCGCTGATTTTCATGCGGAAGGTTTCGATCGACCGACCCGGCGTAATCGTGGAAGTCGCAACGCCCGTGCCTACCACATTCGAGAATGGCAAGCCTTCCCTCACCAGTGTTCCTAGGCTCATGTCGCCCCCTTACTTAGGCAGGTACGCGCCGATGAGCGGCACGGAAATGACGTTCCGTTGCAGGTAGGCAACGACCGCGACCGCCGCGACCGCGACAAGACCCGCCTTGATGTATGCTTTCATTTGGTTCCCCCTTTGGATGTTGTGAAAAACACGCCCCAAGCATCCTTCCCGCCTTCAAGCCCTGTCAATGACCGGCGAATCATGACGAATCGCTGCGTTTCGCCGTGATTTCCATGCCCGCCGCCATGAAATTTTTTTGTAACAGACACAAAAAAACCCGCCGGAGCGGGTTTCATGGGCGCGAGGCCGGTCAAAGGAAGAGCTTTACCACCGCGATTGCCGCGCCAAAAATCGCCGCCGTCGCAACGAAGGGATACCATCTCGCCTCCGTCAGTATCTTCATGGTTTCCGCCATCATCTTGTCTATTTCCGCCTCGAACTTGCGCCGTTCTATGTCTTCCATCATGGCCTCCCGTCATTCCGTTTGAAAATTCGCTCGTTTTCCATCCTGTGCAGCTCAATCGCCAAATCCGTGAATGCCTCCGATGCTTCGCGTAGCGCGTCATAGGCAACCGTCAATTTTTCGGCGAAGAAACGCTCGACTTCGCGCAGTTCCGATGTGTCCATTCTTTTCTCCTTTCTAAGGAATACCGCGCAAGCCGCGCGGCGGGCGGGAGTTAGAAAACCGGAAAAGAACGGCTAGGGTTATTCCCGGTTTCCCGGTGTTGTATTCCCCCTACTCCCGCCCATAGGACGGACGAAACAAAACCGCGAATCTTACGGGCGCGGTTTCCGCTTTTCCGGGTTTCCTAAGCCCTTGCCCGTATTTTCGCCCGCATTTTCAGAATGTCAAGACCCCGCGCTCGACTTCGCGGGAATAGGTGGCGACGCGCAGGTATTCAAGCGGCGCGAGCGCCCAAACGTCTTCCTTGGTCATGCCCGTTCGTTCCGCGACGTATTCGGCGTCTTTCATCGTGGTTGCCCGGAAAACCACGATGCCGGAGGCGTTCCCCATCGCGGTCTTGTCCGCCTCCTGCCATCGCTGCGAGATTGCCCAGATGTCTATTCCGCGCTTCATGCCGCGCCTCAAGAGCATCCCCCAATTTCTCGGCGCCCTTGCCATCGATGTCACGTCCGCCAGTTCCTCCGCGACCGCCGTAACCGGCGCGACAAACCGCCCGGCGTACAGGACGCAGCCCGCCCATAGGTCGAAGCCCTTGGACAAGTCATCCTGTTCGACATAGGCGACGCGAAGATCACCCTTTCTTTGCGCCGCCGCAACCAGCGCCGCCCGGCTCGTCACGCGCTCGAATCCGGGCAGCTCGCTCCATTGGCTCTCGACATCCCACACCATCAGGCGCGGCGCTTTTTCTACCGCCCGCATGACATAGACGGTCTTTCCGCTCCTTGACGCGCCGGAGACGCAAATCAACCGCCCGTCCATCAGGCCGCCGCCCCGTTTCCGAAAATGACCGTCTTCACGTTGGGCATTTTACCGATGCCGCCGCCGCTTTCGGCTTCCCGTTCCTTTTGCGCCCGTTGCGCGGGCGCGTCCCCGATGGATTCCGAATGCTTCTTGTACCGCTCCCATCCTTCGCGCCTGTCCCTTTCATCGCGCAGGACTTGCCAAGCGCCGATTGCCATCGGAAGCGTGGCGACAACGAGACCGGCCTCGCATCCCATGTTTTTCACGCTCCATCCGTATTTCCTCGCAACCGGCACCGCCGCCGCGCCCCATGCCGCGCAGGCCGCTGGCGTGAAGACTTGCGCGACATCCGGCGCGTAAATCGCCAGCATGGAGCCCAGCAGACTTGGCACCGCCGCCCATTCCTCCGCTTCAGACGCATCCGCCCGCGCCTCCTCTGCCTTTAGCCGCGATTCCGCCGCGCCAACGGCGTCCGCCGCCGATTCCAGCGCGGACAAGGCCGCAATTCTGTCCTCTTCCTGCTCGACGCTTGGCGCTGGCGCGGCGTTTTCCGCTGGCGCCGCGCCCGTTTCCTTCTTTGTCATGTCAATCTCCGAAAATATCCGACAATCCGCCGCGTTTCGCGGCAGGTTTCGCCGCTGGCTCTTGCTGCTGCGATTCTTCGCGTTTCTCCATGCCTACGCCGTGTTTTTTAAGATAGGCGTCCGATTCCCTGCGCCAGTTATGTTGCACCGTCACGCCGCATCCATCGCACTTGTAATACGCCAGTCCACTCCTGTTTTTCTTTACGGCGATTCGCTCGCCGCACAGGGCGCACGACCCCCAGCCCGACCGCTCAAGATGCGTCATTTTGGATTACCTCGTATTCTTCATCCAGTCTCGTGACATACGCTACCGCATCTATCGCGAAAACCAAAGGAAGGATGTATTCCCCCGCTATCGCTTTGACATGAACCGGCATGGTGTCCAATGCCCGGCGCAAGTCCCGTATTGCAAAATCCATCGATTCTATGCGTCTTTCCCTTTCCTTCGTCATTTCCGACCCTCCATTCCGTTGATATTTCCCCGTCATTTCCTGCCAGGCTGCGACAGTTATTGACAGAACTCCAAGGGGCGGAAATCTCCGATTTCCGCCCTACTGAACCCGCGCCGCGCGTCCGTATTTCATACCGGTCGCGCCGCGAGGGAAAAGCCCTTTTTCCGTCCATTACCCCGAAAACGCCCTCCGCCGCCTCGTCCCCGTACTGTGTCGGGTTTGCGGGGTACGCCGCGCCGCGCAGGTAATCCCAGCGTTCGCCGCGCCGTGTCCGGGCGACGCGAATCTGCATGTCCTTTCGCCGCCGCGCCGCTCCGCCCATTGCTTGCGTGAAGGCGCACCAATCGCCGGAATCCGCCGCCGCCCGCGCCGCCGCCATCGCGTCTGAATGCGCTTCGTCCGCTTCCATCCGCCGCAATTCGCGCCATACCCCGACCGGCGGTCCTCCAAACTGCTGGAATTGCCGGATTCTCCATGTCGCCGCCCACGCCTCCACGCGCATGGAACCCGTCACGCCATCGCGCCCCGATTCAAAATCCAATTGCACCGCGAACCCATCGATATTCTTGCTGACGTACTTCGCCACATAACCCGCCGCGCTGCCCCGGCTGTAGTCAATATCCACGCATTCCATACGGTTTTCCGCCGCGCCCGGCTCGTCTCCGTCTTCCAAAAGCGCATAGTGGCGGAAGATTTCCACGAACCGCTTTTCCTGCGCCCTTGGAACGAAGACCATCAGATGCCAATGCGGCGTCCCGTCATGGTGCGGCTCCGCGATGCGGAATCCATAGGGCGTGACGCCTTCCTTTTCGAGTTTCTTGTGGATGTTGCCCCATACCATGCATAGATATTTCTGCGCCGCCTTTGGCGTCTTGCCGTTCCATTTTGGGTTTGCTTCTGGATTTCCATCCGCCGTCCGCATCCGATGGTATGCGGACGGACATGTAAGCGTCATGAACTTCGCGGCGTCTCCCTCGATTTTGGCGAAGTGCTCGAAACCGGCTATTCTCGTCATGAGTTCGCCGCGCCTGATTCTCGGATTCGCCACAGACCGCGCGACAATTTCCGCCATGACGCAGGATTCGCCCGTATCCATGTTTATGGCTTCCATCGCTTCCAGCGCGGCTGCGTTGTTGCGCCGCTGCGCCATTCGGCGGCGTACGCTTGAATCCGAGGCGTAAGGCTGCGCCCTGACATGCACCTTGCAAAGTTCAATCGCCATTGATTCAATGGCGCGGCACTGCGTCCCACGCAGCTTTTTTAGCCACCACCGGCCGCACGTCATGCGCCGTATTGCCGGGCGGTCTTCGATTTCGCGCCCCGGCGCGTCAATCCCGTATCTCCCTGCAAACCGCGCCAAATCGCCGCGAACCGCCGCAACATCACTGCAATTGGATATAGAGGCGATGAAATCCATCGCTTCCATTGCCATTTTTTTTGCGAACACCCTAAGTTCGACATCCGATGCATTGAGCGGTATGCGGATTTTTTCGGACTTCTCCGTCATGTCGGCTAGCCATCGGTTCGCCTCGTATTCGCCCGCCGTGATGCGCCCCGAGCCCGGCGTCATCGCCCGGGCCAACGCGACCTTACGCGCCCATTCCCGCTCTATTTCGCCTGCGAACGAATCCGGAACGACCGCCAGCCGTTCCCGCGCGAAGGCTTCATCGCTTACGTACCGCATGGCCTAGTCCGTGATTCCGATGCGCAGGGCTTCGCGGATACGCTCAATCTCGACGCCTATCTTTTCCACTTTCACGCGCACCTTGACCCTGTAATCCGTTGGGATTTCCGAGTAAGCGCATCGCGCCATCTCGTCGAGCGACCCATCCGTCAGGCATTCTCTCAACGCCGCTCCGATAATCCATCGGCGCGTAGAATATTTGAGCCTTGCCCATCGCTTGTTCCACTCAGATATATAATCCGGCATGGTTTCCGCGCCCTCTGCCAGCATGGTCAAAATCCCCGCCATGCGTTTCTTGTGCCGCTGTTTTTCTTCGTTTGTCATTTCTCATCTCCACGTTGTCACATCCCCCCGCGTTTGGTCTTGTCAGACCCCGCCCGGCGCGAACGTGGAGAGACACTCCGGGCGGTTTTTGTGTCTGACATGGACAATGTTTAACTCCATAAAACTTACTGTCAAGCCCCGTCCAACGTTGAAAGTTTTAAATCTTTGTTTTATAAAGAAACCAGGAGGGACAACACCATGACCAACACGCAAGCATATCTTGAAGCACTGAAAGCCCGTAACGGCGGAATTTCTGACTACCGCGCATCCATAAATTTGGGCGTTACGCGCTCAACTGTCAGTTTATGGAAAAGCGGCAGGACATCCATGTCAATGTCACAAGCCGAAAAGGTAGCGGAAGCCCTTGACCTTGACCCTGACATTGTCATCCTTGAGACACAATTAGACCGGTGCAAATCCCCTGAGGAATCCGCCGTATGGAAGCGGATTTTAAAGCGCCTGTCATCCGCATCCGCCGCCGCGCTCGCCGCGCTGTTCCTGATTCTCCCAACCCCCGCCCCCGCCGCCCCCGCCAGCCAACCCGCGCAAGGAATTTGTATTATGTAAAATTACGAACATTCCGGAACAAAAAGTGTCCACTGCTAACAAAAGCTTTTTTGTCGATCCGCCGTTGCCGCTTTCCGGTCATCGGCTGGACTGGCCGCTGCTTTCCGGCAGTCAGGACGCCTTGTGGCTGTCGCGGGTGGCGCAGATTGATGAGGGGCATTTGCTGGTCGTCGTCACGGCCAGCACGCAGGACGCGCAGCGTTTGCAAGCGGAAATCCTCTGGTTCGCGCCGAATCTGGACGCACGGCTTCTGCCGGATTGGGAGACCCTGCCTTACGACAGTTTTTCGCCGCACCCCGATCTGGTTTCCGAGCGTCTCTCCACGTTGTGGGCGGTGTGGCAAGGAAAATGCCGGATATTGCTGGTTCCTGCCCCCATCGCGCTCTACCGCCTGCCGCCGCCCGCATTTCTGGCGGCCTATTCCTTTGTCTTTGGCCGGGGCGAAAAGCTGGATGCGGAACGGTTTCGCGCCCAAGTGACGCTGGCGGGCTATCAACACGTCACCCAGGTGGCCTTGCCGGGCGAGTATTCGATTCGCGGCGGTATCATCGACCTGTTCCCCATGGGATCACCCCTGCCCTACCGGATCGATCTGTTCGACGACGAAATCGAAACCCTTCGCGCCTTTGACGTGGATACGCAGCGCACGCTTTATCCGGTGGAGGAAATCCGCCTTCTGCCTGCGCGGGAATTTCCCATGAACGAAGCGGGACGCGCCTGTTTTCGCCGGAAATTCCGCGAGACCTTCGAAGGCGATTCGGCGAAGGCGCAGGTCTACAAGGATATTTCTTCAGGCATGGCCACGGCGGGCATCGAGTATTACCTGCCGCTCTTCTTCGAGGAAACCGCCACGCTGTTCGATTACCTCTCGAACCCGAGCTTCGTCCTGCATGGCAACGTTTCCGGCGCGTTGGCGGATTTCTGGCGCGAGACGCGTGCGCGCTACGCCATGCTGTTTTCGGGCGATAGGACGAGACCCTTGCTTGAGCCGCAGGCGCTCTTTCTTTCCGAAGAAGATTTTTTCCTTGCCATCAAGGGCTGCGCGCGCATCCAGATTCCGCCCCGTCCTGACGCGCCGGTCGCCGATATTGCCATCGATCGGCGCGCCAAAGACCCGCTCATGGCCCTAAAGCGGTTCATGGCGGATTTTGCGGGGCGCGTCCTCCTGTTGGCGGAATCGCCGGGACGTCTGGAAACGCTGGCGCAGATGCTGGCCGAACACGGCCTGAAACCCGCTTCCGCCACCAGCCTCGCGGATTTCCTGGCGGGCGCGGACGCATTCGCCCTGGGCGTTTCGCCCCTCTATTCGGGGTTGTTGCTGGAAAACCGGCTGGCGTTCCTTACCGAATATGAGCTTTACGCGGACAATGCCCAGAACTTACGGAAAACACGCGCGAAAAAGGCGAGCCTGGACAACTGGCTGAAAGACCTGACCGAATTGAAGGCGGGCGACCCGGTGGTCCATGAATGCCACGGCATTGGCCGCTATATGGGGCTGGCGCACATGGATTTGGGCGAAGGGACGCAGGAATTCCTGCAAATCCACTATGCGGGGGATGCCCGGTTGTTCGTGCCCGTCTCCCAATTGCGCGTCATTTCCCGTTATTCCGGCGCGGATTCGGAACACGCGCCGCTCCATGTCCTGGGTTCCGGCCAGTGGGAAAAGGCGAAGAAGAAGGCGGCGCGCCAGGCGCGGGACGCCGCCGCCGAATTGCTCGCCCTCTACGCCCGCCGCGCCGCGCGCCAGGGACACGCCTTTTCGTTTTCAGAACACGATTATCGCGCTTTTGCCGAAGGCTTCGGCTTCGAGGAAACGCCGGATCAGTCCGCTGCCATCGCTGCCGTGCTGGAAGACATGCAGTCTGGCAAACCCATGGATCGCCTGGTGTGCGGCGACGTGGGCTTCGGAAAGACCGAGGTCGCCCTGCGCGCGGCCTTTTGCGCGGTGGCGGGCGGCAAGCAGGTGGCGGTGCTCTGTCCGACGACGCTCTTGTGCGAACAGCATTACCAGACCTTTGCCAACCGTTTCGCTGGCTGGCCGATTACCGTGGCGGAATTTTCCCGTTTCAGGACGGCAAAGGAAAGCGCCCATGTCCTGGGCGCCTTGGCGGAGGGCAAAATCGACATCGTCATCGGCACACACAAGCTGATCGCTCAGACGGTGGCATTCGCCCGCCTGGGACTGGTGGTAATCGACGAGGAACATCGTTTTGGCGTGCGCCAGAAAGAACTTTTAAGAGCCTTGCGCGCCAATGTGGATGTGCTGACGCTCACCGCCACGCCCATTCCGCGCACGCTGGCGATGAGTCTCGAAGGCCTGCGCGATTTTTCTGTCATCGCCACCGCGCCCGAAAAGCGCCTGTCCATCAAGACCTTTGTTTCTCGTTTTTCCAATGGCCTCATCCGCGAGGCCGCGCTCCGGGAACTGAAGCGCGGCGGACAGGTGTATTTTCTGCACAATGAAGTGAAGACCATCGAAACCCTGCGCGAAAAGCTGGAAAAACTGCTGCCCGAAGCCCGTATCGTCGTGGGACACGGACAAATGAACGAGCGCGAACTGGAGCGCGTGATGCGCGATTTCGTTGCCCGGCGCGCCAACCTGCTCCTGTGCACCACCATCGTCGAGACCGGCATCGACAATCCTCATGCCAACACCATCATCATCAACCGGGCGGAAAAGCTTGGCCTGGCGCAGTTGCACCAGTTGCGTGGCCGGGTCGGGCGCTCGCACCACCAGGCTTACGCTTACTTGTTGACGGAGGATGAAAGAGGCATGAAGCGGGAAGCGCGGCAGCGTCTGGAGGCCATCCAGTCGATGGAGGCGCTGGGTTCCGGCTTTTATCTGGCGATGCACGATCTGGAGATTCGCGGCGCGGGCGAAGTGCTGGGCGAACACCAGTCGGGCGAAATCCAGGAAATCGGCTTCAATCTCTTTGCCGAGATGCTGGAACGCGCGGTTTCGGCCTTGCGCGCGGGCAAGATTCCGGATGAGGAGGAATTGACCCGCCCTGCCCGTCTTGCCACGGAAATCAACCTGCGCCTCCCTGCCCTTCTGCCGGACGCCTACTGCCCGGATGTTTGCGAACGGTTGAGCCTTTACAAACGCCTGAGCGAGAGCGGCGCGGATGAGGCAATCGACGCCCTGCAGGAAGAACTGATCGACCGTTTTGGCCACCTGCCGCCGCAAGGCGAGACACTGATCGCCGTCCATCGCCTGCGCCTTTTTTTGCAACCTTACGGGGTACGCAAGCTGGATGCCGATGGCGATCGCGTCCTTGTCACCTTTGACCCGGAACTCGCGCGTTCAGCGCCGATCGATCCCGTGAGGATTGTCGTGTTGGCGCAACAGGACAGGAATTACCGGCTGGCCGGACCGGATCGGCTCGCGTTTTCATGCCACATGCCGGGTTTGCGCGAGAAGGTGGCGGCGGTTCGGACGATGTTCGAGCAACTGACGCACACGTAATCGTGTGCGTAAAATTTTTGCCCGTCCGCCACGCGAACAGGATAAAATCGGGCGCTTTCAGCCTTTCCTGTACCCCAGTGTCCCATGCATTCCCTGCATTCTGAAAAACTCGAAAACATCAACGTCGCGGCGTTCGACACCATGCCGACGCCGCGCGAGCTGCACAAGCGGCTCCCCATCAGCGACCCGGCTAGAGCAACGGTCAGTTCGGCGCGCAAGGCGCTGAACGCCATCCTGGATCGCCAGGATCGCCGCCTCTTCGCGGTGGTCGGCCCCTGTTCCATCCATGATCCGGTAGCGGGGCTGGATTACGCCCGCCGCTTGAAGGCGCTGGCCGACGAGGTTGCCGACACGCTTTTCATCATCATGCGCGTGTATTTCGAAAAGCCACGCACCACCGTGGGCTGGAAGGGCTACATCAACGACCCGGACATGGACGATTCCTTTCGCGTCGATGTGGGCATGGAAAAGGCGCGTGATTTCCTACTACAGGTCAATAGCCTGGGACTGCCCACGGGCACAGAGGCGCTCGACCCCACGTCGCCGCAATACCTGGGCGATCTGATTACCTGGAACGCCATTGGCGCGCGCACCACGGAATCCCAGACGCACCGCGAGATGTCTTCCGGTCTTTCCACGCCCGTAGGGTTCAAGAACGGCACGAGCGGCGATCTGGGTGTTGCGGTGAATGCCATTCTTTCGGCTTCCCGTCCGCATTCCTTCCTGGGCATGGATACGGATGGGCGCGTCGCCATCGTGCGCACGACCGGCAATCCCTATGGCCATATGGTCCTGCGCGGCGGCGACGGCAAGCCCAATTACGATACCGTCTCCATCACGCTGGCGGAAGAAGCCCTTCAAAAGGCCGGGCTGCCCGCCAACCTGGTGGTCGATTGCTCGCATGCCAACAGCTTCAAAAAGCCGGAAATGCAGCCTCTGGTGCTCGCCGACGTGACGAACCAGATTCGCGCGGGCAACCGGTCTATCATCGGCGTCATGATCGAGTCCAACATCGAGGCGGGCAGCCAGCCCATTCCCGCCGACCTGAAGCAACTCAGATACGGCTGCTCTGTCACCGACGCCTGCGTGGACTGGGCGACGACGGAAAAAATGCTGCGCGACGCGGCGGAAGCCTTGTCAGGGATCAAAAGCCAGGGATCGGGAATCGAAAATCCGTGATCGGAATGGCGCTTGTCGCACTGGACGCGCGGTCTTATTTACTGAAAAGAAGATGACGACACTTGTTCGGTATGGACGGGACGGGGGACGGGCGACAGTCATGCTCAACAACCCCGAAAAGCTGAACGCCATCAATTTTGCCATGTGGCGGGAATTGCGCCGGGTCATCGAGGCAGCCTCGGAGGAGGCGGCGGTGCGGTGTGTGGTGCTCTGCGGCGCGGGCGAACATTTCGCGGCGGGCGGCGATCTGGAGGAATTCATGACCCTGCGCGCCACGCTGGATCAGGCGCTCGTCTATCACGAGGAAGTGGCCGGCGCGCTCACAGCCATACGGCATTGCCAGCATCCGACGCTGGCGATGATACGGGGCGCGTGCATTGGCGGCGGACTGGAAATCGCCGCCTGTTGCGACATTCGCGTCTGCGACGACACCGCCCGTTTTGGCGCGCCGATCAACAAGCTGGGGTTTTCCATGTATCCGGGCGAAATGTCGGGTTTGCTGAAGGTGTTCGGCCAGGCGGCGGTAGCGGAAATGCTGTTGGAATCCCGTATCCTGGACGCCAGGGAGGCCGAACGAAAAAACCTGGTCAGCCGCGCCGTGCCGCCTGGTGACCTAGAAGAAGAAATCGATTCCGCCGTCCGGCGCATCACGGCGGGCGCGCCCAAAGTCGCCAGTTGGCACAAACACTGGATGCGCCGCCTCGCACACGACGCGCCACTCACCGACGACGAAAAAATCGCCGCCTTCGCCTTCCTGGATACCGAGGACTACCGCGAAGGATTACGCGCCTTCATGGAAAAACGCAAGCCGCGCTTTACCGGAGAGGACGGTTCAGGCTGACTCCGGTAGCTTCGGCGTTTCAGGAAACAGGGGGTTGCGCATCTGGGTTGCCTCGTCGCTTCGCTCCTGAGAATGACGGAGGAGGAGCGTTCCAGGTCGCGCCGCGCTTGCAGATACGAGGGCACTCTGTCTCCTGGCTGCACGAAAATTTCACGTTCTCCTGACGTTTGACATGACGCGCCGCAGAATGACCGCCCTTTTCTTCCGCTTCGATGCGCCTCATGGCTGGGGCGCGGCGGATGAGCGTTGATTCGTGTATCATGAAGGCGGAAGACGGGCTTGCCGCCTTCCCTTTCAACGAACTTCCGGAGAATATCATGATGAAAAAATTCCTTTTCGGTCTCTTCTTTTTCCTGAGTGCGGCGGCGTTTGCGCAGGGCGGGTTTGTCGGGCCTTCGGCAACGCCGGAAGCGAAGACCATCGCGGAGGCCAAAGGTCTGCCCGATGACGCGCGCGTGACCTTGCAGGGCAATATCGTGCGCGGCCTGGGTGATGAAAAATATCTGTTCCGCGACAAGACCGGGGAAATCGTCGTCGAGATCGATGACGAAATCTGGCGCGGCCAGACGGTCGAACCCAAAGACACCGTGGAGATTCGCGGCGAAATCGACCGGGATTGGGGATTTTCCGTCGAGATCGAGGCCGATGCGCTCAGGAAGCTGTGACGTAACGCGGGCGCCATCATGACGACATGGCCGCCGCCTTACATGCCTTGGTTGCCCCGCGCGGCAACATGTCTACCCTACCGCCCAACCCTCGGGGCGCATCTGGCCTTTCTGGGCGCGGGCGGGCTGGCGTTGCTTTTTTTGTTCGGCTTCCTGCGCCTTGCCCTCTTCCTCTACAACCGGGAATTGATCGGGGAGACGCCCGCCCCGGTCTTTCTCGAAGCCTTCCATAACGGCCTGCGCTTCGATTTGAAGCTCGTCGCCTTTCTTCTTTTTCCGCTCCTTTTCACCCTTGCCAGTCCCCGACTCATGGCGGCGCGCTGGGCGGTCCGCAGCTATTTCGCGCTTTTGACCCCCATCGCCTTGTTGCTCGGCATCATCGAACTGGAATTCTACCGCGAGTTCCACCAACGCCTGAACGGACTTGTCTTCCAGTATCTCGCGGAAGACCCCAAGACCGTCCTGAGCATGATCTGGCATGGTTTTCCGTTCATAGAACTCTTCGCTTTCTGGGTAATTGCCATCTGTATATTTTCCTTTCTCTTCGACTTCATCGAACGCCGCACCCGCTCCTTTCCCCAAGCAAACGCGGGAATTTCCAGTTCTCAGCGCGGTATTGCCTTTCTCATCTGTTTTTGCCTCCTCGTCCTGGCCGCGCGCGGCACCTTGCGGCAGGGGCCGCCGTTGCGCTGGGGCGACGCCTTTACCACCGATTCCATGTTCGCCAACCAGTTGGGCTTGAATGGCGTTCTCACCCTTGCCGACGCGGCGCGCGCCCGCTTTTCCGCGCACAGGGACAACGCCTGGCCATCCGCCCTGCCGCCCGAAGAAGCCCGCGCCATCACCCGCGACCTCATCCTGACCACCAACGACACCCTCGTGGACGCCGACAGCGCCGCCATCCGCCGGGACTTTTTTCCGCCTGCGGAAAAGACCTTGCCGATCAGGAATGTGGTGGTCATTTTGCTGGAGAGTTTCGCCGGACGTTATGTCGGCGCGTTGGGCGCTTCCGGCGACATCACCCCGCAATTCGACGCGCTTACCCGCGAGGGGCTGCTCTTTACCCGCTTTTTCAGTAACGGCACCCACACCCATCAGGGCATGTTCGCCACGATGGCCTGTTTTCCCAACCTGCCGGGGTTTGAATACCTGATGCAGACCCCGGAGGGCGGCCACGCCTTTTCCGGCCTGCCGCAACTTCTCTCCGCGCGAAATTACCGGGATGTGTATGTCTACAACGGCGATTTCGCCTGGGATAACCAATCCGGCTTTTTCGCCAACCAGGGCATGAGCGCCTTCATCGGACGAAACGATTACGTCGATCCGGTCTTCTCCGACCCCACCTGGGGCGTCTCCGACGAGGACATGTTTTCGCGCGCCAACATAGAGCTGGAAAAACTCGCCGCCAGCGCCGGTAAACCCTTCTACGCCCTCCCGCAGACGCTCTCCAACCACGCGCCCTATGCCCTGCCGGAAAGGCTGCCTGTCCCCCCGGTCTCTGGCCACGGCTCGCTGGACGAACATCTCACCGCCATGCGTTATTCCGACTGGGCGCTGGGACAGTTTTTTGAACGGGCGAAAACCTCGCCCTATTACCGGGAAACGCTCTTCGTCGTCCTGGGCGACCATGGTTTCGGCAGCCCGGAGCAAATCACCGAAATGGATTTGCACCGCTTCAACGTGCCGCTTCTCCTGATCGCGCCGGGCATCCGGGAAAAGTTCGGGGCGATAAACAGAACCATCGGCTCGCAGGTGGATGTCGTCCCCACCATCATGGGACGCCTGGGCGGTGGGACGCGCCACCAATGCTGGGGACGCGATCTCCTGAACCTGCCGGAAACCGACGCGGGACTTGCCGTCATCAAACCTTCCGGCGGCGACCAGACCGTCGCCCTCATCCACGGCGAAACCATCCTGGTACAACCGAAAAACGACAAGCCGCGCCTCTACCGCTGGCAACTGGAAGGAGGCGCGAAAGCAACACGCGCCCCAGACGAAAAAACCGCCGCCGACCTGCAAAAAAAGCTGGACGCCTATCTCGCAACCGCAACCCGGAGCCTTTTGGAAAATACGGCAGGCGGCGAAGGCGGGAAGTGATTTGTGTGACGCTTGTGTATGCACAGAACTGTACCTACAATAAAGCATATGGAACGATACTTCGAGTGGGACGACAGGAAGGCGGCAACCAACTACCGCAAGCACGGCATCCACCAGTTCGCGGAAGCCGCGCGGGTCTTCTATGATCCGTTTTCCCTGTCGAAACAGGATCGTATCGAAAACGGCGAACAACGATGGCAAACCATCGGCATAGTTGGCAGCAGCAGCTTGCTGCTGTTGGTGGCGCACACCGCGCGCCTTGAGGATGAAGGCATTGAAGTTGTCCGCATCATCAGTGCCCGTCGCGCAGACAGAAAGGAACGGAAGCGTTATGAACAGGGTTCGATACAAACAGGATGAATTACCGCCGCTTACTGAAGCGCGCAAGGCGGAACTCAAGGCGTTGGCTGAAAGGCCGGAGCGCGAAATTGATTACAGCGATATTCCACCGCTGGACGAGGCGTTTTGGGCGCAGGCGACGCCCAACCCGTTTTTCAAGCCGGTAAAAACACATGCTTCCGTGCGCATCGACTCGGATGTGCTGGCCTGGCTCAAGAGCCAGGGCAAGGGCTACCAGACCCGGCTGAATGCCATCTTGCGCGAGGCCATGCTTCGTTCGCTGCATCACAAGACCTGATTTCATCGTGGCGTGCGGCAGGGTTCCGTATATCGTCCTTGGCCTCAACCTGGCCGTTACCGCCGGGATTGGCGCGGCCTGGCATCCCGACCTGCTCTTTGCCTTTTCCACGGAAGACGCGCCACTCGCTTGGCAGCAGGGGATGTTGCTCGCCGCCTGCGCCAGCGTCTGCGGCCTTCGCGCCCAGGACGCGGCGCGGGAGGCAACGGGGCGGGACAAATGGTTCTGGGGTCTTCTGGCGTTGTGTCTTCTCTTCGCGGCGCTCGACGAGCGTTTCATGTTCCACGAGCAGACGCAGGATTTTCTCTTCTATACCATCGCCGACGCCGCGCCCGCCGCGCGTCCCTGGGTTCATGCCCTGCTGGCCGTCTATGCCCTCGCCGGGCTGCTTCTTCTCTGTTGCCTCAAAAAGATGGTCTCCCGCGCCGCCTGGCACTGGTTCTGGCTTGCCATCGCCTGCGGCCTCGCGACCATCGCGCTCGACATCGCCTACGACAGCATCGGGGGGCAGCTCTACGAGGAACTGCTGGAAACGCTCTCAAGCACCCTCTTTCTTTGCGGACTGTTCAGGGATCAGGGGACAGATGACAGACAAAGTGAGCGCCCTTCGGGCGGGGGGAAAGGAAAAACCTTGCGCGAACATCAAACGCATCATCATTGCCACGAAGCATAATCCCCGCTCCCTCCTCGTCATTGCGAGGCCGAAGGCTGTGGCAATCCAGTTCGTATCTTGCGGCGCAAAGCGCCGGTAACTTTCTTCTGATCCCTGACCCCTGACGCCCGATCCCTGATTCACTCCGGCGCGGGCGGCGGGCAAGGCGGGGAGCCGGAGCCGAGGAAACTGATGGGGCGGCCAAAGACGGCGGACGGGTTCCAATGGTTTTTTCCCCCATAGGTTTCGTCAGAAATTAAGATTTCTGTTCCCCAGGCGCTACCCAAGAGAATTTCTTCCTCAGTGTTTCCCACCCAGTTGCCTGCCTCGTCGATTTCCGCGCTTCTTTCCTTGAATCCCAATTGCCGGGCGACCAGAATCAGGGGCGGCAGGGCGTCGTTTTTGAATTCGAGGCGCAGCACGCCGCGCTTGAGTTCAAGGTAGTGCGTGCCTTCCTTTTGTGTTTCCAGTTCTCTTTGGCGCGTGACCTTTGCTTTTCGGGCAAGCGCGGGATCGCGCAGGGCAATGACAGCCCAGATGGGCGGGGTTGTGTCGTTGGCTAAAACCACTTCCAGCCAGGAACTGCCACCGACGGCAAAATCGACGATTCTGGCGGGGGTCAAACCTTCCGGCGAGACGACGAAAACCGGAATCGCTGTCTTCGCCCGGAGCGTCGGCATATCATGGTTGTACACCGGGCCATTGCTCGGTTGCCGGGTCAATTGCAGGGAGATTCCCCGCCGTTTGGCCCAGGAGCGCAAATCCCCGGCGCTTTTGAGCGCGAAACGGATGTGGGTCTTGCCGTTTTGTTGCCAGTAGCACGTTACGCCATCCTTCACCGCAGGACCAGCGAGCGCCAGCGCGGCGGCCTGATTGAAATGGGCGTCGTAGTCGGAATGCCGATAAGAGTCAAAATGTTCCAGCCATTTGTTTTCAGAAGCATCGGGGTCGGGAAGGTTTTTTCCGGCGGGCAGGGAGCATGTTTTTAAACTGGCGTCCAGAAAATCCAGGTAACGCGGCGGCGATTGCGCGAAAAGAGATACAGCTTCATCTTCGTTCCAGAAACGAAATAATCCGCCATATCCAAAGGCGCTTCCCGACAAAAGCTCGTAATATGCGCAGCCATCCGCTGCAGCGTCTTTTTGACGCCAATTGACCCATTCTTCCACCTTCTCAAGCGTATCCGCCCATACTGGAACGCCTGTCGAGAGTGCCCAAAGAAAGACGGCAAGACAGCACGTAATCAGTTTTTTCATGTTCTTTTCCTCTCACGTGCAGGTCACAAGGTCGTATAGAAACAATGCGCGCCATCGTCCATCCTCATTGACTAGCAGGGAGTAGACGTTATGGTCGTAATATCCAGCCACGCGTAGAAATCCGCCCGGATTCCCATTGAAGACGGCATGACATGGCCGGGAGGGTTCCAGATTTGCCGCATTGTCGGTAGAGAGCGTGATGGACAGATCGGCCACGCCATCACCGTCGATATCCACGTAGGCATCCTCGCTGTGGGTCAGTCTGGCCCGTTCATCCCCAAGGAAGTCGCCTCTCAGAAGCGTTTCGTTACGCGCCGTTATTTTCGCCAGGGCGGGATCAATCGGCGCGTTGCTAGCGAAAACGCCGTATATCCTGCCCTTGAGTGGACGCTCGAAGACGATTTCGGCGGAACCTGGACTGCCGAAACACGCGCTGTCGTCCGGGCCAAGGCGAGCCTGCTGCAAATTACCCGCAACCAAGCCGTTAGAGGTAATGGCCCAGACGGGAAGCTTCGTTTTCAGTAACGGCACTTCCGACGCTCCTGTATTGCTGCCGTATTCATCCGCAAGCAGCATGACGGAACTGACGTCGACGGGCGCCTTGAGCGCCTTTGCCATCTCATAGACGTTATTGAATACGAACTCGTTTCCGCCATTGCTGAATTTCACGAGATAAGTCGGCGGATAACTCCCATGACGGCGTCGAATCATGGGGCCGCCCGCCCAGCCGATGGCCCATTTGCCTTGACTGAAAAAAGATGCCTTGGACGGCGCGAGGAAAGTTTCATTGCTGGATTCTTCGGCAGAATCACCAAATTCAGGATTGCCGCCTTCACCAAGACCCCGGTATTCCGGTAGGTGATAAGGAATCTTATCCCACCTTCGCTCCGAACGCAGCTTCCGCAAGGTTTTTCCCACTCCGCTCGTCACCACGGTCTGGCGCACCGTTGAAAAATTCCCTTCCCAGCTCTGGCGAGACAATTCACGCAACATCGCCGCCCGTTTTTTCTCCCGCGCGGGCAACTGGAATTCCGGGTTTTCCGCCCCGCGCCGCGCCGCTTCCCGAAACAGCGCCCGATAATCGTTATAGGCATAAAGCGAAGGCGAGAGGGCGAAATGGCGTTCGATCCGCATGAAAAGCGCTTCCAGAATCCGCGCCTCCTCGCCGGGCGGCAGGTTTTCCCGCTGCAATTCCAGAAAAAGCCGCGCCGCTTCGCTTTCCAGCTTCGCAAAATCGAGCCTTTCCTTTTGCAGGAAGGCGCAATGGACATACCCCTCTTGCCCGGAATCCGTGGATTCCCCGGATTCCACAAGCCGCACCCGGCACCAGCGGTTTTCCCGCCCGACGATGAAAAGTGGCTGGTTGATCGGCAACCGCGCTAACGCCGCCGCGCCCACGTTGGGCGAAACGCGCAAGGTAAGCCGCATCGCGTGATTATAATGAACCGCCTCCGCCCGCGCATTGTCCAGACAGAAAAACATTCCGCACAAGACGCCGCACAGGACGGCGGTGGCGGCAGGGAAACCAGAAACTTCACGCATGGCCTTCCTTTTTCAGAAAATCGTTTCAGGACATTGAAATGATACCCCAAAAGCCACGCGGCAAAATGGCAGGCAGCGAAGGCGGGATCAGGGGGCGGAAAACAGAGGACAGAAAAGCTACCGACGTATCAAGCCGCTTGTTAGGCATCTGGGTTGCTTCGTTGCTGCGCGCCTCGCTTTTGACGGGGCTGGGCACCTTTCAGGCCGCGCCGCGCTTGTAACAACGCGCCTCCCCGTCAAAAGCGAGCGCAGCGAAGCAATTCCGTCGGGCTTTCAGGTAGCTTCGGCGTTCCGGAAAACTTGAACTGCCGTCTGGATTGCCGCGGCGCGTGTCAGGAGGCAGGGGAGGAGCGCGGTATGGGAATGTTCTGGCAAGGTGTCGTCAATGTTTCCATGACCGCCAGAGGCCATCCGCGACACCGAACGCCAGACCGCCGAAACGGAAGGAATAAAAGCGCCAGCGGCGGTGTTCGATCTGGCAGCTCATGCGTTCATGCAACGGGTGGCGGGAATGGCTTCGACTTACCCTGGAAGCGTCTATCCAGCGCCAACCGTCGTCCAGTCCCCAGCGCACCCATTCGTCCAGCAAGAGGCGGCCACTGCCAAGACGGGCATAGCCGGGCACGAACGCCAGGTTGTAATCATAGAGGCGTCCCTGTTCCAGAAAACCGAGACGATAGCTGATACAGCGTCCCTCGTATTCCAGGAGCACCGCGCGCACACGATCTTCCGCCGCCAGGGCGCAAAGCGCCGCGTTGATCGCCTCCGCGTTGCCGGGACTGAAGATGCCGACGCCCCGCTCGCCTTTCCAGCTGGCCGTTTCGACGGCGCTGATCCGCGCCAGCAGCGCG
Organism: Zoogloeaceae bacterium; assembly: GCA_031258715.1. Classification (GTDB taxonomy): domain Bacteria; phylum Pseudomonadota; class Gammaproteobacteria; order Burkholderiales; family Rhodocyclaceae; genus Azovibrio. Next base: position 21,816 of record JAIRMN010000127.1, read on the forward strand.
TCAATGCTTTCGGCATCAGGCCGCGCCCGGCGCAAAGTTGCGCCAATGGCCAGGCTTCGCTTTCTCGCCCGGCGTAAAAGGTAACGCAGATTGCCCTTGGGTTCGTCGTGGTCTTCCGGGGATAGGCGATGTTCGGGCACAAGGCAACTCAGGCGATTCTCTCCGTAAAAACTGTGCGCGCGCCAAGCGGCAAGTCCCGCGTCACTTGTTGGCGCGGGCGGTATTTCGTCCAGTTGCAGGAGCGTATGCGGCAAGGCGCGGCGAATATGCGGCAAGGCGGCGGCCAGCGTCCCGCCCTGCCCTGGCTCGACCGCCAGCATGATCCGGTCGGCCAACGGCCAGCCGAGATGACGCACCACACAGAGCGGCAATCCGGCCTTCCGCTCGCGGCAATGGAGGAGCGGCAGGCAAAGAATCATGCGCTCGTCCTGCCAGACCGTCAGCACATGCAGCGTTTGTCCCGGCCTCAAATGGCAGGCCATCGCCCGAAGCCAGGACAAACGATTGAAAGGCGTCCGTTCAGGCAGGCGCCTCAGAAGCGCGTCGTAAGCCTCCTCCGGAAAAGTCCCGGCTTCCAGGCTGTCATGCCATATGAAATGCGTCGGCATGTCCGTCGACATGTCTATTCGCATGTCTATTCCTGTGGCAGGATACGAGCGCCTTCCCGCTTGCGCGGATGCAGGAAGCGCGGCGAGGGTGTTCCATTTCCGGCAGAAACAACCCCTTCCGCGCTCGCTTTTCGGTTTCCAGCAAAAAGTCCGTCTCTGTCAAACCTTGGTGTTTCATTGAATTCAGCCTTTCACACGCATTCACAATAACGCAATGTTCTCATGACAAACCACAGAAAAGCTGTTTGTGCAGCTTTTCCTTGAACATCACCCTATTCATTCCGTTCCGCCAGTAAAACAAACAACAGGGGCAGCGTTATCACAACATTGAAATGAAAGAACCTTACGTCCGGCCCACAGAGTAGCAGCATGGTTCCTAGGTTGTAACAAACGGAAGGCACAAGCAGAAATAGCGCGTTCGCGCCGTTTCTGCGCAATGAAAAAATCCCCCCAAGCAAAAGAAGCAACATGAGCAACCCCGTATTGGTAAACAGCCAGGAAATTACCGGAATCATGAGGCAAAAAACAAAATAGCCAATAAACCCGATATGAAGCGCCCTGGAAATAATATTGTTGGCGTATGCAGGAGGCGGCGTAATGAACCCACTACCGCCTCTTTCAATTTTCCAAACTATGTCAGTTACGTTACAAACCGCGCTAAACGATTCGCGTTTGGCATTTGTGTACGTTTGCAGCACCCACTTTAAAAAAATCCTGGGCGGAACAGCTTTAATACGATCGGATGCATTGAAAGTAAATTTTATGGAATTGTAGTTTCCTGGAACATAATTTTTACGCCATTCTTCATCCGTCGCCAAGGTATTCAAAAATTCCTTTGCTTTCGGCGGAAGCGCATGTGATTTTTTTATCAGCGCATCCCCCAGAATAGTCATGGGTATCCCCACGGATTCCTGGTAGAAATTATGCGGATAGGTAACGTTCAGCGCGCTATACAACGGAACTTTCACCAGAAAAACAAATGCCATCGTCAACACAACGGCAGCGGGAGCTTTAATGGTCTGTCTTGAATACAAAAAGAGCACGAGCACAGACAACGGAAGGGTAAAAAAGAATCCATTATGCCGAACGATGGAGGCGAGGCCGACGGCGAGCGCAAACAGCATGGCATTCCGCCATTTTGAAAACCACGCCCCTTGGCTGAAATAAATATTGATCATCATGATCGCTATAAAAACAATCAACACGGTCAAGGCCGAATCTTTCCAAAGGTACATCATGATATTCATCGTATATGGATTCAGGATGATGAATAAACCAGCCGTTAGGACATGCTTTCTGCCGAACCCCCATGATTCCAGTGTGGCGATTAACAATCCAACCCCAATGCTGAAAACAGTAATTTGAACAAAACAAACAAAGGCATAATGGTCTATGATGCGTGTGACGAGCCAAATCAGCAGCGTATGGATCACTGGATGCCAGTCGTCAAATCTTCCATTATGAACCTGCAACCACTGGTTTTCGGTGTCAGGAGATATGCCGCCGGGAAAAGAGGCAACAAATGACACAAGCAGGATGAAAAAACACGCGCCGCCAAACAGCAATACGGTTTCTTTTTTGAGCGTTGATTTTTTACCTGTTGCGCTTATTACGGCGGATCGGTATCGGGAACAGATAAAAACAATGAGATTATAAACAAACAAAAACAGCAAAATTGAAAAAAAGAAAACGAAGTACGTTTTCCTTTCACTGGCAAAAAGCATTTCTGAATGCGAGATGTAAATAACGAAGACACTATACGCGGACAGAAAAAGATTATACAGCACAAACAGCCGTCTTTGCCCTTTCCGTAGCCCCGTATAAAAACCGCCTTTTATATCATGGGAAAAGTGTTTCAATGCCGCGTTTATCCATGCCGCGAAACCTCCAATGATTGTCCAATATTCCGCCAGTTCCTTCGTCAATACATTATTTTTCATGGCACACCTTCTCATGTTTGGCTCCATGCGGCGTTTTGCCGCCGCTTGATTTTATTGGACACTGCGATGAATATAGAATAATTCATGTTCATCGCATCATGGATGACGCTACTCATCCGGTGTGATACGCTTGCCTCCCTTTCTGCGCAGATGCAGGAAGCGCGGCGAGGGATAGGCGCGGGTACGCGCGAAATGAAACCAGTGGAACAAGCGGTAGGCGTGCGTCACCTCGCCAACCTCCACGAACCCCAGGCGGATGTTCATGGACAACGCGGGCAAATTGCGCGCATCCACCAGGGAACGCACGGCGTGCACACCATTGCGCGGGAATTCCTCGCAGACGAGCCGCATGCAAAGTAACGGCAGTCCAATGCCGCGATAGGGTTTGGCGATTTCGACGGCAAACAGGTATACACAACCTGGCGGCAAGCGCACCTTGCAGTGATACAACTGATTGTCGTAATAATCCCGATCGGTCATCCACATGATGCCAATAGCGTTGCCATTTTCATCGACAAACATTTCACCGCGCAGACCCTTCTTCAAAAGTTCACGCATGGCGGACAGGTAACGCGAAAAATATTTCTCCAGTTTCGGCAGGTTTTCGCTGCTGATGCGCGCATGCGCCCAGCGTTGCGCGCTCATGCGTCGCGGCAGCGGCAGATCCAGTGAACGCTCCAGGGCCAGGAGTTCCCAATGCTGGTAAATGAAGCGTTCGCGCAGCACCCGCAGGACGCCGCGCCACCCCTTGCGCCGGATCTTGCCGATCAGTTCCGCGATTGACATCACGCGTCCTCCCAGGCCAAGGCGAACAGGGTTTCTCCGGGCAAATCGAAACGAACCTGGTCATTTTTGCAATCGAGTTGTGCCTTGTACATGCGACTGTCCGGCGCTAAAAACTCAAGTTTCGCGCCGGGCCGGCACACAATACCCGCCACGCTCACCTGCTGCGCACGTACGCTCTTGTTGACGCCCAAAAGACTGTGCCGCTTGCCGTCGCGCATGGCGAGCGCGTCCACTTCAAAGGCGTCGTTTTCCAGTCTCCGCACCCAGGGCAGCCAGTGGCGGCGCATGAATTGCTGGGCAAAGGCGACCGGCTTCATCGTGAAACCCGCCCCCTGATCACGCAACATGCCTTTGGGATGATCAGCGTCATCGGCGACCGGAAACCAGTTGAGCATGTCCAATAAGCCGTCGCCCGAAGCGTTGATCGCCACCGCAGCCCACCACAGCGCGGCAAAATGCGTTTCCTGCTGGTAGGGACTCACGCCCGATCCACTGGAAATATTGGTCTGGTTGATCAAGAGGGCTTTCCGGGGACGACCTTTCTCGTCCAACCCCACCAGCCGGGCGGCAGCCCGGACGTCGTCCCGGTAACGCCGGGCGGCAAAGAGATCGCGCGCCATCCATTCATGCCAGACGATGGCGTCGATGACGTCTCCGTGGCGTTGCAGGAGCTTTTCCGTCCAGGCGAGGCCGCGCCGCCCTCTGGCGTCCTCTCGGAACGGGCCGCCGCCAAAGCGCGAACTGGCGGGCGCGGCAATGCGCACACCGGCGGCGCGCGCCGCCGAATTCGCGCGCACATGCCGCGAAATGACCTCAAAATATTTCTCGAAACTGTCGTAATCCGGGTAATTGAGATTGGGTTCGTCGGCAAGCGCCAGATAATGCAGGCCGCCGGAATCCAGGCGGATGACGTCGGAGAGCCAGCCCTCCACACCGGCCAGGGTCTCCTGATCGGCGGCAAGGATGGATCTGCGTCCGCTTTTCGCCAGCAAGGTCAAATCGAGGCCGATGCCAAAACGCTGGTTGTACTGGCGGCGAAAGCCGATTTCACGCTCCGGCTGGCGGGCGCGCACATCGATAAAACTGTAGAAGCCCGCCGCTTGCAGCCCTAGGGCGTCGAGCGCGGAAAATCCCGATTCCGGCCAGGGGGCATAGGGCAAGCCGCCGCCCAGACGCGGCGTCGTCCCCAGTGTGTCTTCGCGCAAGGTCAGCGCCACCCTGCCCGGCAGCCGCGCCAGGGGACGCAGGTGTTCCGGCTTTTGCGCGAACAGGTTCTCCACGCCATCCAGCCAGAAAGCCGCCTTGCCGCTTCCCTCCAGATTCAGCCGCCAGATTTCATCCCGCCCCGATACCGGCAGCGGCAGGCGGTCGAAGCGCGGATATTGCGCGTGTTTCTGCAAATCCAGGCGCAAGGCGTTGGCGCCGGAGAGGCGCGTGACCCTGAACGCGCCGACGCCGCCGTGATGCTTGCCGTTGAGCACGGCCTTCGCGCCCGCCGCCACGCGAAAATAGAGTTCGACGTTTTGGGGCGCGTCGATGGAAAAATGCACCTTGGCAGGCTCGAATTGCGCGGCGACGGCATCGTCATGCGTCACGCGATACGCGCGAAAGCTGTAGCCCGGAATCCCCAGACGGTAATCGGCCTTGCCGGGCGGCAGGGTAAAGACATGCTCGCCGCGCGTCTCTTCGGGGTGAATGTCGCGCTCATTCCGCAAACGCCCCGCGCCATCCACCAGATAGATTCGCTCACGATTGGCGTCGGCCTGCCAGACGGCTTTCCAGCTCAAGCGCACGGAAGCGGCGTGTTTTGGCAGCAAATGGAGGCTGCCGTCACGAATGCGCTCCCATTTCATTTCAGCGCCCTCCGAGGCCGAAACGAAGACGAAAAACGCGCCGACGATCAGGATGAATCCGGACAACTTACGATTCTTCGACATTTTTACCCTCCTCTTCCTTTTCGCGCCGCCTGGCGCAGGGCTTGAAATTGCGCGCGCAAAAACGTCACGTCGCTGGGCGTCAAAAACAACACGCGCCGCCAGCGCGCGCCGCTCAGCGCGCAATACAGGCGCAACATGGCAAACGCCACGACGAGATAGGCCACCGACGAGGCAATGCCCGCGCCCGCGATGCCCAGGTACGGGATCAACCCGAAATTGCAGATCAGGTTTACCACGACCGCGCCGCCCGTTATCGCCGACAGGCTGCCGGGGCGCTGCTTGCCGAGCAGATCGAGGCGCAGGATGCTGACGTAGCCCAGGCAAAACAACCCCGGCAGCAAGGCCAGCAAGGCCGGATAGGCAGGCGTGTAATCCGCGCCGAACAGGACGACAATCAGCCATTCGCCGGCCAGCGCCATCCCGATGCAAGCGACCAGCATGACCGTCGCCGTCAGGCGCAAGGCCAGTTGCGTGAGTTCCGCGATGCCCTCCCCCTGTTGCAGCAGGCGCTTCATCAAGGGCGTCGTCACCGCTTCGGGGACGATCAACAGCAATTCGGCGGCGGCGCTGGCCATTGCGTAGTGGCCGAGCGCGTCCGGCGGCAGCAAGGCGGCCACCAGCAGATAATCGGCGCGCAAGAGCATTTGCTGGAACAACACTTCGGGATGGCTGCGCGCCCCATAGCGCAGGAGTTCCTTCTGCTGATCCGGCCGCCAGCAAAGCCGCAAGGAATGAAACCGCGCCAGCCAGCATACGCCTGCCACTACCACGCAGATCAGACCAAGCAGCCAACTCGCCAGGGCGGCGGCCAACACGCTGGGCAGCAAGAGCCAGAGGAGAATCAGCAAGAGGAGCGGCGCCAGGGATTCCAGGAGACGCAGGGCATTGAAGACGCCCACCCGTCCGTCGGCGTTATGCAGGGTTAGTATTCCGGCCTTGCATAGCGCCAGCGGCACGGCCAGCAACAAGAGCCAGGCCAGCGTTCCCAACTGCGCCGCAAGCTGCCGGGTCGCCGCGAAATCATCGCCAAAAAAACGCAACAGCATCACGCCGAGCAGCGTCAGCACAGTGGCGGGCAGGCAACCATAGACCAGCATCTGGGTAAGCAGCACGCTGATCGAATGGCGGCGCGCCGTCTGATAACCGACGGCGGTATTGAGGCCGCCGCAGGTGAGCGCGGCGATCAGGTCAGGCAAGGTGTTCAAGAGCGCGAACAGGCCGCGGTCGGCGGGGCCGAGCAGGCGCGCGAGCAGGATATTGCGCAGCAGGCGGATGCCGATCATCAGCAGTCGGGTTCCCACGCTCAACACCATGTTCCAGAGATAAGAGCCGCGCTTCATGTCCATGCGCTCCGCAACAAATACCAAGCGATCTGCGCCAGGAGACCGGTACTCGCGTAGCTGACGTTGATGCGCGGAAGCGCCATCGGGTCGCTGTCGACGCCAATCAGTCCGCGCCGCGCCGTCAGCGCGTAGCGATAGCCCAGGGCGGCGACGGCGGCGCGCACCTTGTCGTCGTGATCGCCATTTGGGTAACAATACACCGGCAACGGATGACGGCAACGCGCGCGCAAGGCGGCATGCGAACGCGCCAGTTCGCGCGGCAGCAAGTCGGCGTCCAGTCGCGTAAGAATTGCGTGACGAGCGCCGTGCGGGCCGAAACGCACCAGTCCCGAATCCTCAAGGGCGCGCACCTGCGTCCAATCCAGGGTAATCGGCTGTAGCGGCGCAGGCGTCAGGGCGGCGATAGACTCCAGCTTTTCCGGCGACAGTGTGGCCAAGCCGCGCAGATAACGCGCAATCGCCAGACTGCGGCGTTCGCTGGCTTCGGAAGACAAGAGCAGGGGCGGCACGGGCGCGTCACAAGAGCGCAAGGCGTCACACACACGCCTGGCAACCGGAGATTGCGGCGTCTGCCAGAAAACCTTGCCGATGGCTTCCCACCAGAAGCATCGGGGAGGATGCCTGTCATCATGAACGAAATCGGTGGAGAGAAAGATGCTCGCCGGAAATTCATGATGCTGCAACAGCGGGAAAGCCAGTTCGGCGTTGTCCCGCCAACCGTCATCGAAGGTCAACGCCATGCGCGGGCGTTCGCCGCCGATGGGAGATTCCAACAGGCTTTCCAGGGGAACACAGTCAAAATGCTGGCGCAGCCAGCGCAACAGATGCTCGAATGCCTGCTTGCTCATGCACAATGGACTGCAGTGAGGCCACGCCGCTTCGGCGTCGTTTTCCATCACCCGGTGCAGAACCAGCACGAAGCCGCGCCGGCGCAAAGCGCCGCGCCACCCCGGCAAGCCAAGGTAGGCGCGGCCAATCCATCGTTTCAGGCGCATGAGGCTCAACATGATCAACGGCTCTGGCGAGAATTCCAGATAGCATAACGCCGCCCGCGCAGGAATTGCCACAGACCGGCGCTCATGCCCGCCAGCGTCACTAGCAGGAAACCGGCAAGGCGAAATGGCTTCGGCAGCCCTCCCCGGCGATCGAAAAGACCGATGACGCCCGCCGCGTAAGCGGCCAGTTGCGCGCACAGGGTCAAACGATAGAAAGCGCCCACGTTCCACAAGAACAGATTGCACAAGAAGAGCGGCAACAGGAGGGGCGGCGCGAGGCGGCGCAGGAGTTTGTGGGAGATAAGCGCAAAGGCGAGAAAACCGTGACGCAACGGATTCATCAATTCGCGCCGCGCCGCCAGGCTTCGCAATCCGCCGACGGTGATGCGCACCCGGCGGCGAAACTGCTTGGCGGCCTCGTCCACGCCGCAGTCATATACCCGCGCCGCTTCGACGTAAACAATGCGCTTGCCCGCAACCGCCGCGCAGGTACAGAGGAAAAAATCATCCGTCACCTCGGCGGGCACGGGCTGGAACAGTTCGCGCCGCAAGGCCAACAGCGCGCCATCGGCGGAAGCCACGCAACCGGCGCGATTTTCCGCCGCGCGCAGCCAAGCTTCATAGCGCCGGTACAGCCGGTCGCCGACGCTCAGGGCGCGTCCGGCGCGATAAACCTGCTCATTGCCGACACAACAACCGACTTCCGGGTCGGCAAAGGGCGCCAACAGATGCGCAAGCGTACCATCCTGCCAGTGATTGTCGACATCGGTAAACAGCAATAGGGCGTTACGGGCTTCGCTCACGGCGGCGTTCAGGGCAGCCGCCTTGCCCCGTCGCGGCAAATCGAGCACCTTGAGGCGCGGATCATCGGCAAACGCGCGCGCGCGCGCCACGGTGTCGTCCTCTGAGCCATCGCTGGCCAGGATGACTTCCAGCGCCGCCGGATGTCGCTGTGCCAGCAGGGAACTTACCCTGTGCTCGACATGCCGGGCTTCGTCATGCGCCGCGACGATGATGCTGACCGATTCCGCGCGGGCTTCCGGCGTCTCGCGCCGGCCCATGAACGGACAGATCGCCGCCAAGGTGAGCGGATAGCCCACCCAGGCATAAAAGGGCAGGAACAGGAAAAACCAGAAAAGCGCCTCAACCACGTTCCGGCCTCCGCGCGGGCCGCCTGAAGAAGCCCGATAACAGCGCCGCCGCCGCCACATGCAGGCGCAGCCAGTGCAAGGCCATGAGTTGCGTCATGAATAACGGATGACGAGACGCGCGCTGGCGCAAGACGAGGACAAAAGCCGCCAGCAAGCCCGGCAACAAGGCCAGCGCGGCAGGCAGGGGACAGACGAGCGCCAGCGCCAGGGCAACCAGGGTCGATGCGGCCACACCCGCGCAGAGCAACGGAAAACGCAGCGCGCGCAAACCGCCGCCCGTCTGGATTAGTTTCAGGCCGCCGCTCTGCCGCCAATATTCCTTGCCCAGCCATTCCCGCCAACTGCGCTCGTATCCCCAATGGATGACCTTCGGCGCGGGCAGGCTCAACAAACGCGCGCCCACCCGGTGCAGGCGCAAGGTGAAATCCTTGTCTTCGCTCGTGCGCAGACCTTCATCGAAACCGCCCACGCGCAGAAACCAGGAACGCGGCATGCACAGGTTCGAGGTCGCCAGCCAGTCGCGCGCGCGCCGGTTGCCGCGATACTGCCATACCCGCGCGAACCAGGGCGCGTCGGCGGGAATGTCGCACACCAGCGCGAGCACATCGGCAGAGCGTCGATCATGGATGTCCCGCCAAACCGTCAACCAGTCGGGCGGCACTTCAATATCGGCATCGACGAAAGCCAGCCCGTCGCCCGTTGCCGCCTCGACGCCGCGATTGCGCAAGGCGCCAATGGAAATGCCCGGATAATCGAGCACGCGCGCGCCCTGCGCGACGGCAATACGCGGACCGTCATCGGTGGAGCCGTTATCCACCACCAAGAGTTCGCATTCGATCCGGGCAAAATCGGCGGCGCGGCGGATGCTGGCAAGCGTCCGGCCAATGTGACGCGCCTCATTGAACATCGGAATCACCACGCTGATTTTCATGCGCCTTCCTTTTGCGGCGCTTCCCCGGCTTCTGCGCGCACCACGCTGGAAAGGGCGATCAATATCCAGAGATATTTGTGATTGGGCACGCTCAAAAACAGCAAAAACAGGCTCATCGTCAACAGACTCATGCCCAGATGCGCGACCCGATCAGATTTTTCCGAATCGCCTCTCCGCACCCAGGCGCTGCGCGCGTAGGCAAAATTACGCAGGGCCAGGAGAATCAGGCCGACAAAGAGCAAACCGGCGGGAATGCCCATCTCGCTGAAAATTTCCAGATAAGTGTTGTGCGCGCGGCGCAGGATGTCGATCTGTCCCACCTCGTCGGAAAACGCCTTGGCATAGCCGGTGCGTCCGTAGTGCAACGGAAAGGTGCCGGGGCCGGTTCCCAGGAGCGGGTTTTCGCGGATCATTCGGGTGCCGACCAGGAGGTAGGAAGCGCGTCGCCCCAGGGAAGTATCCTGCTGCGCGACGGCGCGGGATTTGAGAATGCTCAGGGTTTTGATGCGTTCGACGTAATCGTCTGGCAAGGAGGCCGCCATCAAGGGCATCAGGATGACTGCGCCAAACATGACGAACCCCAGGTGGCGCGGACGTATCCGGCGCAATCTGTCGCGATGCTGCCAAATCCCGACGGCGCAAGTCAGGAGCAGCACGAGTAAACCCGAACGCGAATTGGTCTTGACCATGCCCACAAGCAGGACGAGACAAACCCCCATCCAGAAGAGCCTCGGCAGTATCCCACGCGCGTGCAGGATGAGCAGCGCGGCCGGAGGCAAGGCGACGGCAAGCAGGAGGGCGAAGTAATTGGCGTCCTGCAAAAAGCCGATAGCGCGCTCGCTGGTATGGTGCGCTTCGATGGAAGCGATGGCGCTCAACCCTGTGATCGCGACGCTCAGCGCAATCAGGCGGCACAGCATTTTCAGGTCGAGATCGCGCCCCGCCAGCAAAGTGATGGCGAAGAGGCTCATGCCTATCAGCAGTTCACGCCAGTTGTTCAGGGAAAACAACAGGTTGTCGGTAAAAACCGTGCTCAACACCATACAGAACAGAAAGAGCGCCAAAGGCCGCCAGAGATTGCTGGTCAAATACCTTGCGGGCAACCGGCGCAGCAGGAGTTGCGTGGCGAGGACGAGGATCAGCGCCCCGCCGAGCAGTTTGGCGCCGGAAATCGAACTTTCCTTGAAGACGCCCTCGAAAGGCACCAGAACAACGAGTCCGAGCAAACCCAGGACCGGACGGCGGGCGAGCACGAGCAGGCCGCCAACGCCAAGGACGACGAGTGGCGCAAGGTAAGGCCAGGGGCTGGCGAGCAAGGTCAGGCAGACGAGCGCAGCCAAAAGGCCGAAAACCGACGTGATCAACATGGCGCGCCCTCCTCCTGGGCCAGCGCGTAAAAACGTTGCCAGCGCGCCGCCAGTTTTGCGAGATCGTAATCGCGCGCCTGGCGAAGACGCCCCGCGGCGGCCAGACGCCCGGCAAAATCCGCGTCGGCGAGCAGGCGCTCGATTTGCTTTGCCAGCATGTCCGCGTCGCCGGGCGGCGCGAGCAGGCCGTTTACGCCATCCTCGATCATGTCCGGCACGCCGCCCACCGCGCAGGCGACAATCGGGACGCTGGCGCGCATGGCTTCGAGCAATACCATCGGCGTGCCCTCGGTGCGCGAACTGAGCGCCAGGACGGACAGGCGGGCAAACCACGAGGCCATGTCGTCCTGATAACCGGCCAAACGAACGCGCCCGTCCAGGCCAGCGGCGTCGATACGGGATTGCAGGACGGCGGCTTCAGGGCCATCCCCCAAAAGCACGGCATGGACATCCTCATGCCGATGGCACAACGGCAGCACGGCATCGAGAAACCGATCGGGGCCTTTTTCGGCGCTCAGGCGGCCAACGAATCCGATGAGCGGCGCGCCAGTTTGACGCGGCAAGGGCGCGTATCGGGGTAAGCCATTGGGAATGACGTCGAGTTTTTCGGGCGGCACGCCAACGCGCGCGTGCAACCCGGCGATGCGCTGCGATACGCAGGCGACGCGGCACACCCGGCGGCTCCTCCCCAGGCGCAGTGCGAGCCAGGCATATAACCGCTGTTTGGCGCTGCGCGGCGTAAACCCATGCTGGGTCAGCGCCAGCGGCAGACCGAAGCGCCGGGCGCATAGCCAGGCAAACACCTGGGCGCGGAAATTGTGGGCGTTGATGATCCCCGGATACCCTTGCAGTTCCGCCATCAGCGCCCTGAGGCCACGCAGGTTGACGCAAGCCACGCCCGCGGCGAGAAAGCGTTGCGGCAAGGCGTCCGGCGTGTCGAGGAATATCACCCTGTGGCGTCCCGGCACATAGCGGCAATGGTCGAGCAACATGCGTTCAGCGCCGTAGAAACCGCCACTGTGAATGATATGGGCAATCTCGTCATCCCAGGCCATCGCCTTACTGTCGCGCCCAATGCCAAAGCCATTTCCAGCCCCAGCGCCGATGAGGATTGCCTGCCGTCGCTTTTACCGCGTTGATCACCATCAGCACCGGCAAATCGAGATGTTGCTGGACTTGCAGCGGATACTTGAAACGGTGATCGAAAAATTCGCGCACATAACTCAAGGCGATCGCCAGCAAGAGGCCGGTAAGCAAACCCATGGGAATAATCTGCAATGGCCGGGGAAAGGCGGCTTCAGTGGGTTCATAGGGATGGCTCAGGACGCGCGCGTTGGAAAGCGTCGCGTCGATCAGTCCTTGTCCGCGGCTTTCTTCGTAGCGTTGGGTATAGGCAAAAAACGCCCGGTGCAGCGCCTCGATTTCGGTATCGAGTTGACTCTGTTTGCTGTGCGCTTCCTGCAACTGGCGCACACGCGCCTTGTATTCGCCGACGCGCGCGCTCTTTTGCGCAATCACCGAATTGACGATCTCCAGATCGCTCTTGCGTTCGCGGATGCGGTTTTCCACCACTTTCAGGAATTGCAGGCGGGCATGGCCGATTTGGGCGCTCAGTTCCATGACGGGCAAGCTGTTTTCCTGATAGGTCTCGATGGCCTTGTGGTAACGGCTGACCAGTTCAGTCAACTGTTCGCCCAGACGCTTGATTTCGCGGTCTTCAAAGGCGATGTCATCCGCGGTATTGGTAAAGGAGAACGGAAAGAAATAGTCGGTCAGTTCGGCCTTGCGCGCGGACGCCAGATGTTTTTCCAGATAGGCCAGCCAACGCTGGTTTTCCAGGGCGCGGTCACGATAGATATTGAGCGCCTGTTCCTCGGTGTTGATGGCGTTCAGGCGGAAAATGATTTCTTCTTTCGGGTCGGAAGCTTGGATCGACGCCAGCAAAGCCTGGCGCTGGCCTTCGAGAGCGTCCAGGCGCGTTTTGTATTGCGCTTTTTTCTGTTCATAGAACGATTGCGGCGGGTCGTTGGACTGCAATCTCAGGCGGTTCTTCAGGTAATTTTCCAGCAGGCGTTCGACAAAGCGCATGCCCTGGGCAGGATCGGGCGAATGGTAAACGACTGAAATGACATTGGAACCCGCCAGGGTCTCGACCTCCAGATATTCGCCCGCCTCCGCGGTCCAAGCGTCCAGCGTGGTATCGCGCACCGGGTCGGTTTCCAGGCCGAACCGCGCGCGCGCCGGATTGACGACATGGGTGCGCAGGGGATCGCCGACAAAACGTTTCAGGGGGTTGAAGAACAGGCGGTCGAGAATGCCCGGCCTGATCTCGAACTTCCCCTCGTCGCGCAACTCGGCAATCGTCTGGCGGATCAATGTCGATGAGCGCAGGATGTTGAGTTCGGTTTCCATGTCGATCAGCGTGGAAGGAATGAACCGGTCGGGATCGAAAACCAGTCCCGTGCTGGTGGGATCGGTCTGCGGCAGTTTTTTCGACTGCACGATGACTTCCGCCGTAATATCGAAACTCTGTTTCAATACCAGAGGCAATGACAAAGTGATGGCGGCGAACACCAGGAACACGCGCTTCACCAAGCGGCGATTGGCGAACAGCACGCGCAGGAATTCACGCAGGTAATTTTCCATTCTGTCGTCCATTTTCAGTAGTTGACACGTCCTTCCTTGTCGTCGTCACGATAGGTAAAGCTGTAGCCGATACCGTTGAAGAGCACAGTTTCGGCAAGCTGCCGGCTGATTTCGCCAATCCGGGTCAAACGGGTCTTGGGTACATAGAGCAGGTCGTCCGGTTGCAGATAAGCAAACTGATCGGCATCGCCGCTGAGGGCTTTCTCGATGTCATAAAGACGCGCTTCCACCTGATTGCCTTGGCGGCGCATGATGACCACCGAATCCAGACGCGCGCCGATTGGTGTGCCACGCGCCAGAGTCAAGGCTTCCAGCACGGAAATCGGGCGGCGGACAGGATAGGCGCCCGGCTGGTTGACCGCGCCCAGCACAAAGACCTGGTTGGCTACCGTGGATTTCAAGAGGACGTCGACACGAATCTGGCCGTGCAACTCGGCATAACGCGCGTTCAGGGTCTCTGTCAGTTCATCGATGCTCATGCCCTGCATAGCAACGGCGCCCAGGAGCGGAAAGCTGGCGCGACCATCGGCGCTGACGACGATTTCACGGCTCATGCCGGTCTGCCGATGCATCAGGGATTGGCGCAGCTCCTCCAGTTGCGCCCACGGGCGCACCACGGAAAACACGATCTCGGGATGCTTCAGGACACGGGAGAATTTTTCCCGGATCAACTGTTGCGCATCCAGGGCGCTCAACCCGCCGACATTGATGATTCCGGCATAAGGCAGCATGATCGTGCCGTCCGGCATTACCTGCATCGCGCCGCTGAATTCCTCGGCGGTCAGAAACTTCAGGGACACCTGGTCGCCGGGCTGGATGCGATAGGCTTCCCGGGTAGAGGTATCGAGATGGAAAATGACATCCAGCACATCCAGCGGACGCAAGACCTGCTTGATCGGAATGATCTCGCTGGCCTGCGCCTGTTCGACAGGCGCGGTGATCACCTGCACCTCCGTATCGAAGGCTTTCGTCGTGATACACCCCGCAAGGATTGCGGCAGAGCCGGCAAAAACCGCCAGACGCAAAGGCAGGAAAGGTCTTTTCATCATTTTGCTATCCGTCATCAAAAATGGTCGTAAACCCACTTTGGCATATAGTACTTACGGGCATTGAAAATACAGCCGATTACCTTGGCGTCGGCTTGCGCCAGACGCTGCGCGGCCGCTTGCGCGACTTCCCAGCGCGTTTCCTCGCCGCGCACCACCAGTATCACGCCGTTCGCCTGGGCGCTGATAGTCAGGGTATCGGGACTGGCGTAGACCGCTTCGCCATCCACCACCACGAAACGATAGCGTTCGCCCAGACGCGCAAACAGCTCGCGCAACCGCTGCGACTCCAGACGCTCGTCCTGCCGCCGCGGGCGTCCCAGCGGCATGACAACGCAGGAGAAGTCTTCCACCTGGACGATACATGCTTCGATGTCGAGCGCTTCTCCGGGCCGCGCCAGATCCATGAAACCCAGATGCTCTTCCAGCCCCAGGCGACGGGTAATGCTGTTGGCGGACGGACTGGCGTCCACCAGCAACACCGAGGCGTGACTGCTGCGCGCCAATTCGCCCGCCAGCGCGACAGCGCTGGTCGTGACGCCACTGCCGACATTCGCCGCAGTGAGCAACAAAACCTTCCGATCCTGGTCGAGCACGGTGGAGGCAAGGTTGCTCTCGCTGGGCGTGAAAAGCGGAAGGACATTGGGGATAGAGGGAATGACACAATCATTCATTGTTAAGCAGCTCCATGACCAATGAGTATCGCCCAGGGCGTCCTGGCCAGAATTTTCAGGTCCAGCCAAGGGCTTTGGTGGGAAATATAGTGGAGGTCGAGAATGACGCGCGTTTCAAAATCCACATTGCTGCGGCCGGAAACCTGCCACAGCCCGGTAATGCCGGGATAAACGCTCAGACGACCGAGGTAATGCGGCTTGTACGTCCGCACATGAAACGAAGTGGGACGCGGCCCCACCATGCGCATCTGGCCGTATACCACATTGAAGAGGTTGGGCAATTCGTCCAGGCTGGCGCGGCGCAAAAAACCGCCAATGCGGGTGACGCGCGGATCGCCGTCGATCTTGAAGTCCACCGAATCCGGGCCATGTTTGTTCAAATGACGCACGGAGTCCTTCATCGCCTCGGCATCGGCCACCATGGTGCGGAACTTGATCATGCCGAAACGACGCCCGCGAAAGCCCGTGCGTTGCTGAATGAAAAACACCGGCCCCTGGCTGCTCAATTTAATGATGACCGCAATCACCAGAAACAGGGGCGAAAAGAAGAGAAGCAAAAAACCGGCAGTCAAGGCCGACGTAAAATATTTTGTGCGGGAGAGTAACCAGGGGCGTCCGCCCTCGCGTCCCGATACCCAGCCGCGCCGCTGCTCCGCTATCGCGCGCTCGACCTGTTGCCGTAAGGGAAGCTCACGCCTGTCCTGCTGTTCGTGCGGGGGGGGGGATAAATGGGAAGCGCATATCATGTTTCAGTTTGAACGCATTCGGTGGCAATCACGTTGAGCGATGTTACATCAAAATTCAAATCGAAGCTTTGGTTTTACGCGCGACTAAACAGCCGTTTCCGGCAAACCGCCGCCTTTTCGGCGGCGCTTCCAGAATCCCGTGGTCAGTGAGGGCTTTGCTGCCCGCAAGGGCAGTCCCTGAGGGAGACGCGCCGCCAAAGCTATCGAATAAAGGACGACAATTGCGCGCGTAACGCCGCGTTGCCGCCCGCGATTTGGGGTTGGGAGGCAAGACGTCTCGTTGCGGCTTCTTTTGCGGCGATCCGCGCCGCCGCTTGCGCGAAGGCGGCCTCGATGGCGCGGGTCTGGGGGAGCGCCTCGGCAAAATAGGCGCGGCCAAATTCGGTAAGCTCGTCTTCGTCGCCGCATCCGAAGGAAGTCCGGTCGGCGGCGGCGGAAGTGATGACCAGTGTGTGCTCGTCCTGCAAGGCGGGGATGAAGCCGCCCGAATAGCAGGCGGAAACGACCACCACGCGCCGTTCTATGCCCGCCTCGTCGAGCGCCTGCCGCAGCATTTGCGGGGAAATGTCGGTAAAGCTGAAAGGCCAGAAGGAAAGCGACAGGCGAAAATCGCTGGAACCGTGCGAGGTGAGAAAAAGAAAGAGCGCATCCTCCGCGCCATTCATCTGTTCGCCCATGCGCTTTATGGCCTCGCGCAACGATTCCGCATTGGCCATCGGGTAGCTTCGCGCCGTGGCCGCGTTATTGACCAGGATCAGGGAATGTCCTCCGGTTGCGAAGAGCGTATCCATCGTCTCTTTGGCAAGCAGGATTTCGCGCAGGAAGACATCCTGATCCTCGCCGCCCAACCCAATGAAGAAGAGTTCCGGCTTGCCCTTCACGCCCGCCTGCACCGACGCCAGGGTTTCCGCCAGGAGGCGCGACTGGCCGTAGAGCACCCGCTCGTCGATTTCGACAGGGAGCGCCTCCTTGTCATGCGGCGCGCCCCACAACTCGGGAGCGCGGTAGTCCATCAGAAGCGCACCCATGCCGAAAACCGCGAAAACGACCAACATCGCGAGGCGATAACAGGGTGCCGCCTTTCCCGCGTGCTGGAACTGAACCACAGCGGCGACGAAGAGCCAGATACCGGGCAGGGACTGGATGACGGAAAAAATCCCGGATTCCGTGGAGAATCCCAGGCCGAACCACAATTCGGCAAATCCGGCGCTCTGACTTATCGCCTGGATCCAGGGAAGACAGAGGAGCAACAAAGAGAGCGCGTAAAAAAGGCGCAAGGCGTCAACTGTCGCGCCGCCCAGCACACGCGCCCCGCATACCAGCACGGCAACACAGGCAAAGGGCAGGAGCAGCAGGTAAAAACTCCAGACCGGGTCACCCTGCGGCTTGCCGGAAAAAAGTCCGTATTGCGCCATTTGCGCGCTCAGGACGAAGAGGCCGAAGAGCGTAAGACAGATGAGAAACTTGTAGGCTTCCGGCGTCAGGGTTCCGGCCTTTGGCGCGCAAAGGCGGAACATGCGCCCCACCTGCCGCAAGTCGGCGATCAGGGAAGAAGCGGGCGGCGGCATGGGCGCGTTCGTTTCAGCCTAGGCGCGGCAGCTTCGCCAATGAGCGTTCCACCGCATCCGCCGGATAGGCGAAATCCTCCAGGCCGCCCGCGAAATAGCGTTCGAACGCGCTCATGTCGAAATGGCCGTGTCCGGTCAGGTTGAAGAGAATGACTTTGGATTCGCCGGTTCCCTTGCACTTCAACGCCTCGTCAACGGCGGCGCGGATGGCGTGGCAGGATTCGGGCGCGGGGATGACGCCCTCACTGCGGGCGAATTGCACGCCGGCCTCGAAGGTCACCCGCTGCGGCGCGGCGACAGCCTCGATCAGCCCTTCGTGATAAAGGCGCGACACCAGTTGCGACGCCCCGTGATAGCGCAGGCCCCCCGCGTGGATGCCGGGCGGGACAAAATCATGCCCCAGGGTGTACATCTTCATCAGCGGCGTAAAGCCGGAAGCATCGCCAAAATCGTAAGTATAGCGTCCCTGGGTCAAGCTGGGACAGGAAGCGGGTTCGACCGCGATCGCGCGCAAATCCTTCGCGCGTTTGTCGCCCGCCGCCCGGTCGCCGAGAAAGGGAAAGGCGATGCCGCCGAAGCTGGAACCGCCGCCGCATGGGGCGACGACGATGTCGGGATAGAGACCTATCCTGTCGAACTGTTTTTTCGCTTCCAGGCCAATGACGCTCTGATGGAGGACGACGTGGTTCAATACCGATCCCAGGCTGTAATTGGTGTCCGCGCGGCTGGCCGCTTCTTCCACCGCCTCGGAAATGGCGATGCCCAGCGATCCTGGATTTTCCGGGTCTTCGGCACGCCATTTGCGTCCGGTTTCGGTCAGATCCGAGGGGCTGGCGAACACTTCCGCGCCCCAGGTCTGCATCATCAGCCGCCGGTAGGGTTTTTGTCCGTAGCTCACCCTGACCATATAGACGCGCACTTCCAGCCCGAACATCTGTCCGGCCAGCGCAATCGACGATCCCCACTGCCCCGCGCCGGTCTCGGTCGTGAGCCGTTTGATGCCCGCCTGGCGGTTGTAATGGGCTTGCGGCACGGCGGAATTGGGCTTGTGCGAACCGGCGGGCGAGACGCCTTCATACTTGTAGAAGAGCTTCGCCGGAGTGCCAAGCGCCTCTTCGAGCCGCACGGCGCGCACCAATGGCGATGGCCGCCAGAGCCGGTAAATCTCACGCACTTCCTGGGGGATTTCGATCCAGCGTTCGACGCTCATTTCCTGTTCGATGATGGCCGGAGGAAAAATCGCCGCCAGTTGCTCCGGCCTGGCAGGCGTCCCGTCCGGCAGGAGCGGCGGCGCGAGCGGCGAAGATAGGTCGGCGGCGATGTTGTACCAGTGCGTCGGAATTTCGTGGGCTTCAAGCAGGATGCGGGTGGATTCCATGATGCGCGCTCTCGCGGAAAAAGGGCAATTATCCTCGCGTGGGACAGGGTTTGACAATCGCACGTCAGGAGAGAAAGTCGAGAAAGTCGGCATCGTTTGGGCATCCCCCCAAAGCCGTGTAGAATTGTCGCCGTCTTTTGTTTGCGGTGTTCCCATGCTCGATTTCGTCCTTGCGCCCAGCATTCTTTCCGCCGATTTTTCCCGTCTGGGCGAAGAAGTGGAAAACGTCATCGCCGCCGGAGCCGATTGGGTGCATTTCGATGTGATGGACAACCATTACGTCCCCAATCTGACCATAGGCCCGCTGGTCTGCGCCGCTCTTCGTTCGCGCACCAGCGCGCCGATAGACGCGCATCTGATGGTCGAACCCGTGGATCGCCTGATACCGGAATTCTCAAAAGCGGGCGCGAATCTCCTCACTTTCCATCCAGAGGCTTCCCGGCATATCGACCGCACACTGGGACTGATCCGCGATCAGGGTTGCCAGGCCGGACTGGCCTTCAATCCGGCCACGCCATTAAACTGGATGGATCATGTCATGGACAAGCTCGATCTGGCGCTCCTGATGAGCGTCAATCCCGGTTTCGGCGGACAATCCTTCATTCCCGCGACACTGGAAAAACTGAAAGCGGCGCGGACGAAACTGGACGCCTACGCGCAAAAGAGTGGTCGCCGCATCCGTCTTGAAGTCGATGGCGGCATAAAGCCGGAAAACATCGCGCAAATCGCCAGGGCCGGAGCGGACGCCTTCGTGATCGGCTCCGCCGTGTTCGGCGCGGGACAAGAAAGCGATCCGAACCGGTATGATTCCATCATCAACGCCCTGCGCGCGAGACTGGCTGCGGGGAGCCAATCAGGGCTTTCCCAGCAAGACCAGGTTATCCCGATGGATCAGACTGGCTTCATTCACATAACCTAGGCGCGCCTCGATTTCTCCCGATGGATGGCGGAGGATGCGGCGGGTCTCGGAACTGCTGTAATTGATGAGTCCCCGCGCGATTTCCTGTCCGCCGGGGGCGATGCAGCCGACCGCCGCGCCGCGCTCGAATTCGCCGGTGAGCGAGACGACGCCTACCGGCAACAGGCTCTTGCCGTTTTCCAGCGCCTTTGCCGCGCCCGCGTCGATGTGGAGTTGTCCGGCGGTCTGTAAGTGGTCGGCCAGCCATTGTTTTTTGGCGGCGATCGGCTCGGTTCCGGAAACCAGCAGGGTGCCCGCGTCTTCTCCCGCCGCCAGGCGCAAGATGACCTTCGGCGCGCGCCCCGAAGCAATGACGGTATGCGCGCCGCTTTTCGCCGCCCGCTTCGCGGCCAGCACCTTGGTGATCATGCCGCCGGTGCCGACGAGACTTCCCGCGCCGCCCGCCATCATCTCCAGTTCCGGATCGCCCGCCGTCGCTTCCCGGATCAGGGTCGCGTCCTTCGCTTTGCGCGGGTCGGCGGTGTAGAGGCCGTCCTGGTCGGTGAGGATGACGAGCGCGTCGGCTTCCACGGCGTTGGCGACCAATGCTCCCAGGGTATCGTTGTCGCCGAATTTGATTTCATCGGTCACCACTGTGTCATTTTCGTTGATGATGGGAATGACGCCCAGTTCCAGCAGGGTGTTGAGCGTGGAACGGGCGTTCAGGTAACGCTTCCGGTCTGAAAGATCGTCGTGGGTGAGCAGGATTTGCGCCGTGTGCAGGTCGTGTCGGCGGAAGGCTTCCTGATAAATCTGTGCCAGGGCGACCTGTCCCACGGCGGCGCAGGCTTGCAGTTCATGGATCGTGCGCGGACGCTTTTTCATGCCCAGGCGCAACATCCCGCAGGCAATCGCGCCGGAAGAGACGATGAGCGCCTGCCTGCCCTGCCGCCGAAGTTCGGCAATCTGTAGAGACCAATCCACGATGGACGCTTCGGCCATGCTGACGCCGTTGCCGGTAATCAGGGCGGAACCGATCTTGATGATGAGGCGGCGGGACTTAGACAACGGGGTCATTGGATCTCGCCTCTGGTATCCGGCAGCCGTCCCGCCGCAAGTTCTTCCATGCCCGCGAGAACCAGGCTTCTTGTGCGGTAATCGCCGTAAACGGCTTCGTCCTGCGCGCGCGCGATAGGGAAAGTCCCAAGGATGTATTCGGCATCTTCGATGGAAAGGCCGTAGAGATCCATGAAAAGCGCGTCGAGCGCCGCCTTGCGGCGTGTCCGGTCTTCCTCGTCCCACGGATAAGGCGCGCCCTCATAACCCAAATCTCGGGCGAAGGGCGCGAGGTCATGGGCGGTGTAGGAAAGGCGCAACACTTGTTCGCGGATGAAACCGGCAATCCTGGTTTTGCCGATGGTGGCCTCATAGTCGGCAGGCGCGATGACGGGGAGCTGTTCGAGGATGTAAATGCTAAAATTCTGTCCTTGAAGTTTTTGGCGGCTCAAAAAATCAAAAACAAAAGAATTCATGTTCGCCAACATCAAAGCAAGCATATCGCCGACATTTGCTTTGTTCATTGGTAAAACAACTGACATCGAATGAGCGATCCCTGCTCGCGGCAAAATTGCCGCAATCATCGAGCGCATGTTGGTAGGCGAGGTAATTTGCTTAAATCCAAGGTGCCACTCAAAGGAAAAGGCATCTGACAAGTCAGTTTCGACAACCCAGTAATGTGGTTTTGGAAAACGGTCAGGCTGTGCCTTGTCCTTGTCAAGAATGGTTTCGGATTGCGCTGGCCGTTTCAAATTTTCAGGATTGACAACAATATCCGCCGCCCGGTGATCGTACATCCGCACCATCTTGCCTTCGTAAAGCGGCAGGACTTCACTGCCTTCCTTCTTCCAGCGATTGAGTCCGGCGGGCTTGAAGCCTTCCCGCTCCAGTTCCGCCCGCGTCCTGAAGAGGCCGGAATCGTTGGTCATATGAAACATCGTTGCGTATTTCACCGGCCAGACGCGCTTTTCCCCGCTGCCGCTCCGGTCGACCAGCACTGGGTGGTTCCGGTAAATCCGCGTGACGATTTCCGCGTCGCGCCGATTCCTGAAAACCGGCGCGGTTCCCGTGTTGGGATTGACGCGCTGGAAATCCTCGGCGGAAAGTTCCAGCATGCGGCGCCCGGCCTCCGGGACGCCTTCTTCTTCCAGTTCGTCGATGCCGTGAAGATAAAAAGCGCAGCGCGAAACCGGGAAATTCCGCTTTTCTCCGCCAAAAACGAGCGCGCAGAATTTGAAGCGCGAATCCACATCGGGAAAATAACTGCCGCCGGGGTTGCCGGGATTCTGGCGGTTCTCGAAATCATACAATGCCGCGAGCCGCCCGCCGCCGGAAATCCGGCGGAAAAACGCCGCCGCGCCCAGATCGGCGGCAATGCCGGAAGGCGTCAAGAGCGCGACCAGACCCTCCGGCTTGATCAGCCATTCGGCGCGCTCAACGAACAGGCTGTAGAGATTCATGTCGCCGCCGCCCAAAAGCGAAAAATCGCCGCATCTCGCTAGAACCCGCGCGTTGGCCTCGGCGCGTTCCACAGCGGCAAGATATTCTTGCCAGAGTGGCGTGCCTTTTCGTTCCAATTCGCCGATAAGCCGTTTTCTGTCAGCAGCACGGACTTCCTTGGCAATTGCTTCGTCTCTTTCCAAGAACCAAGGCACTTCTTCAAAACGAATTTTATCCCAGGGCGGATTGCCGATCACGACATCAAAGCCGCGACTGCCTGCGTCACCGGAAAACACGTCTGGAAAGTAGGTTTGCCAATGGAAAAAGTTTTCCCACCGCGCCAGCATCCTGGCGCGAGCCAGCAGATCGTTCGCGGCCTTGACCGTTTCACCCTTGCCTTCGATTTGTCCGGTAAAGACACGCTGCACTAGGTTATAGCGTCCCGACAACAATTCCACGAAGGCAACTGTATCCGCTTCGTCGGCATTGCACTGTCTGCCGTGTACGTTCGGCCAACCGGGAACGATCCAGCGCAAGGCGCGCCAAAAATCAAGCAAGGCGGCAATCGGCGCGAGTTGTTCGGCGGCTTCATGGGAAAGCTGTCTGGAAAGATCGACCTCGGAAATATCCGAGTCCGTCAACGCGCCAACCGCCACAAGGCTTTGCGCGGCGATTTCCAGCCGAGACAGATCACTATCCTGAAACAGTAAGCCAAAGACCTTTAGTTCCTCCCTGAGCTTCTCCAGTGTTTCGCCATGCAGGGAATCGCCGCAACGCAGATGGTGATCGAGGAAAGAAAGCGGCGCGCCCACGGTGAAGGTATGCAGCCAGAGCGCGGTTTTGGCAAGTTCCACCGCCATCGGATTCTTGTCGACGCCAAAAACGTTTTTCTTCAAAATCATGCGGCGGACGATGTGACGGTCATCCAGTTGCGCGCCGGTCACGCTCCAGCCATGTTCGCTGGCGGTATTTTTGATGCTCCTGCGGATATTGGCAATCCGCGCCACCAGCGGACTCTGCCAGGGACGGTTTTGCTCAATGAGATGCGCCGCCCATTTTTGCTCGCCAACGAGGTGCTCGGCAGTGTCGATGGCTTCCAGCACGCGATCGGCAAGGTCATCGACCATGGCAACGAGAAAATGCCCGCTCCCCATCGCCGGATCGCAAACGGTCATCTCCAACAGGGCGCTGGCGGGGTCTAGTCTGTCCAACGCCTCCCAGTCCGCCGGATTCAGGGCGGCCTTGCTTTTCCAATTTTTGATTTTTCCGGCAAAGCATTGACGACGTTCATCCGCCAGACGCCCAATCGATTCTTTCAGCAAGAGGCGCACGAGATCGTCATGCGTGTAGTAACTGCCGGAAATCTTGCGGGCGAAGCTGGCGGGACGCATGACGATGCGGTCGATTTCCGGAACTGCGGCGCGCTCGAATTTGTCTTCGGCCTGCACCTCGTGCTCCAGCGTAAATTCCAGAAGGCGCTCGTAAATGCTGCCCAGGTGCGCAACGGACAGGTCGCGGTAGTTGATCCAGGCGCGCAAAGGATCATCGGCGCGACGCGACAACGCGTCCAGAATCGGCGCCATGGCCGCGTCGGGAATACGGACGCGCTCCAGCAGCGGAGAGCGGGCGCGGTCGAAAAGTCCGCCGTTGTAGGCGGGCATTCCGATAAGGTCATCACCTTCGCTGATAAGCAGGAACACGCCTTTGAGTCCGCTCCAGATATTGTCCAGGCGGCTGGACTGCGCTCTCGATGCGTCCACTTCGTCACGGACATGTTCACGCAGACGGCGCGCACTGTAGGCGGCGTAACGCTCGTCTCTTACCGACAACAGGTTGCGATCCTCGGCATAGAACAGGAACAACAGACGATAGAGCACAATCAGCGCGGCTTCGCGCACTTCATCGAGATAATCGCGAGTGTAACGCTGACGATAGCCAATTCCACTCAGGATTTTTTGCTTCCGCGCCAGGAGGTCGCCGCGCGCCATTGCATCGGCAAGACGTGGGAAAATATCTGTAAAAACGCGCTGGCCCAGGTCTTGTGAAACTTTTTCTTCATAGAGTTTCGCTTCGTTGCGGGCATAGGCGTGAAAACTTCGGCGGGCAGTGTCCCACTCCTGCGGCAGGAAGGCGTCACGACGAAAGAAAAGATAAAAGAGGCGCAAGGCGTGTTCCGGTTCGGGCGCGTCAAGCTCCGCCTGCGCGCCTGAAATGCCCAGCGTCGCCGCAAGGTCGACCTCGAAAAACTCTTCGGAGCGGGAACGCGCGTCCTGCCAGTAAAGCCGCCAGAGCGCGCCATTGGTGAGGACGCCCCATTTGACTTTGCAGTTGGAGGCGCCATCCGCGCGCGAGAGATAGCGCAACATCTGCGAAGAGGGCGCGCCAGGGTCCAAGGCTTCGCGCTCGTCGCCCCGATCGAGCGGACGCAGCCAACGCTTGGCTTCCAGGAGCGCGATGCCGTGAAGATAACGGCGGTCATCGCGGCGCTCCTCCTGCGCCAGCGCCCTTGAACGCGCATCGGGAAACAGCAGCATATCCGGCACGTCCTCGCGCCGTTTGCCGGAAAGGTTGACCTGCGGCAAGTAGTTTTCTTTCCAACCCAACAGAACCAGCACTTTTTCGATGATGATCTGTTCGGTTTGCGCTTCGTTGAACGTGGATTGAGAGGAAACGCCCTGGAAAACAGCGCGCAAGTCCGCGTGAAAAACGGCAAAATCCGCCGCCGTCAATGCCACGAAAGGCGGCGTCTCACGAATGCCGCGCAAAAGAAAATCCTGCGTGAAAAGCTGTCCTTGCATGTTCCCCCGCTTGTTTCCCTATCCACTACCTTCCTCGGCGGCAAATTGCCGCCCTGTCGGATTTTCCTCTCTTTTTTCCGCTTCGTCCGCCTGATTTTCCAGCGTTTCCATGAGCCGGAAGGTCACTTCCCGGCAGCCTTCGCCGGAAATGGCGGAAATGGCAAAATGCTGGCTGTCGAAGCCGGAAGCGGCGCGGTAGGCAAAAAGGAAGGCTTCGATGCGTCCGGCGCGCTCCTCTTCCGGGATCAGGTCGAGTTTGTTGAGCAGGAGCCAGCGCGGTTTGGCGGCCAGTTCCGGGTCGTATTTTTCCAGTTCTCGGACGATGGATGCCGCATCTTTCACCGGGTCGGCTTCCGGGTCGAAGGGCGCGAGATCGACGAGATGCAAAAGCACCCGGGTGCGTTGCAGGTGCTTCAAAAAGCGGATGCCCAGCCCCGCGCCGTCCGCCGCGCCTTCGATCAGACCCGGCACGTCGGCGATCACGAAGGCGCGATTTTCATCCACCCGCACCACGCCCAAGTTGGGATGCAAGGTGGTAAAGGGATAATCGGCCACCTTGGGCCTTGCCGCCGAAACCGCGCGAATGAAGGCGCTCTTGCCCGCGTTGGGCAGCCCCAGAAGTCCCACGTCGGCCAATACCTTCAATTCCAGGCGCAAATCGAATTCCTCGCCCGCCTCGCCCGGCGTACAGCGGCGCGGGGCGCGGTTTACGCTGGACTTGAAATGCAGGTTGCCCAGCCCGCCCTTGCCGCCTTTGGCGAGCAGCACCTTCATGCCGTCGCGCGGCAGGTCGGCAAGCGGGGCGTCGGTATGGGCGTCATAGACTACGGTGCCGACGGGAACCCTGAGCGTGATGTCCTCGCCCGCCGCGCCATAGCAATCCGCGCCGCGCCCGTTCTCGCCACGCGGGGCCAGGAATTTGCGCGTGTAGCGGTATTCCACGAGGGTATTGAGGTTGCGGTCGGCCAGGAGGTAGACACTGCCGCCGCGCCCGCCGTCGCCGCCGTCCGGCCCGCCCAGGGGAATGTATTTTTCCCGGCGAAACGAGGCGACGCCGTTGCCGCCGTCGCCCGCCTTCACGTAGATTTTCGCTTCGTCGATGAATTTCATAGGAAGACATGAAAAAGCCCCATCCGCCGGACAGGGCTTTTTTCTCGCTTGTCGCGGAGGGACGCCTTATTGCGCGGCGGCGGCGAGGATGCTGACGAAGCGGCGATTCTTCGCGCCCCGGATGGCGAACGCTACCGTGCCGTCCTTCAGTGCGAAGAGTGTATGATCCTTGCCGATGCCCACGCCGTCGCCCGCATGGAACTGTGTGCCGCGCTGACGCACGAGGATATTGCCCGCCCGCACGAACTGGCCGCCATAACGCTTGACGCCCAGCCGCTTGGATTCTGAATCGCGGCCATTACGGGAACTGCCGCCTGCTTTCTTGTGTGCCATGTATTGACTCCTTCAACTTCAGACCACGATTGCGTCGATGCGCAACTCGGTGTAATTCTGGCGATGCCCCTGATGCTTCTGGTAATGCTTCCTGCGGCGCATCTTGAATATCTTGATTTTGTCATGACGCCCGTGGGAAACCACGGTGCACTTGACGCTTGCGCCAGCAACCAGGGGCGTGCCGACCTTCACCTCCTCGCCTTCGCCCAGCATGAGGATCTGATCAAGGGTAATTTCCGCGCCATCTTCCGCTGGTATCTGTTCTACTTTGATTTTCTGACCGACACAAACCCGATACTGTTTGCCGCCGGTTTTTACGACCGCGTACATGTTGGACTCCAAACTGCATGAAAAAGAGGCGGGATTATAACGACTCTTTGGCAGAAGTCAAAACTCGCGCCGGAGCCGTGTTTTCGCCTATAACGGCTAACTATGAAATCCCATAGACTTTTGCAAAAGGCTCGATCATGTAAATCTTCTCTCCCTGGCTTTGCGCTATGGCGATTGCCTTGACCGCTGATATGGCCTGCCCGCAGCCAGGATAGGCCGGGGTTTTGACCTGTCCAGTTTCGTCGATGTACCGGCATTGGTTCCTGTCCACCCAGAACTGTTCCAGAACCGCGTGTTCCATCGCGCTCATGTGTTGGCCCCGCATCCGGTTGTACGCGATCCACCGGTTCTGCGTCGCCGTCTTCCCGTTCTGCGTCAGCTCCGGCTTGTTGTTGATTTCGGATTGTGGATTGTCGTCCTTCACCCAGCGAATGTCCCG
>JAIRMN010000213.1 GCA_031258715.1 Zoogloeaceae bacterium
TGACAGCCCTGGGCGAAGAATGGCCCGTGCTGCGCCAGCTATGCCTGGACAAGGCGCTGAAAGCCAACGCCATCCCGGACGCCTGGCTTGCCGCAGCCGTCGTGCGGCAAGGGGAACACCTGGTCAGCTTCGATGCCGATTTCGAGCGGCTGCTACCGCGCGACCGTTTCACCCGGCTGATGCCATGAGTCGCCGGGCAGCACGCGAAATGCTCCTTCGGGACGGGGGAACGGGGCTTGCGCGCCCGCGGACAAGCGGCGCGGATGTCCGGCAGTGACGCATCGACGAAGCGCAAGGTAAATTCCTTCATCGCCACGCCACTGCCGCCTTGGGCAGCCTGTTTGCATCGGCTGATGTACGAGTGTCGGAAAAGCGCTGCGCTTATCCAACCTGCGACTGCGGACGATGGAAATCCAGTGGCGTTTTTCCTTCACCTTTACGCGTCCGGGTTCCGGTTCAGGTTCAGGTTCAGCGTCGCGCGGGCTTCCAGTCGCGCGTCGCGGATGTTGAACGCATAGTTGCGGGCATTATCCGGGTTGTCGGCCCATGTTTGGCCCAGGCGTTCTAGGTCGTCGGGCGTGAGGTTGACCCACTTCTCGCCCAGGCGTTCCAGTTCGGCGCGCGGGAGGGTGAAGGCGGCGGTGGCGCTGTGCCGGGAGGCGGGGGCCAGATCGGTCGGGGCGTCGCCCAGTTTCGTCAGGGTGTTGCAGGCTTGTCCGTAGTCCACGCGCAACAAAAGGTCGTCGCCCGCGTGATCCAGCGAAACCGCGATGTTCCTGCCGCCTTGCATTGGCGCGCCGAAAAGGAAGTTTTCGCCCTGGGGGGAGATTCCTCCCAGGCCGGCGTTCAGGGACTGGTCTCCCCGCATCATGACGCTGCCGTAGAGTCCCTGGTGAAAGAGGCTCGCCAGAACGTGCATTTGCGCAATTTCCTGGCGGCTCGCCGTCGCCAGCGTCGCCCCCGGGTTGATGAAACGCAAAAGCGGCAGATAGAAGCGCTCCGCTCTCGCCGCCGGGCTGCTGGCGGGAAGTTCGCCGCCGGTGGGCACGCGCGCGCCGTCCAGCCAGGTTTCCTGGCCGCGGTCGATGTCCTTGTAGAACTGGCTATTCACGAAAGCGGCCGGGTTTCGGATATCCCTTTGCATGGCCTGACGCATGGGGTTTCCGAATACATCCGGACCGATGATATCCGCCTTCAGGTTTTCCAGCGCGTCGGGATCGGGAGCGTGGGGAAGGCGCGCGGCGGCGGATCCCTCGATGCGGGCGCCGGCCTGCGTGTCGGCGGGCAATTCCGCGCGAGAATCCGCCTTGGGAACCCGTTCCCACAAGAGGTCGAAATCCGCGTCCGCCATGCCCGCCCGACGCGCCGTTGCCCGCGCGACGCATTCATACGCCAGACTGAAGGCCGTCATGGCGCGGGTGTCGCCGCCGTTTTGCGCCCAGTAACTCACGAAGGTCCGCAGGGCGCGCGACGTGCCGCTTTTCAGGAGTCTGGCGGAGAGTTCCCGGGCGCTTTCGGGACGCGCCTCCTCCTGCCGGGCGACCAGGATGTCCGCCAGGGATTCGATGAAACCCTGCTGCTGCGTCTCTAGTTGTTTGTGCGCCACGTCCGGCAGCTTGGAATCCAGGAGGGCTTGATACAACGCGCCCGGCGAACTTTTGCCCGCCTCGCCGATCTGGGCGAGGATGTTCACCCGCGACATGGCGGCGGCCAGACGGGGAAGCTCCTCGATCATTGTCGCTGGAATTTTTTCGCCGCGCAGTATCTTTTCCCGGAAATAGTCCGCTTCCAGCGGGTACTCTTGCTTGATCGCCGCCACCTTCTCCCAGGCTTCGCCCGTCAGGGCGCGGCAGATTTCTTCCGCGAACGCCCATTGCGCGCGCACCGCTTCTTCCCGCGAGAGCTCACGCGCCGGACGCTCTCCCATCGCCAGGGTACCCAAGCATATTTTCTGCCGAAAAGCCTGTTGCAGCGCCGTCCCCTCATCCAGCGGAAGATTATCCAGTTCCTCCAGCGTCTTCCGGGCGCTGGCATCGACTGTGTCCAGCATTTCCAAGGCATCGGAAAGCGGCAATGAGTGGGTGTCCGCGTACGTCCGGATATCGGCGGCAAGGACTTCGGGCAGCACCATCTCAATGACTTTGCGCAGCGCCACCTGCGTCGACAAGGATTCCGCCAGCTCCTGGTTCGATCTCTGCACCTGCGCGTTTTGCGCGCTTATCCGGCGCGCCGCGGTGAGTTGTTCCCCGATGTCCGCGAACGCGCCCTGATCGTCCATGAGATTTTCGAGCAGCCTGTTTTGCTGGTCTGCCTCCAAGCCGTTGGCGGAGAGTACGGCAAGGCGGCGATCCAGAAGTCCGTTGATGGCGTCCTCCCGCATGTTTTCACAGTACGCGATCCGTTCCTCCGGGGGCATGTCGCGCACCTCCTGACGCGCCATTTGCGCGCGCGTGTAAGCCATGAGTTTTCCGAAATCTCCGTCATTCAGGCGGCGCGTTTCCGGGTGGTTCAAAAGCGTTTCCAGGGCGGGATTTTGTTGCGCCCGCTCCTGAATCTGCGCTATCAGACGCTCGCCGCACTCACCCCGGTTCGTGCATATATTTTCGATCCGCGCGTTTGCCGCAGTTTTAGCGGGGGCATCGGCCCGCTCCAGAAGTTTGCGGATGCGCGCGCCGGAAAGTGGCCGGTCGGTCCGCGCCCGTCCCAGCAGGGCGGCGATGGCTCCGTCGCCGTCGACGTCCGCTAGGTGATACGCCGACTTCAAGGCGTCCAGGGTCCGCTGGTTGGCCTGCTGCGCGCCGCCGATATTGAACACCGACCGGATCCAGGCAAAGCGGCCCGCGCGGGTGATCGTGATCCGCGTTTGTTCCGTGTTTTCTGAGATTTTCAGGTTGCCGTGCAGGTTGCCCGCCGCCGCGCGAAGGCCCGCGAGAGTGGGATTGGGTATGGTGAGAGTGGGCATGATGTTCGTCCTTTCTGTTCGTTGTTCGTGTCCTGGCCGGGGTAAATCCGGTCATCTATCCTGCTCAAGGCAAACTCCGTGCCACTTCGCCGCCGCCCGGCGCGAGCCTGTTCCGCGCCCGCGCCCGCCGCGGCTTCCCGAACCATTGCCGCCAGTTTTCGAGGAGCGCGCGCTCCGCCAATAATCCTTGCAAAGTGATTGCGACGCTGGCAACGGAGTTGGCTTTGGGGATGACAGGTGACAGGAGACAGGAAAGGATTACCGGGGCGCGGCGCTTTCCTTGTCGCGGGGGGCGAAGAGGGCGAAGGGGAGTATGGCGGCGAGGCAGAGAAGGCCGGTGAGGGCGAGACTTTTGTGCATGCTCAAAAGGCCGAACAGCGCGCCGACGACGAGCGGCCCGGCCATCTGGCCGAATTTGTCGGCGGCCCGCATGAGGCTGGTCGCGCGGGTGAGGCCGTATTTTTGCGCTTCGGGCAGGGCGAGCATGTAGGGCGATTGCGCCGCGTTCAGGCAACAACTGGCCAGGGCCAGCGCCGTCACCGCCAACAACGCGCCGGCAATGCCTTCCCCGACATAAAAGCCGAAAAGACTGGCACTCGCCAGAAGGCTGCCCCAGAGAATCCAGGTCTTTTTGGCGATGCGGGAGCGGTCGATGCCGCGTCCCATGAAAGGGCCGACATACACCGCGCACAATCCGTAGACCATCAGCACGCGCCCGGTGTTGGAAGCCTGGACGCCAATGGATTCCAGGTAAAGCGGCAGGGCGAAGGAAAGGAGACCGGCCTGGACGACGGAAAAGGGAATGACGCTGGAAAAGAGGAGCCAGGCAAAACCCCGGTCGCGCAGAAGACACAGCGCCGGGCGCGGGGGCGCGACGCCGGACAGCCAGGCGGATGGCCGGGCGGCCTCCGGCGGCGGTTTCATTTCGGCGCGCATCAGGGTGAACATCCCCAAAAGCGGCAGGAGCGCCATGACCGCGCCGATGACAAAGACCGGACGAGGGCCGCTCTGTTCCATCAGCATGGCGCCGATGGCCGCGCCCGACAGATGTCCGGCGAAAATGCCCGCGATCAGGTGGGTCATGCCGCGTCCCCGCGCTTCTCCGGGGGTGCGCGTGACGACGAAACCCTGTAGCCCCATCCAGGCCAGGCCATAAGCAAAGCCGGTCACGGCGCGGGCAAAGGCCAGGAAGTACAGGCTTTCGGCCACGGCGCACAAGGCCATGCCGAGGGAAAAGAGCAAAAATCCAAAGCGCGTGGGCGTCTGCCAGCCCCGGCGATCCGCCAGGCTTCCCGCCGCCAGCGTCGCCAGAAAGCCAAAGGCCATTTCCAGCGTGAGCGGCAGCGCAAGCAGCAGGTTTTGCGGCAGCCCGTATTCCCCGACGATGAGACTGCGCGCGTAAATGGGCAGAAAACCCAACGGCAAGGCCCAGACGAGAAGAAAGCCAAAGAGGATCGGGCGCGCGAGACGCCCCGGCGCGTCGGCCTCGTCCGGCGGCGGACGCACGGGCGACTCCTCGCGCGGCGGCGCGGGGCGCATCAGGAAGGAAGAGAGGAGAAGCATCTCGATGGCCGTGACCAGGGAAATGACGACCACCGTCACGGCATCCAGCACCCGGCTGCGCACGCCGCTGGCAATCAGGGCGTCGTTCAGGTGAAAGACGAGCGCCCCTCTGGCCTCCGGTCGTCCCACCGCCTGTCCCAGCGGCATTTCGAGACGCTGGCCGCCTTGCGAACCCCGGAAATTCCGCGGGTTGGCGCCCTCCGTTTCTTCCACGGGCAAGGCGCCCCCGGCATTGGCGCGGTTCAACACCTTGCCGTCGCGGTCGACGAGTTCAATCGTGGCAATGATGGGCGAAATCCTGGCCAGACGGGAAAAGGGCGCTTCGATGTCGCGCAAGCGATTGAGATCGAGGCCATAGCCCAGGACGCGATCGAGATTGCGCGCGAGATCGGCGGAGAGCACCGTGACATTTTCCCGCATGGCAAAAAGCCAGGCGTCCCGGAAGGTGGAAACCACAAAGAGCGCGTAGCCGCCCTGCGCCAGCGCCAGCGCCAGAAGCGGGACGAGAAAACGCAGACGGGAAGAAGAAAGGGGCAGATACCTGAACACGGCAGCCAGCGCCGCCGCCGCAAGGAGGGTGATGCAGAGCAGGGCCAGGAGACTTTCGCCCGCCAGACGCTCCAGCGCCCTGACATCGTTTTTCATGCGCAGCAAAAGCACCCCCTGTATCCGCCCTTCCCCGTCCGTCAGGCGCGTCGCAAAAAGCGTCTGGCCGCGCGAAGCCTGGACGCGCGCGCCGGGTTTTGGGGAACGCGCGTTGGCGTCAGGCGCGCCGTCCGCCGACAAAAGCGCCTGGGAGAAGGCCGGAGCCTCCACGATGGGCGCGCCGAGATGGGAGACAGTCTCGCCTTCCGGCAGCGTGATGGTGATGCCGGAAATCTCCTTGGAATGCTGGAGAACGTCTTCCATCAAGCCTGGGAGGCCGAAGAACTGCGCCAGCGGCTTACCCAGGTTGAGACCGTTTTCGATGTTGTCCTGCAAACGGCGCGCCACGCTCTCGGCCCGCTCGGCGTTCATGTCGGCGATCAGCCGCTCCAGGGCGGAAAAGCCCAGGACGCCGATCAGGATCTGGGCAAAGAGCAGGATGCCCAGGCAGACGAGCGTGACCTTCAGGACATCATGACGGCCCGCGCCACGCCGCGCCACGACCCCGGCCATCACGCGGGCCTGATCTTCTCGAGCGCGGTTTCCCGGTTTTCCACGATGGTCAGGATGTCGACGAAGCCGCACATGTCGAAAATCTCCAGGACATTTTGCCGCAAGCCATAGAGCGCGAGCGCCCCCGCGTGATCCTGGAGCTGCTTGGCCAGCCACAGGACGACGCGCAATCCCGCGCTGGAAATGTAATCCACCCCGGAAAAATCCAGTGCGATCCGGTAGGAAGCCTGGTCGACATGCGCGCGCAAACGCGCTTCCAGATTCGTCGCGTTGTTGCCGTTGATCTGTCCTTCAATGGAAAGGAAGAGCGCCTCGTTCGTCGTCTCGCTTGATATTTGCATTTTGTGGATGACCTTTTGCAAAGAAATTGCTTTCCGGGAGGCGAATCGCGCGTTGCGCCGCCAGTTTTTCAAGGCTGGCGTGCTTGCGCCAGAGACAGAGCATCCGGTCGGCGGCGGTGCGGCGGGTTTTCAGCGCGTAATCCGCGTAGGCGAGCCAGCGCGCTTCTTTCGCGTCCAGTCCCGCGCGGGCGACGGCGAGCGTATCCGCCGCCAGGGCAGCGACTTCGTCATCTTCCAGCGCGAACTGGATGGCCCTGGGGCGCAGCGCCCGCAGATTGTTCCAGCCCCGGCTCTGTACCAGGGCTTCCGCGCGCGCGAGATTGCGCAGGAGGCCAAGTTGCAGCGCGGCGGCGGACAAGGGGGTTGTCGCCGCGACCGCTGGACCGGCTTCTTCCATGAGCGAAAAGTCGGGCAGCACGGAACCCGGCGCGCGGACTTCGATATAACCCTTGACGCCATGCCGTGAAAACAAATCCTCGATGCCGCCCGGTTCCTGCCAGGCGGCCAACAGCGCACCGAGATCGGGGAGGGTATCGAGCGTGTAGCGCCAGCGGGCATCCAGGAAATGGGCGAACTGGGCATGGACGAAATGCGCGCTGTGCGGCAGGATGTCGACAAGACGGGAACGGTCGCCGCGCCATCCCGCCCAGGAAGCCGAATGGAGGAAGGTTTCCAGCGCGGGATCGCCTTCCAGGAAAAAGGCGGGTGCCGATTTGTAGCCTTTCTTCGCCTCTGGGCGCCCATCGCTTGCCAGCGGCATCGCCTGGGAGACCGTCCCCGCGCCGAACATCCAGCGGAAATAATCGCCCAGTTCCTCGAAGGGGCGCGCAGGCAGGCGGCAGAGCCGCAAGTCTCCCGGAAAACGGGCCTTTGCGAACATCGCTTCCCAAAGGGTCAGGCGATGCTCCTTCAAGCCGGTCTCCTTCCCCGCAGCCAGGGGGCTGTTGGCAAAGAGCGCGATGAAAGCCGGCGCGAGCGCCAGCGTGACATTCAGGGCGCGCGCGGCGTGATGGATGTCGATGGAGACGCACGGCCCGTTCTGCGCCTTCGCGTCCATGCCAATGAAATGTTGCCACTGCCGGTATTCCAGCCAATCGCGGTAAATGGGACGCGGCACTTTTGCCTGCCGGTACCATGCGAGATCCGGCGCGTGGGCCGGATGTTCCGAGGCGTTCAGGAGGGTCAGGCCATCCGCCGCCAGCGCCGCCAGCACGTCGCGCAATTCCTGATGGACGCGCGCCGCCAAGACGTCCAGCCCGCCTTCGTCTTCCCGCACCGGGGAAAACGAGGTTTCCAGGAGATTGAAGCCGTTGTCCAGCCCGCTGTCGCCCAATGGACTGGAAAGATTGACCGTTCTTGCCGTCCGGCTATCCGGGTCTTCCAGCGTCTCCCGTTCCACATCCTCGCCCCGCTGCCGCTTGATGTCGGCCAGCCGCGCGAAATAGGCGTCGGTGACGCAACGGCTCTCACCGTTTTTCTTGTCCACCACCCCCATTTCCAGCTCCAGCCCCAGCGTTTCGCCGACCACGAGCGCGTCTGCCTTCCGGTTGTTTCTTTCCATTTTGTTTCTTTTCATTTGAGTCCCAGGTTGCCAGGGAGAAGCGGTGAAGTTTCGCTCCTGTCTAGCATTTTGAATGCCAGCCCCTCAAATGCATGAAAACCTCATGGGAAACATGGGGTTACGCGGAGGTTTACGCGCCAATCCGAATGCCCGGCTGCTTGGCACTGCCAACTTCGTTGGCGGAAGGGGGGCAGGATACGCGCGAGCGCCAATGCTGACCATTGGCTTGAAATCGGAGGGTGCGATTCAAACTGATGTGGAAGTTGAGGTGGGATGTGGCAATTCCCCACTCGTCATTGCGAGGAGCGC
>JAIRMN010000006.1 GCA_031258715.1 Zoogloeaceae bacterium
AGAAATTAGCGACAGCCCTTCAGGGCTGTCGGTCTAACGCCATTGGGAAGGGGTTTCTTTCCCCTCCCCAATGGCTACGGTCGAAACCCCGGCCTTCAGGCCGGGGTCTCAACCTTCGCGCCGCCCTGAAGGGCGGGGTTTCAAACCGGAGTTAGTTTTTGGATCAAAGACGTTAGTTTCGTATTCGTGTTGAAATGGAATTCTGCAAGGTGTTTCAAGAAATCTGTTTAGCTGAAAACCGGAGTAATCCGGAAGTTCTGCGCAAGTTCATGAAGGCTTCGGCGGCAAACATCAAAACGTCTTGCAAGCGTATATGTTCGTTGTGTCGGCAGCCGCCGGAAGGTTGCATCGGCCAATCAGGAGAAAAGCGATATGAGCCAATTCAATTCTTTGGAAATCTGCGCAGGAGCTGGAGGCCAGGCTCTCGGCTTGGAAATGGCTAGGTTCGATCATGCCGCTCTGGTCGAGCTGGAACCGACCGCGTGCGCCACGCTGCGCCTGAACCGCCCCGCCTGGAACGTCATTGAGGACGATTTGCGCCGTTTCGATGGCTGCCCCTATCAAGGCATCGACCTGATGGTCGGCGGCGTGCCATGTCCGCCGTTTTCCAAGGCAGGAAAACAGCTTGGCGCAAATGATGAGCGCGACTTGTTTCCCGAAGCTATCCGCCTGGTCGACGAGTGCCGCCCGCAAGCCGTGATGCTTGAGAATGTGCGCGGTTTGCTCGATGCGGTCTTTGACGACTACCGGAACAAGGTTGAAAAGCAACTCAGGAAGCTAGGCTATATGCCCGGTTGGCGGCTGCTCAACTCCTCTGATTACGGCGTATCGCAGTTGCGGCCGCGCGTGGTGTTCGTAGGCATTCGCAACAATTTGGCTGACGGATTCTCTTGGCCTGAACCGCTCAAGACAGAACCGCTGGCGGTTGGCGAATTATTGCACGATCTCATGAAAGCCAAAGGCTGGCGTGGCGCTGACCGCTGGCGTGAACAGGCAAATACCATCGCGCCCACGCTGGTAGGCGGCTCCAAGAAACACGGCGGACCTGACCTCGGTCCGACCCGCGCAAGACGCGCCTGGGCTGCCCTGGGCGTCGATGGCATGGGCCTATGGGACGATGCCCCGGCCCGCGACTTCGTGGGTATGCCGCGCCTGACGCTGCGCATGACGGCCCGCATTCAAGGCTTCCCCGATGACTGGCAATTCTCCGGCCGCAAGACGGCCGCCTATCGCCAGATCGGCAATGCTTTCCCGCCGCCGGCGGCCGCTGCCGTGGCCCGGCAAATCTTCGCGGCGCTGTCCGTCAAACGCATCTACAAGGTGGCGTGATGAGTGCAGATGCCGATTTCCTCGAAGCCCGCAAGGCGTTCCATGCTTCGCTGCTGCAAACAATGCTGACCATCAACGGCGCGGGCGTGGTGAGCAACGCCGACAGCAGCAACACCACAAGCAAGGCGATTGCCAAGGGCATTGCCGATCTGCTCAAGGCCGAAACCATCGGTGAGCGCATCGCGGGTCAGACTTCGGGCAACCAGTTTGAAGGCATCTGCGCGGCCTTTGTGCGTAAAACTTTCCTCAAGCTCGGCCACCTGCGCCCCGGCACTTGGGACGTGCATCAAGTCTCCGGCCGCAATCGCCTGGAAATTGCCCGCTACGAGCAATACGCGTACCTAGTCGCGCTCGACCGGGCCGCCAAGGCCGATGCCGAACTAGCGGCGGCCTTGGGCAGCGACTACACTATCACCCCGGATATTGTGGTAGTGCGCGACACCGAGGACGATAGCGCCATCAATGCCCCGGCGTTCCTGGTCGATGACAACGTGACCACACTTGCCAGCCTGCGCAAGAAAAATGGCGGCAAGCCGCTGCTGCACGCCAGCATTTCATGCAAATGGACGATTCGCAGCGACCGGGCGCAGAACGCCCGTTCCGAAGCGTTGAACCTGATGCGCAATCGCAAGGGCCGTCTGCCGCATGTTGTGGTGGTCACGGCCGAACCGACGCCAAGCCGCCTTGCCTCTATCGCCCTGGGAACCGGGGACATTGATTGCGTGTATCACTTTGCCCTGCATGAGCTGCAAGCCACGGTGGAAACCCTGGGCATGGACGACGCAGCCGACATGCTGGCCGTGATGGTCGATGGCAAGCGACTGAAGGACATTTCCGACTTGCCGCTGGATTTGGCTGTGTGAGGTTTGCATGGGGATGGATCGCAGTGAGAATATGCGGCGCATCCGCAGCAAGGACACCGCTCCGGAAATGGCAGTGCGCCGCCTAGCGCATAGCCTTGGCTACCGCTACCGGTTGCACCGTAAGGATATTCCCGGCAAGCCCGATCTGGTGTTTCCCAGCCGCCGGAAAGTGATCTTCATTCACGGCTGTTTCTGGCATCAACATCCGGGGTGCAGGGAAGGGCGGCCGCCTAAATCGAAAGCCGCCTATTGGCTGCCCAAGCTCGAACGCAATATGGCGCGCGACAAGGTCGCGCTGATGCAACTCGCCGACGGCGGGTGGGATACACTAGTGATTTGGGAGTGTGAGACCAAGAACCATGAGGCCATGCGCCAAACCCTGCTGGATTTTCTGGGGCCGCCGCATGCTTGACCGGATGCCGCATGGAATCACGCGGGGCAAGGGCGCTCCAAGTTAACGCGGTCAAGCACACGCAGCCGCATATCTGGACAACGCTGAAAGACAAGTTGCCCCTCACTCCCATTCCAAACTTCCCCCCGTCTGATATTCGGTGATCCGCGTCTCGAAAAAGTTCTTTTCCTTCCTGAGGTTCGCCTGTTCGTCCAGCCAGGGCAGCGTAGCCTCCGCGCCGGGGAAGGGTTCTTCTAGGGCCATCTGGCGGGCGCGGCGGTTGGCGACGAAGCGGAACTGGCCCATGTGCAGGTCGGCGGAATAGCCGAGGATGGATTCCTGCAGGATGTAGCGGGCGTAGGCGTCTTCCGCCGCGTCGGCCTCGGCCCAGAGTTCGGCGACAGCCCTGGGGTCGAGCGTCAGGTTTTCCTCGCGCATGAGTTCGCGGATGACGCGCAAGCCAAAGGCGCAGTGCAGCACCTCGTCGCGCATGATGTACTGGAACTGTTCCGCCGTGCCCTTCATCAGGCCCCGGCGTTGCAGGGCGAAGATGGGAGAGAAGCCGTTGTAGAACCAGCAGCCTTCGAAGATGCCGGCGAAGAAGAGGTAGGAGAGGGCGAATTCGTGCAGGGTGTCCCGGTTGCTCAGGTCGAGGTCGGAACGGAGGATTTTTTCCAATCTCCGGTTGGCGAGCACGATCTTGCCGTGGATGGCGGGCACCACCCGGTAGCGGTTGTAGATTTCCTCCTGCTCCAGGTTCAGGGTTTCGATGCAGTGCTGATACGTCCAGGTGTGGAGCGCCTCCTCATAGACCTGCCGCGCCTGGTAGATCTGCAATTCCGGCGCGGTCATCTTTTCCATTACCGCGAGACCGATGTTCCGCATGGCGAGGATGTCGGAAGTGGTGAGATAGGCAAGCACGTTCTCGAACATGTGCTTTTCCGCCGGAGTGAGCTTGTGGTGGTAATCCTGCACGTCCTGCGCCATGTTGATTTCGGTCGGCGCCCAGTGGTTGCGGTTGGCCTTCAGGAAAAATTCCCAGGCCCAGGGATAGCGAAAGGGCGCAAGCTGGTTGATGTCGCCGTGGCCGTTGACCACGCGCTTGTCGGTGGCCTTGACCGGCGCGAGGCTGTCGCCGCTGGCGGGTTCGGACGCGGCGGCGGGCGTGGCGGATGTAAACGTGGCAACGGCGGGCGTTTCAGACTCTGCCGTGGGGATGATCGTGTCGTCCCAGTCATCGAAAAAGGTGCTCATCGGGTTCTCCTGTCGATAGATTGCACAAATGGATGGCAAAGGGTTGCCGTTTACGGTATTGGATTTTTCGGAAATGGAGTAGCGTCACTACAATTTGCCCCGGAGGGCTTTGCCGTGACCATTACAGCCATTACCACTTTATCCGGCCGGGAATTCAACCATGATGTCACCCGCGTCAAAAAGTTCGCCGGGCAGGGCAGGAATCTTGTCGAGGCGCTTTCCATGCCGGGACTTGGCGAGATCGAACTCGAACTTTCCCCGGCGCGCGCGCAAGGGAAAAGCTCGAACAGTTGCGTTCGCACGCCATTTGAAGCGCGGAAATCGGAGCCTGTTGCAGACGGCAGGCCGGAGCCGGACGGCAACGCTTGATGCGAAGCGCGAAAGTCGGTATTGGCGAGGCAGTGGAAAGTGATGAGCATGGGTGATTTAACGTTGGAGTTCGGCGGATAGCAAAAGCGTAGCTTTAGTGGTTTCCGAGTAAATGACTCTGACCCTTTGCGCTTCAAATCAACCATTGCGCGAGACTTCGTCTGTTGCTTCCAGCTTCATAATCACCGGGCGCAATCCATCGTTACAACTACAAATGGCTACGCCCGGCGTTCTTATCCAGTCGCTGTAATAAAAGGCGTCTGTTCCAGCGCCGTGGGCAAGGGCAAATACATATTGGTAGATGGCTTTCCACGCTTCATCACAGAAGCCGTCTGGTTTGGCGTAATCGCCGTAAAAGACCTGTCCTTTTTTCATGAGCGGACAAGTTCCCAAACCTTCGACGCCATACTCTTTGGCGAGTTCCTCGTCGAGCGTTGTTTTCAGTATTGATATCCTGACCTTCTTCATGTGCTTTGCTCCCTTAACGTTGGAGGTAACCAGCCTGCCGAAGGCAGGTTCGGTTGTCCGAAGGGTTGGGTGCTTTAGCGCCCATGGAACCATTCCATGAACTCTTCAGCAACTTCGGGCGACAACTCTTGAGCAGCCTCCGCGACTGTGCCGCTACCTTTGGCTGCGGCTACCGCCGATAGAGCGCACTGGAGGAAAGTGGCGTCCCAAGCGCGCTCGGAAGCTAAAGCTACCAAATGAGGCAAGCGGGCTAACGAAGAGAAATAGGCCGCCTCTAGATCCTCCGAAATGGCATACCTCTTCTTCTGGCGGCAAATTTCAACCCAGGCTGGAAACTGGAAATAAACGTAGCCAGCTTGCGTGGGGTTTGACGCCAATGCTTCAACGACAAATGGAACGGCCGCAAATGAGGCAGGGTAAACATCACCCTGATGGGCTAGCGCGCTCCACAAAGAGAACCACGGTTCTTCGTCACCCTCTGCGCCAGGCAAATTCTTTAGTTCAGCAAGAAGCGGAGGAATGTCTTCGGCTGTGCCGTAGGCGTGCTGAAGTTCAGACCAACGTGAAGAGTCGAGGCTTAACATTGTGGGCAACTCAGTCGCGGGAAAAGAGGTAGGTCACCTCTACCCCGTCCTCTTTCTGCGTGAAGGTATAGGCGATGGAAGATATTTGATAAGTTTCGACCGTGACTTCGCTTTTACCCGTCCAGCGGTAGGTGATGCCGATGTTGTCATGGACTTCGTATTCCGAATCCCTGCCGGTTTCCAATGTCTCTTTCCAGTCGTCGCGCAAGGCCGCGTCGACGCCGCCGATCACGCCGCTTTTGTAGTCCGCGTAGACTCGCGCGATCGTCTGTCCGGGGTAAAAACAGACGTGTCCATAGTAGTAATCGGCTTCCTCTCCTTCAAATACGGTTTTTTGGCAATTCGACGGCAGTTCTTCCGCCGCCGCCTGTTGATCGTCGTCCGCCGCCGCCGCCGGGGCGCACACGAAAAGCGCCAGGACAGCGGCCAACGCGCATGAAATATTCCTCGCTCGCATCGTCATTCACTCCTTTCGTGCTTCGTTGTATGGCAAATCATCCGGGGCAACCCCGATGTAATCCGGTTTTGGCAGAACGGGCAGGGGCTTTTTCATGGCGGGCGTCCATCTATTCGACATTGCCAGACTGCCTACGCAATAAAGGGGCTGCGGTTTTGTTCCAGGGCGTTCCGGTATGCTTTTTCGTCAATGCCCGGATAGATTTCGCCGTCTTCATCTTTTTCTTCGGTGAGCAATTCTTCTTTAATCAGGCCGCGCAGTTTGGGATTGCGGTAGGGGCTTCCCACCGAAATCTCGATTTGCTGATCGCCGACCACCTCTATATTTTGCTCGCGATTGATGAGTACTCGCGCCTTGAAATTGCCGTGGATAACCACGGCTTCGCCAAAATCCGCGAACGATTCGGCTTCCAGGTTGCCGCCGACAGCAAAGTATAGGTCGTTGAGCGAATTGGTGACGATGTGTCGCGCGGTCAGGTTGCCGCGGATGATCGTGTAGGTGCACCAACTGCTATAGCGTCCGATATGCGCATCGCCGAGCACAATCAAGACGTTTTCGTCCCCACCCCTCCCGGTGGCCAGCAAGCCCTTGACGTGGAGATTGCCGTTGACAATCAGGCACTCGCAGTCGACATCCAGATCGTCAGCGACCAGATCGCCTTCATGTAGGCGGATGTTTGGAGCCGGAAGTTCTGTTTCTTCTGTTTTGTGCCTGAGGGAACCGCGTTCCCCCAAATGCAGCAATTTCCTCAAACACGCCAGCAAGCGCATGACAAAGGTGGGGGAGCCTCGCGTTACCCAACTCCAGTCCTTTGATTCCAGCGCAACCTCCGCGTCATTCTGGACTTTGCCCGCCTTGCCGGAAATGAAGGCTTCAGCCTCTGTGTAGCTCAGAAGGGGGAGTGTGGAAAGATCCATGATAATGTCCTTTGTGCGAGCATTGTGTGAGCAGACATGCCATTTTACTGGCACGCCTCGCAATCCGGGTTGTCGATGGAACAAAAGCGCGGCGTCTCCGCATAGGTTTCTGTCTCCTGTTCCCTGTCTCCTGTCCCCTGATCGAGCTTTTCCGCCTGTGACGCGCCCAGTGTGCGCAGGTAGTAGGTAGTCTTTAGTCCCTTCGTCCAGGCGAGTTTGTAGAGTTCGTCCAGTTTTTTCCCGGAGGGCGCGGCAAGGTAGAGGTTTAAAGATTGCGCCTGGTCGATCCATTTTTGCCGTCGGGAGGCGGCTTCCACCAGCCATTTGGGGTCGATTTCAAAGGCGGTGGCGTAGCGTTT
This sequence comes from Zoogloeaceae bacterium, assembly GCA_031258715.1. Lineage (GTDB taxonomy): Bacteria > Pseudomonadota > Gammaproteobacteria > Burkholderiales > Rhodocyclaceae > Azovibrio. The sequence goes on from JAIRMN010000006.1 coordinate 6,992, forward strand.
CCGGATCGCTTCCGGCACGCGGTCGACGCGGGCGATGGAGCCGTCGAAGTATTTCAGGTCGGCGACCATCACCGTATCCCACAGTCCCTCTTCCTTCAGTTCGCGCGCCAGATGCTCGTTGATGACGGTGAATTCGCCGGAAAGGTTGGATTTGACGTAGAGGTTCTGGTATTCCGGCTCGATGCCCTGCGAGACGCCGACGATGTTGGAAATGGTCGCGGTCGGGGCGATGGCGACGCAACTGGAATTGCGCATCCCAACCTTCCGAATCCGCGCCCGCAACGCCTCCCAATCAAGCGTAGCGCCGCGATCCTGCTCGACGGGACGTCCGCGCTCGGCTTCCAGGAGGGCGATGGAATCGAGCGGCAGGATGCCCTTGTCCCACAGGCTGCCGGAAAAACTCGAATAGCGTCCCCGTTCCTCGGCGAGGTTGGTGGAAGCGCGGTAGGCGAGATAGCAGACGGCTTCCATCGAGCGGTCGGCAAAGGCGACGGCTTCTTCCGAAGCGTAGGAAAGCCCCAAAAGGTGCAGACAATCCGAAAAGCCCATGACGCCCAGGCCCACGGGACGATGGCGCAGGTTGGCGTTTCGCGCCTTGGGGGTCGCGTAGAAATTGATGTCGACCACGTTATCGAGCATCCGCATGGCGGTGCCGATGGTGCGGGCGAGTTTTTCCAGGTCGAGCCGCCCGTCCTTCAGGTGCGCGGGCAGGTTGATGGAACCCAGGTTGCAGACGGCGGTTTCCTCCGCCGACGTATTGAGCGTGATCTCGGTGCACAGGTTGGAGCTGTGCACCACGCCCACATGCTGTTGTGGCGAGCGCAGGTTGCAGGGATCCTTGAAGGTGATCCACGGGTGCCCGGTCTCGAAGAGCAGGGTGAGCATCCGCCGCCAGAGCTGCACGGCGGGCACCTTGCGAAACAGCCGGATTTCGCCGCGCGCCGCTTTTTCCTCATAGGC
>JAIRMN010000090.1 GCA_031258715.1 Zoogloeaceae bacterium
AGGCACAAGCTCCTTTCCATCTTGAACGCCATCTGCAAATCAGGACAGCCCTGGCAGGAAAATTTCGCTCACCCTTGACAAAAAACCTTGCTTTTGAACACAGTCGCTGTCCTCTGCCCTTTACGCCTTACGCCGCGAGTTGGGTGCGCATCCGGTCGGCGCGTTCCCTGGGGCTGGGGTGGGTGGAAAGCCAGGAAGCGCCGCTGCCGCTCAGTTTGTCCAGTTTTTCCAGCGCCGTGACGCACGCTTCCGGGGCGTATTTCAGCGTCTTCATGAAATCCATCGCGCGGTCATCCGCTTCCCGCTCGTTGCTTTGCGAATGCTGCGCCACGATGACTTTCTCGAACAGGTCGCCCAACTGGGAATCCGCCAGTTTGGCGGCCTTGCCATCCGTGGCGGCGATGACGTTTTTCAGGGCGCTGGTGCGCATTGCCGTCTGGATGCGCGCCTTGGTGTGTCCGGACTGGATGTGCCCGATTTCATGCCCGACCACGTAGCGGACTTCGTCATCGGTAAACTCATCCATCAGGCCGCTGTAGAGGCGTATGGTGCCGTTCGCCATGGCGAAGGCATTGATTTCCTGTGTCTGGTAAACCTTGAAATTGAGGTCGAGGCCATTGTAGTTGGAAAGACCCTTGGTGAGCTTGGCCAGGCGTTTGCCATGCGGTGTAGATGGACCCGCGATCTGGTTTTGCGCGTCCTCGTGCACCGTCATCTGGTCGAAGTAGCTTTTCAGGTCATCATCGGAAATTGATTCCGCGTCGGCCAGCGTTTTGCCGGCGTCCATTATCTTACCAAAATCCAGCGCCCAGGCCATCGGCGTGACGGAACTCAGGCCGGAGGCCAGCGCGGAAAACAGGATGAAATTACGACGATTCACGGAAAGACCCTCCTTTGTGGTTTGCCATGTACGGCAATTTGCCCGACTCCTGGCGCGCCGTAAAGACAAGATGTCATGAAGCACGATGGTGCCGGAAATAGGATTCGAACCTACGACCCCATCATTACGAATGACGTGCTCTACCAACTGAGCTATTCCGGCGGGAGCGCGGATTATAGCGTCTGGCGAAGCGATGCACAATGTTGGGATTCAGGAACTCAGGAGGGCGCGTCCCGCCGGGCGGATCGGGCGCGCCAGAGCAGGAAGAGACCGGCGGCAACCATCGGCAGGGAGAGCCATTGTCCCATGCTGATGGTGTAGGAAAAGCCGAAGATGCCCGCGTCCGGTTCGCGGAAGCATTCGACTAGGGAACGGAGAACGCCATAACCCAGCAGGAACGCGCCGGAAACCGCGCCCGTAGGACGCGCCTTTTTTGAATAGATCCAGAGGATGATGAATAGTGCCAGCCCCTCCAGCGCGGCATGATAGAGCTGGGCGGGATGGCGGGGCAGACGGTCGACGTGCGGGAAAACCATCGCCCAAGGGAGATCGGGGTCGGCGACGCGCCCCCATATTTCGCCGTTGATGAAGTTGCCAACGCGTCCAAGCAGCAAACCCAAAGGCACCAGCGGCGCGACGAAATCGCCGACGTCCAGCCACCTCTTGCCGTGCCGCCTTGCCCAGAACAGGGCGGCAAAGAAGACGCCGAGAAGTCCGCCGTGAAAACTCATGCCGCCTTCCCAGACCCGAAGGATGTGCCGCAGATTGGCAAGATAGTATTCCGGCGCGTAAAACAACACCTGCCCCAGCCGTCCGCCGACGATCAGGCCGACGAACAGGGTAAGCAACAGGCTCTCCAGCGTATCCCTGTCCCAGTCCTCTCCTCCGCGCAGACGCGCCAACCGCAGGGCCAGCAGGTAAGAAGCCAGATACATGACGCCATACCAGCGAATGGCATATCCGCCAACGGAAAAAACAACGGGATCGATGTCGGGATAAATCAGCATTTCAGGCGGATCGGGGTGTACCCGATGAGATCATGGATGAAAGGAGGGCGGATATTCTACGCGGCGAAGGTTCATGTCGCGTCGCGCGACGGCTGCGCCGCGGGGCCGAAATTCGGGTTCAGTATCGCCTCCACCCGCGCCGCCGCCGCGCGGTTCGATGTATAGGCCGTCCACAGTGGCACGACGCTCAAGGCCATCATCAGGAGGGAAAGGCACTGCCCCATCGTCAGAATGCTGTCTTCTTCCAGCACCACGCCGCCGCCACTGAAGGCGCGCGTCAGTTCGATCAGGGCGCGCAACACGCCATAGCCCAGAAAGAACATGCCTGGTATGGCAAGGAACCAGCGCCTTGTCCTGTCGGCATACCAGATCAGCGCGAGACTGGCGACAATCAACGAAACGGCAAGCCACGCGCCCCATTCGATCCCATACGACGCGGCAAAAATGCCTTTGTCCGGCGCGCGGAAAAATTCGACGATAAAGCGGAAAGCCCCGTAACCCAACAGAAAAACGCCGGAAACTGCGCCCTTGGGACGCGGCTTGCCCGAAAAAATCCAGAGGATGACAAAGAGCGCCAGTCCTTCCAGCGCCGCGTGGTAAAGCTGCGCCGGATGACGCGCCAGCGCGTCGGCTTTTGGAAACACCATCGCCCAAGGCAGCGCGGGGTCGGCGACGCGCCCCCAGAGTTCGCCATTGATGAAATTGCCAATACGCCCGAACATCAAGGCTAGGGGAATTATCGGCGCGATGAAGTCCGTCGCCACCCACCATTCGCGCCGCAACTTCCAGACAACATAAATCAGGGCGAAAATGACGCCAAAGAATCCCCCGTGAAAACTCATGCCGCCTTCTGAAAAGGCGAAGACCGCCCAAGGATGCGCCAGGTAATACGCCGGGTTGTAGAGCAACACATAGCCCAGCCTTCCGCCCAGGCCAACGCCGAGAAACACATAGAACGCCGCCTCGTTGATCTGCCTCGGCGGACAGACCGGCTGCCGCCGCAGATGCACATGCGCCAGCCGCCAGGAGGAAAAAAACGCCGCCAGATACATCAGCCCATACCAACTCATCGTCAATGGGCCAAGGGTGAACGCAACGGGATCGGGCTGGGGATGGATCATCAGGAATCAGGAACCGGGAACACGGCAACCGCCGCCGCGAATGACAAGGCGGATAATTTAACCGGTCACGCGGATTCTGTCACGCCCGTCGCAACTGGCTCAAAGCCGCAGCTTGCCGCCGGGCGCGGCGACGCTTAGTTGCAGCCGGGAGAGGGCAGGGCGCAGATCGAGGCCGGTTCGGGTCTTGAGAAAGAGGGCGCGTTTACGTAATTGAGAGAGCGTAAAATCCGGTGACGCCCCGGCAAAGCCCAGAGCGACCACATTGCCGTTGTCGCCGGAGGGAAAATAAAGGCTGTGACCCGAAAAGGCGCGGCGGATGCGTCGCAGGCTGGTTTGGAAGTCCCGGCGATCCCCCAGGAGATTGCAGGCGAAAGCGCCGCCCGCCTCCAGCGCCGCGTGGCAACGCGCGTAAAACGCCGCGCTGGAGAGCGTGCCGCTCTTTCCCGACGCGTCGAAGCCATCCTGGAGAATCAGGTCGAAATCGGCTTGCGGCGCGTTGGCCGCCATCCACGTGGCGGCGTCGCCGATGATGATGTCGATCCGGGGCGAATCCGGCAATTTGAAGCACTGCCGCGCCACGGATGGCACGTCGGGATTGATCTCGATCACGCGAAGACGGGCGTCCGGGAAATGGCGATAGAGAAACTTGAGTTGCGAAGCCGCGCCCAGTCCTATCAAGAGACAATGCCGCAATGGTTCGGCGCGCAAGAGGAGCGGTAGGAGCATTTCCCGCGTATAGGCGATTTCCAGCGCCCAGGGACGCGCAATCCGCATCGCGCCTTGTATCCACTCCGAGCCAAAATGCAGATAACGCACGCTTTCTGTCTCGCTGACTTCCACTGAATACGGCATTCCTCTCCTCCACGCCCAAAATCGTGATTCTGTCCCCTGAATTTCAGACCTGATAACTCTCGCCTCCTCCTTGCAGGGCGCTATCGACCGCCCATTTGTCCAGGTGCGGGGCGAAGAGGCGGATAAAGTCGTATTCGAAGCGGCGGGGAAAGATGCCGTGGCGCAGGGCGATACGGGTGGTGTTGGATTCAAAGAGATGCTCGGCCACGAGGGCTTCCAGTCCCGTGTCGCGCGCCGAATCGAAGGCCATGGCGGCGATGATTCCCAGTCCCAGTCCCATGCCGACATAGGTTTTGATGACATCGGCGTCCAGAGCGGTGAGGACGATCTTGGGGTTCAGGTTATGGCGTTCGAACGCCTGGCTGATGCGCGAACGTCCCGTGAAATCGGGGTTGTAGGTAATCAGCGGCCAGCGGGCGAGTTCCATTAGCGACAGGGGTTTTATGCGGATGACGGGATGGCCCTTGGTGGCGATGACGCAGTGCCACCACTGGCAGACGGGCAGGCTGACCAGTCCCGCGCGGTCGTTCAGGGCTTCGGTGGCAATCCCGATGTCGGCGTCGCCCTTTTCCACCCAGTCGGCAATCTGCGTGGGCGTTCCCTGGCGCAAGATCAGTTGTACTGTGGGATGACGCGCCATGAATTCCCGGACGGCGGAGGGGATGGCGTAGCGCGCCTGGGTATGCGTGGCGGCGACGGTGAGCATGCCGGTCTCGCCGCCCGCGTAATCCTTGCCCAGGCGCACAAGGTTTTCCGCCTCGCGCAAAATCTGTTCGGCGCGCGCAATGACGGCGCGTCCCGGCTCGGTCACGCCAGTAAACCGCTTGCCGCTGCGCTCGAAAATCATCACGCCCAGCTCGTCCTCCAGGAGCCTGATCTGCTTGGATACGCCGGGTTGAGAGGTGTACAGGGCTTCCGCCGCTTCGGAAACATTCAGTCCCCGCCGCATGACCTCGACGATGTAGCGCAATTGCTGCAACTTCATGGCCCACCCCCTAACAACGAAAAGTTATAACAATGTAACCGCATATTCTTTTTTGTTCAAATCATAAGGCTTACCATAGTTCGTCCTTTGACCTCCAAGGCTGACATGTACCGTTACAACCCTGACGATCTGGCGCTGATCCGCGAGCGGGCGGCACAGTTTCGCGCACAGGTGGCGCGCTGGCGTTCCGGCGCGTTGCGCGACGAGGAATTCCGTCCGCTACGCCTGCAAAACGGGCTGTATGTGCAGCGTCACGCGCCCATGCTGCGCGTGGCGGTGCCCTATGGCATGATTTCCGCCGTCCAGTTGCGCAAACTGGCGGACATTTCCCGGCGCTATGACAAAGGCTTCGGGCATTTCACCACGCGCCACAACCTGCAACTCAACTGGATTCGCATCGAGGACGCGCCGGATATCCTCGATGAACTGACCGAAGTGGAGATGCATTCCATCCAAACTTCCGGCAACTGTATCCGCAACATTACCACCGACCCCTTCGCCGGAATCGCGCCGGACGAAGGCATGGACCCGCGCCCGCTGGCGGAAATCCTGCGCCAGTGGAGCGCCATGCACCCGGAATTCTCCTTCCTGCCGCGCAAGATCAAGATTGCCATTTCTGGCAGCGCCGGGGATCGCGTCCTCTCCTGGTATCACGACATCGCCCTGCGGCTGGATGGCGAGGACGAGGAAGGCGCCACGTTTACCGTCATCGTCGGCGGCGGGCTGGGGCGCACGCCCCTGCGCGGCCAGATCATCGAACAAGGCCTGCCCTGGCGGCATCTCCTCAGTTATCTGGAAGCCATCGTGCGCGTCTTCAACCTGCATGGCCGCCGCGACAATCCCTACAAGGCGCGGCTGAAGATTCTCGTGCAGCGCCTGGGACTGGCGGAATTCTCCCGCCAGACAAGAGACGAATGGGCGCACCTGAAAGGCGGCCCCGCCACACTGACGAAAGCCGAATACCAGCGCGTCGCCGCGCATTTTTCTCCTCCGGCATACCGCTCGCCGACGGCGCAATCCGCGGCGCGGCTCACCACACGAAAAACGGCGCATCCCGATTTCGCGCGCTGGCTTGAGCGCGCCGTGCACCCGCACAAGATACCAGGTTACGCCGCTGTCATCCTGTCTCTGAAAGCGCCGGGACAAGCGCCCGGCGACATCACGGCGGCGCAGATGGAAAGCGTCGCGGCGCTGGCGGACGATTTCAGCTTTGGCGAGGCACGTATCGCGCACGAACAGAACCTGGTGCTGGCCGACGTGGAACAAGGCCGTCTGTTCGAACTCTGGCAGGCGGCGCGAAAAGACGCGCTGGCAACGCCCAACACGGGACTGCTGACCGATATGATCTGTTGTCCCGGCGGGGACTTCTGCGACCTGGCCAATGCCCGTTCCGTCGCCATCGCGCGCGCCATCCAGACACGCTTTGCCGACCTTGATACGCTCTTCGATCTGGGAGAGATTTCCCTCAACATTTCCGGATGCGTCAATGCCTGCGGTCATCACCACGTCGGCAACATCGGCATTCTCGGCGTGGATCGACAGAGCGAGGAGTTCTACCAGATTACCCTGGGCGGTTCCCAGGGGAGTGCGGCGCATATCGGCAAGGTCATCGGCCCGGCGGTTCCTGCCGCGCGCGTCGTCGATGTCGTCGCCCGTATCCTTGCGGTCTATCGCCGCGAACGCCGTCCCGATGAAACTTTTTTGCGCACCTTCGATCGCATTGGCAGCGCCCCTTTCAAGCCCTGCCTGCGCGCCGCCGACGCGGAAACTCGCGCGGAGACCGCCGCAAGAAATTAGCGACAGCCCTTCAGGGCTGTCGGTCTAACGCCATTGGGGAAGGGGGTTCTCTCCCCTCCCCAATGGCTACGGTCGAAACCCCGGCCTTCAGGCCGGGGTCTCAACCTTCGCACCGCCCTGAAGGGCGGGGTTTCAAACCGGAGTTAGTTTTTAGATGAACGTCTTGATCCGGGAATCCGCCGCGGATTTCCAGCTTGTCCCTGACGACCCCTGGCGCATCGCGCCGAAGGAAGCCGACGCGCTCCTCTCCCTGCCGAAAGGCGCGTGGCTCTATCCGCTGGCCGCCTGGCAAAAGGAAGCCGCCGCCATCTCGGCGCGCGGAGAGCCTTTTGGCCTCTGGCTCTACCCGGATACGCCGCCCATCGCCCTGGAAGCCCTGAAGCCGCGCCTTGTCGACTTCGCCGTCATCGCGCTCGATTTCCCCGTTTTTACCGATGGCCGCGCCTACAGCCTTGCTCGCCTCTTGCGCGAACGCCTGGGCTACACGGGCGAATTGCGCGCCGTGGGTCACGTCCTGCTCGACACCCTGTTATTTACGCGCCGCCTGGGGTTTGACGCCTGGATCATGCGCGAACGCCAGCATGTCGATGAAGCGATCGCCCACTTGCGAAGTTTGCGCCAAAGCCACATGATGCGGCATCCGTACCAGTAGCCAGGCGCGCATCACCTTTTCAATACCAGGTCCGCACGGGGGCACAACACCGGACGGGCAACACGCGCGTTGCACAGGAATCTTCAGAACATATGGATCATTTCACGCCCTTACCGCACGCGCCGCAAAATCCGGCCACACGCCCATCGCTCACCCCTGGATTACTGCAAACACTGATGGAAAAGGCCGCTGCCGTTGAAGCGCGGTTGCGCCATATCGCCCAGGATTACGCGCCTGTCGCCTTCGCCAGCAGCCTGGGCGCGGAAGACATGGTGCTTGCCGACATGATCCTGAAAAACGCCCTGCCCATCCGCATCTTCACGCTGGATACCGGACGCCTGCACCCGGAAACCTGCGACCTTCTGGCAACCGCCGAAGCGCATTATGGCCAGCGTTTTGAGGTTTTTTATCCCAAACACACGGCGCTGGAACACTTTGTCCGCGCCCACGGCATCAACGCCTTTTATGGTTCCGTCGCGGCGCGGCGTCAATGCTGCCAGATCCGCAAGGTCGAACCGCTGGGACGCGCCCTCGCCGGCTGTGAAGCCTGGATTACCGGAATGCGCGCCCAACAATCCGCCACACGCCAGGGACTGCCCATCCAGGAATTCGACGCCGAACACGGACTGGAAAAATTCAACCCGCTCGCCGACTGGAGCGAAAGGGAAGTCTGGGCCTACATTCGCACCAGGGACGTACCCTACAACCCGCTGCACGACTGCTTCTACGCCAGCATCGGCTGCGCCCCCTGCACCCGCGCCTTGGCTGCGGGCGAAGACATCCGCGCCGGCCGCTGGTGGTGGGAAAACCCGGAAACAAAAGAATGCGGATTGCATTCCAGGGTTTCGAGCGCGCTCCCAACGGATGCGCCGTCATAGGCGGCACAGGACTCCAGGTTGCGATAAAAGTGTCGCTTCCTGGCGTTTGCGGGGCAGGTTCACTCCTGTTTCCGGATGAGCAGGGTCGTGCCGGTTTTCAGGATTTTTTCAGCCTGATGGTTCCAGCGTATCAGGTCTTCGAGGGTGACGCGGTAGCGTCTGGCAATGGAAAAGAGAGTATCTCCCTTTTGCACGACATAACGCGCCACGCGAGGGGTTTCCTGTTCGGGGCGCGTTTCAGGCGCGGGGTTTTGTTCGATTGGCGTTTGCGCGACGTGGTTTCCAGCAGTTTGCCCCGCGTTGCTCGCGGCGATCAGGTAGGCGGGTTTGCCGACCTGGGCGGCCACCGGGTTGATCGTCAACCGCGCGCCCGCCCGGATGTGGCTGGTTTTGAGACGGTTCAGACGTTTCAGGGCGATCAGGGATATCCTGTATTTTCGGGCGATGCCGGATAGGGTTTCGCCTGAGCGCACGGTATGGAAACGGGCGGAGGCAAAGCGGGCGTCAGGGCGCGCGGCCAATGCCAGGAAGTCGGCATGATCCAGCGCCGCGTCGCCTTGCGCGGGCGTCAGCAGGGTGACGCCCGCATCGACCGTGTCCTGCATGGGAGAAATGCCATTGATGAGCTTCAGGTGGGCGACCGACAGGCCAAAACGCGGCGCGATCATTTCCAGCGTTTCCCCGGCCTTCAGGGTATAGGCTTGCCAATTGACCAGGGGCGCCGTGTATTGGCGCAGGTTTTCCTGAAAATCATCCACACGCCCGGCGGGGATGATGAGGGTGCTTTTTGCCGGAATGATGGGACGATTGTGCGCCGGATTCAGGTCGGCGAAGGCTTCCAGGGACATTTCGGCAAAACGGGCGGCCAGTTCGATGTCCATCGCCGCGTCCGTCACCAGGATATGAAAATAGGGTTGATTGGGCGCTTCGGAAAGACCCAGTTCCGCCACGCGCGCCGGGTCGGAAAAGATGTTCTTGAGCGCCTGCAGTTTGGGCACGTATTGCCGGGTCTCGGCAGGCAGGGCGAGGTTGGAAAAATCCGTCGGCAGCCCCTTGGCGGCATTCTTGCGCCGGGCGCGATCGACCGCGCCTTCGCCCCAGTTGTAGGAAGCCAGCGCCAGATGCCAGTCGCCGTGAAATTCGTACAGATATTGCAGGTAATCCAGCGCGGCGCTGGTGGAAGCCACGATGTCGCGGCGTTGATCCTGCCACCAGTTCTGTTCCAGGTTGAATACCTTCCCCGTGGAAGGGATGAACTGCCACAGGCCAGACGCCTGCGCCGAGGAATAGGCGAGCGGGTTGTAGGCGCTTTCCACCATTGGCAGGAGCGCAAGCTCAGTGGGCATCCCGCGTTGCTCCAGTTCGCCGACGATGTGATGCAGGTAGCGGCGGCTGCGCGCGACCATGCGCCGCAGATATTCGGGATTCGATTGGTAATACTGCTGTTGCCGCGCCACCTCTTCATCTTCCAGATCGGGCATGAGAAAACCCTTGCGCATCCGCCCCCACAAATCGGAGGCCGGTACGGTGAGATCGATGGCCTGGAGAATATCCGGCGGCGGTAACACTTCGTCGGCGATTACAGGTAAAGCGGCGTCGAAACCCTCTGGAGCGGCAACGGCAATCCCCGGAAAAACGGCGCAACCGCCCAGTAGGGAAAAGACAAGCCGTCTGGCGAGACGCAAAACGAACAGCGGACAATTTTTCATCAGGCATTCCCTGAAAGCGTTTTCTTTTTCGGCGCCAATGGCCGCGACAAACGGGCGCATTATACCGGTCAGGCGGAATCCGGGGCCGGATTTCCCGCCTCATCTTCCTTTCCGCCCTGCCCCCGAATATCCAGCCAGGCTTCCAGTTGAGGGGCTTCCATGCCCTTGGCAAACAAGAACCCTTGCGCGAAGCCGCAGCCGTGTTTTTGCAGGAATTCGAGCTGGAGGAAGGTTTCCACGCCTTTGGCGACCACTTCCAGTCCCAGTTCCGTCGCCCGCGCGAGCGTGGCGGCGGCGGAAGCTTCGGCGTTATCCGGCAGGTCAGTGACAAACGACCGATCCAGCTTCAGGCGCCCAATCGGAAGATCTTCCAGGTACGCGAGGCTTGAAGCGTCCGCCCCGGAATCATCCATCGCCAGACCGAAACCCATGCCACGCAGATAAATAAGGCGATCACGCAGAATTTCGTCCGGTTGCATCAGGACGCGATCGGGGATTTCCAGCTCCAGGTAATGCGGATCCGCGCCCGTTTGCGCAAGGATGCTTTCCAGCGTGTATGCGAACGCATTTCGGCAAATCTGTAACGCGGAAATATTGACCGACACGCGAAGCTTGCGCGCGCGCCAGCGCGTTTGCTGCCGGCAGGCTTCGGCGAATATCCATTCGCCCAGCGGCAGGATCACCCCGGAATCCTCGGCGGCGGGGATGAAATGATCGGGAAAGACAAGCCCGTCCTCCGGATGCCGCCAGCGCGCCAGCGCCTCGCAGACGGTAACATGACCGCTGTTTATCGTCACTTGCGGCTGGTAATGCAGGATGAATTCGTTGCGTTCCAGACCCTGGCGCAATGCGTTTTCCAGCATCCGGCTTTCAAAGACGCGGGCGTTCATGCGCGGTTCGAAGAACAAAAAGCTGTCCTTTCCTGCTTCCCTGGCCTTCTGCATGGCGGTTTCGGCATTGTGGGTGAGCATATCCAGTTCCCTGCCGTCTTCAGGATAGAGCGCGATGCCGATAGAGGCCGTAACCGACAGTTCGACGCCCTCGAACTGCACGGGCGCGCGCAGGGCCGCCAGCAGGCGGCTGGCGATGTCGGCGGCGATTTCGGAGCGATCCAGTTGCGGCAACAACAAGAGGAATTCGTCGTTCGCCAGCCGCGCCACCACGTCATCGCCGCGCAGCGCGTTTTTCAGGCGTTGCGCGGCCACGGTCAACACATGGTCGCCCGCCGGACGCCCGAAAGAAAGATTGACGCGCTTGAACTCGTCGAGATTGATCACCATGACCGCCAGCGCGTATTCGCTGTGCTTCTGGATCGTCGCCAGCGCCGCCTGCGCGCGGTTGTGCCAGAGCGCGCCATTGGGAAGGCGGGTCAGCGTGTCGTGATAGGAAAGGAAGCGCAGGTGCGTCTCGCTTTGCCGCTGCGCGCTCACGTCCCGCACGATACCCTGGACGCGCCGCGCGCCATTGGCGTCGGTCCCGACGTTGATGAAAAAGGAAAGCAAAAGCGACTTGTCGCGTCTCCGATCTTCCAGGACGGAATGTTCGCCCGGCAGGAAGCGGCAATCCAGCGTGACATTGCCTTTTTCCGCGCTCCGCACGGTTTCCAGCGCCCTGGAAAGCCGCGCGCGATCCTGCGGCAACACCCTGGCGCAGAGCTTTTCCCAACTGTCTACCTGATCTGCGGCAACGCCCAGCATGGCGCACAGTTCGTCGGAAACGAAAAACCGCCCGTCGCCGCGAATCTCCCAACTTCCCATGCGCGAAGCGCGTTGCACCCAGGAGAGAATTTCCGTCTGTTCCTGCAAGCGCGTATTCGACACGCGCAGGCGCGAGATATGACGACGCGCGCTAACCTGCCTGCGCCAGAGTTCACTGGTATGGTTGAGCAGAAAAATGACGAACAAGGCCAGTATCAGGGTACACACGGCAATGCTCGCCCAGATGTCCCAGCCCCAATATCCCAGCTTGAGATTCGACGGCGTGCGCGTTCGCAATTCCCATTCCCTGCCCGCCAGGGAAAAGTAGTGACTGCGCACGAAATGCGCGGCCTTCCAGTCGTTCGTCTCGCATCCCGGCGCGCCCGAAAGACGGGTGATGACATCGCCGCGCGCCTGATCCGCTTCCACCAAACAGGCTTCCAGTTCTTCCGGCAACAGGACGCCCAGCATCTTCCCGACATCCAGGAGGCTGACGATCAGGCCAAGCGGTTCCTTCCGGGCGTCCGCGCGAACCACGTAATAGAGCATGAATTTATCCGTATCCATTCCCCCGCCCAGAATGTCGTTGTGCTGGATGCCGGGCCTGCCCGTATCCTTCGATTTCTCCAGCAGGGCGCGCACATACGGCATGGCATGGAGGTTCATGCCCAGCAGGGTGCCGCTGCCCTCGAAAGGCGTCAGATACAAAAAGGGCAGATACCCATCAGCGGGCGCGGCTACGGAAAACCCGCCATCGGCATCCCGGTTGCGTATCGTGGAACCGCCCCCGTCCATTTCCCGCAACCGCGCCTCGAACGCGGCGCGTTGCGCGTGGCGGACATAGGGCGCCCAGCCCAGCCTGTCCATGCCCGGAACATTGCGCTGTATCACGGGCTGAAGAAAAGTCTGCCAGTCACGCGCGCTCAATCCAGGCTCCAGATACATCAGCCGTCCCAGGGAGAGCAAATAGCCTTCGTCCTGCTCCAGATAACGCGAAAATGTCGCCGCCACCTGATCGCTGGCCGCGTTGAAATGCGCTTCCGTCCGTTTCCGCTCCTGTCCCAGCACATACAAAAAAGAAACGACCAGTAACACAAAAACCACCGCGATCGGTAAGCCCGTGCTGACGCGCTGCTCACGCCAATAATCGCGCGGCTGGGCAAACAGGATGAACATCAACGGCGCGGCAAGCAAAATGCCCAACACATCCCCCAGCCACCAGACCAGACCCGACAACCAGATATCATCCAGGGGAATCATCCCCGAAACGCCCATCAAGGCCATTGCCGGAACCGCGCCAATCAGGCAACTCAAGGGCGCCGCCATGAACAGCAAACGCAACATGTGCCGCATCTTTGATCCCGGCAGGCTGCGGGTCAGCCAATATCCCGTCAGAGTCTGCAACAGGATGACCGGCGGCAGCCCCATCAACCCCCACCAGCCATGCGGTACGCCCAGATGCAAAATCAACACGACTTCCAGCGTCGCCGCGCCCAGCAACACCCCTGGCCACAACCATTTGCCATAAATAATCAAGGCCGCCAGCGCAATCCCCGCCGGAGGGAAAATCGGCAACACATAACCCGGTTTCGTCATGCCCAGAAAAAACAAGCTCAGGACACAATAGACCACCGCCAGGACAAAAATGCCGCGAACCCTGCGCAAGGCCACCGGCGAAACGACCATGAACCCGCCTCCCAGTCAAGATGTCCTTATTCTATTCCTATCCAGGAATCAAGGATCAGAGGACAGAGGACAGAAAAAATCGTCGGCGCATCAAGCCGCGGATTAGGGATATGGATTGCTTCGTCGCTTTGCTCCTCGCCATGACGGGGCGGGAAGGCGTATGGTTTCCGTCAGCAAAATTCTATACCAATGGGATTCGTACGCTGGCCGGAACACAGTTGCTGTCCTCTAACTCCTGGCCCCTGACCCGCAGGGTTTCAAAAAGGCAGATGGCAGCGGCATGGCCGACGTTCAGGGATTCCACGCTTTGCGCGCCGGGCATGGGAATGCAGACGCGCTGTCGCGCGGCGGCCAGCGCGAGAGGACGGACGCCCGCGCCTTCTGCGCCGAATACCCAGGCTGCGGGAACTTGACGCAGATCGACCGCATAGATCGATTCGGCGTCCCGCAAGGTGGCGGCAAAAGAGATGCCTTCAAAGGCGGAAAGAAAGGCGGCGAGGTCGGCGGCTTCGTGCAGCCGCAATTGGAATTGCGCCCCCTGTCCGGCGCGCAGCGTCTTGGGCGAGAAGGGGCTGGCGCAGTCGGCGGACAGGAGCGCCTGTGAAAATCCCGCCGCCGCCGCCGTGCGCAGAAGGCTACCGAGATTGCCGGGGTCTTGTACGCCGTCCAGAAGCAGGGTGTCGATATTCGTGACGGGCGCTTCCGGCGCGGGCGGCAGATTGACAACAGCCATCAGTCCGCCCGGCGTTTCGGTGTCGGAAAGTTCGACAAAGAGCGCGTCCGAGAGCACGACGCATCGCGCGCCATGCCGTTCGCCCGCCGCCAGCCAGCCTGCGACTTCCGTGCGTTGCCTGCCTTTTTCGCTGGCAATGAGGCAAGCGGGCATTCCGTGCGCCGTATGCCAGGATTCGACGAGATGTGCGCCCTCGAGCAGGGCCTGCTGCCGCTTTTTCCGTTCGCGCCCCGATTGCGCCAGCTTTTTCCAGGCGATGAAAGCGGGATTTCCCCGTGAGGCGATGGCGTTCAGCATGATGGAAACAGTGCCGCCTGCTTTTGCAGGACGGCAAGCCCCCCAGATTCATGGTACGCGACAGGCGCGAAATGCCTGCGGTGCGCCGGGCAGGGGCCGTGCTGCCGCAAGGCCGCCAAGTGCGCCGCAGTGGGATAGCCCATGTGCCGGTCGAAGCCATACTGCGGGTAACGATGGTGCAGATCGCGCATCAGCGCGTCGCGCGCGGTTTTGGCAAGGATGGAAGCAGCGGCGATGGCAGCGATTTTGCCGTCGCCTTGCACCACGGCAGTCACGGGCATGGCAAGCCTGGGACAACGATTGCCGTCGACCACGGCGGCGGCGGGAAGAGGGACGAGTCCTTCCGCCGCCCGCCGCATGGCGAGCAGGCTGGCTTGCAGGATGTTCATGGCGTCGATTTCCTCGACGCTGGCCTCAGCGATGGAAAAGGCCAGCGCCTTTTCCCGGATATCGATCGCCAGCGCCGCGCGGCGTCTGGCGGAAAGTTTCTTGGAGTCATCCAGACCGATGATGGGATTTTCCGGATCGAGCAAGACTGCCGCCGCCACCACCGGCCCAGCCAAAGGGCCGCGTCCGGCCTCGTCGATGCCGCAGACATCGGGCGGGAGCAAGGTCAGTTCGAGCGCGGGCGACATGGATTTGTCCGTTTCAGGCCAGCAGTTCCAGCACCGCCGCTGCCGCTTTTTCCGCCGTGTTCTGGCAAAGGGCATTGTGGATGCGGGTGAATTCGACATCCAGCTCGCGGGCGCGTTCGGGCGTGGATTCTTTCAGCAAGGCATCGGCAAGCTTTTCCGGCGCGGCTTCGTCCTGCAAGAATTCCGGCACGATGAAGCGTCCGGCGAGAATGTTGGGCAGGCCGACGTAAGGCAGAAGGGCGCGCAGCTTCATCAGCCTGTAAGTCAGGGGCGCAAGTTTGTAGGCGATGACCATCGGACGCTTAATCAGCGCCGCTTCCAGCGTGGCCGTGCCGCTGGCGACGAGCACGGCGTCCGAGGCGCCCATCGCTTCGCGCGCGTGTCCGAACATCAGATGAAAGGGCAGCGTCTGCGCCGATTGCCTGTAGCGCGCCATCTCGAAAGCCAGGCGCGTCTCGTGCGTGATCAGGGGAACGAGGAACAAGGCGTTAGGCACACGCGCGTGAATCAGCCGGGCGGCCTGGATGAAGGTTTCGCCCAGGCTTTCCACCTCCGGCTGGCGGCTGCCGGGCAAAAGCGCGTAGATGACTTTGTCCTTCGGCAAGCCCAGTTTTTCCCGCATGGCCGTTTTGTCGGTGACGAGGGGAATCTGGTCTGCCAGCGGGTGTCCCACATAGGTGACGGGGATTCCGGCTTGCCTGTAGAGCGGCGGTTCCATGGGAAAGAGCGCCAGCACTCGGTCGGCGGCCCTGGCGATTTTCCGGATGCGCCTGCTGCGCCACGCCCAGATCGAGGGACTGACATAATGAAGGGTCTTGACGCCTTTCGCCTTGAGCGCGATCTCCAGATCCAGGTTGAAATCCGGCGCGTCTACGCCGATGAACATATCCGGCTTTTCGGCGCGCAAACGCGACCCTAGGGCGCGGCGAATGCCGGAGATTTCCCGGTAACGCTTCAGAACTTCGACATAGCCCATGACCGCGAGCTTTTCCATCGGCCACCAGATGTCCATGCCCTGAGCGCGCATGTTCTGCCCGCCGATGCCGAAGAAAGCGATTTGCGGCAATTTTTCCTTCAAGGCCGCCATCAGATGCGCCGCCAGATGATCGCCGGAAGCTTCTCCCGCGACCAGCGCGATGCGCGACCCCGCGGACTTCACGTCCGCGCTCATCGAATGATGCCGCGCCTGGAGACGGCAAAGAAATCGAGGAAACGCTGCACGTCTGGCGCGTCCGAAGCCATTTCTTCTAGCTTGATACGGGCTTCGTCCAGCATTAGGCCGGATTTGTAGATAACGCGATAGGCGCGTTTCAGGGCGGTAATCGCTTCCGCGTGAAAGCCGCGCCGCTTCAGTCCCTCCACATTGATGCCATAGGGTGAGGCGGTGTTGCCCGCCGCCATGACGTAGGGTGGCACGTCCTGCAAAATCACCGTTCCTACCGCCGTCATCACATGCGCGCCGATGTGGCAGAATTGATGTACGCCCGTGTAGCCGCCGAGAATCGCCCAGTCGTCGACATGCACATGTCCCGCCAGTTGAGCGTTGTTGGCGAAGGTGGTGTGATCGCCGACCTGGCAGTCATGCGCGATGTGCACATAGGCCATGATCCAGTTGTCGTCGCCGATGCGGGTGACGCCCGCATCCTGCGCCGTGCCGATGTTGAAGGTGCAGAATTCGCGGATGGTGTTGCGGTCGCCGATTTCCAGACGGGTGGGTTCGCCGGAATACTTCTTGTCCTGCGGCGCCTCGCCCAGCGAGGAAAACTGGAAAATCCGGTTTTCCCGCCCGATGCGGGTGTGTCCGGAAATCACCGCGTGCGGCCCGATATGGCTGCGCTCGCCGACTTCGACATGCTCGCCAATGATGGCATACGCGCCGATTTCCACGCCGTCCGCCAGGCGGGCGTCGGGGTGTACGATCGCGCTGGGATCTATCTTCACGCTCACGGCGGACTCGCTCAATCCAAATCGCGTTTGGCGCACATCAGGGTGGCTTCCGCCGCCACTTCGCCATCCACCCTGGCAATGCCTCTGTATTTCCAGATGCCGCGCATCTGGCGTTCGATAGTGACATGCAGATGCAGTTGATCGCCTGGCGCGACTGGCTTCTTGAAACGGGCATCGTCAATACCGACAAAATAGAATACCGAATTTTCGGTGGGTTTGGCGTTCATCGTCTTGAACGACAAAATCCCCGCCGCCTGCGCCAGCGCCTCCAGGATCAATACCCCCGGCATGACTGGATGATGCGGAAAATGGCCGACAAAGAAAGGTTCGTTGATAGTGACATTCTTGCAAGCATGAATGGACGCGCCCGGCGTCAGTTCCAGCACTCGATCGACCAATAGGAAAGGATAACGGTGCGGCAAATGTTCAAGAACTTGGTGAATATCCATGAGGCGTCTCGCAAAACGTAAACAGGTCGGCACTGTAACAGATCAGACACCGGATGGCAGGGCGAATCAGGAGTCAGGCGTCAAAAGACAGAGGACAGAAAAGTTACTGGCGGCCTCGCCGCCGCAAGTTGACTTCTGGGCTGCCACGGGCTTTGCCCCCGCTTTTGACGAGGCGGATCGTCATTACGAGGGCGCGCGACCTGGAACGCGCCCAACCCCGTCATTGCGAGGAGCGAAGCGACGAAGCAATCCAGATTCATAACCCGCGGCTTGATACGCCGGTAGCCTTTCTGTCCTCTGTCTTCCGTCCTTTTCCCGCGCGCTCGTCTTTATATTCGGCCTTTGATGCGCGACAATGGCGGTCATGAAATCTTCCGGTTCCCTGTTCCTGTGCGGTCTTTTGTGTGCGCCTTGCGTTTTTGCCCATCCGGCGCTGGAGGCGGTGGAAGATTTCGTGCGCGGCGAGCTGGCGCTGCGGCATTCCGGCAGGATCAGCGTAGAGGCCGGGCCGCTGGATGCGCGGTTGCGCTTGCCGGAGTGCAGTCGTTATCAGGCGTATCTGCCCAACAACCTGGATGCCGGACGACTGGTGGGCAACGCCAGTATTGGTCTGCGCTGTCTCGCGCCGGCGCGCTGGAATATCTTTGTTCCGGTCAAAATTGCCATCGAGACGGATTATCTTGCCGCCGCGAACGCGCTTCCCGCCGGACACGTCTTGCAGGAAGCGGATCTGGTCGTGCGCGTGGGCAACCTCGGCGACTTGCCCGCCCATGTGATCGTCCGTCCCGAACAGGCCGTCGGCAAGACGCTCAAGACGGCGCTCGCGTCGGGGCAGCCCTTGCGTCAGGAATGGCTCTCGATGCCCGTCGTGATTCGTTCTGGGCAGAACGTGCTGCTGGTCTTTCGCGGCGCGGGCTTTGCCGCCACCAACGAGGGACGCGCCCTGAACCAGGCCAGCGAAGGCCAAATCGCGCGGGCGCGCACCGCTTCCGGCGCGATCGTCAGCGGCATCGCCCAGGCCGATGGCACAATTCTTGTTAGCGGTTCGCCATGAAGGATCACGCGGCGGAAAGAACGGTTTTTTTTGCCATTTCTTTCCGTGTGACCTCAAGATGCCGTCTCAAGTTGCCGTTACAACCCGCAAGGAATCCAGAAAACCCCTTGTACAAGGTGAAACCGATGAAAATCGAAACCACATATCCATTTGCGCCCACGCCTACCGCGCGCGCTGCCGCCAAATCGACCAGCGCGGAAAAATCCGGCGACCAGGTCCAGTTGAGCAACGCCACACTGCTGCGCGCTTCCGAAGCGCCGGTCGACAACAGCCGCGTGCAAGAGATCAAACAGGCCATCGCCGAAGGCCGCTTTCGCATCAACCCGGAAGTCATCGCTGACCGTTTGATCAGCACCGCTCAGGAACTCATCGACGCGCAACGCCGGGCGTAGCGCCGCGAAATCATGGACGCCGCGACAAACTTCGCACAAATCCTGTCCGCTGAAATCGCAGCGGTCGAGCAGTTCGTCGCGCTCTTGCAGGAAGAGCAGCGGCAGTTACGGGAAAACGAGATTGACGCGCTGGAAAACACTACCGCCAGCAAACTCCAGTTTGCCGAGAAACTCCAGGAAATCGGCGAGGCGCGCCACGCCTGCCTGAACCAACTGGGCATCGCCGCTCAGGACGACTACGGTCTCAGCGTGGAAAACTGGCTCATCGCGCAAGGCAATCCCCGGCTGTTGCAAGCCTGGCACACCCTGCAAAATCTGGCGCGCGACGCCAAATCCCTGAATGAACTCAATGGCCGCTGCATCGCGCTCCTGTCCCGCAACGCCCGCGAACAGCTCGACGCGCTCACCGGACGGCAATCCCACGGCGTTTTCTACAAACCCGACGGCCAGGCCGCTGTTAACGGAAACACCCGCATCAGCGATTCCGTTTGAATGCGATTCGCCACGGGACGCCTCCCGGATCGAGCCGTGCGATGTTCGATGTCCAATAGGCGCATGGAGTAGAATCCGCTCTTTCACAGACGGGCGCGAAAACAGCGATGACCACTCTCCGGTTTTCCAAGATGCAGGGGCTGGGCAATGATTTTGTCGTGATCGACGGCATACGCCAGCGGTTCGAACTGACGCCGGAACGCGCGCGTTTTCTGGCGGATCGGCATTTTGGCGTGGGCTGCGACCAGGTGTTGCTGGTGGAAGCGAGCGCACAGGCGGGGGTGGATTTTTGCTATCGTATTTTCAACGCCGACGGCGGCGAGGTGGAACAATGCGGCAACGGTGCGCGCTGTTTCGCCCGTTTTGTTTATGACGCTGAACTCACGGACAAGCGGGAAATCCGGGTGCGCACCGCCAAGGGCATCATCACGCCAAGGCTGGAAGCGGATGGGCAGGTGACGGTCGACATGGGCGCGCCCTCTTTTGCGCCTGCGGAAATCCCTTTTCTGGCCGACGCGGAAGCCCTGACCTATCCGCTGGCGCTGGCGGAAGCCACGCGGACTGTCAGCGCGCTCTCCATGGGCAATCCGCATGTCGTGCAGGTGGTGGCGGACGTGGATGCCGCACCCGTAGCAACAGAAGGCCCGTCGTTGGCGACGCATCCGCGTTTTCCCCAAGGCGCGAACGCGGGGTTTCTGGCAGTGCAGGATCGCGGGCATATTCGTCTGCGGGTATTCGAGCGCGGCGCGGGAGAAACCCTGGCGTGCGGCACGGGCGCTTGCGCGGCGGCGGTCGCGGGCATTCGCCTGGGCTTGCTGGACGAGACGGTCGAAGTTTCCACGCGCGGCGGCTGCCTGGCCATACGTTGGGAGGGTGCGGGGCGTCCGGTGTGGATGACCGGTCCGGCGGTTCCTGTTTTTAGTGGAGAAATCGAGTTATGAAAGCGGAAGAAGTCATCGGATACCTGGAGGCGACGCCCCAGTTCTTTGAGCAGTGCGCGGATCGCCTGGCGGAAATCTTTGTGCCGCACCCGCATGGCGGACGCGCCATTTCGCTGAGCGAGCGGCAGATGCTGACGCTGCGCGACAAGAATCGCAAACTGGAAGAGCGCCTGGGCGAGTTGCTCTCCTTTGGCGAGGAAAACGACGTGATCAGCGAAAAGATGCACCGGCTCGCCGTGGGCCTGGTGGCCGTCGAAACCTTTCCGGCGGCGCTGCATCTCATCCATCTGCATCTGCGCGACGATTTCGCCATTCCGCGCGTGGCCCTGCGTCTGTGGCACAAGCCGGCGGGCGTGGCCGACCTGCCGGAATTCGCGGCGGTCAGCGCCGATTTGCAGGATTTTGCCGAGCGCCTCGAAAAGCCTTACTGCGGCGCGAGCGCCAGCTTGGGCGACGCGGCGGGCGTGGCGACATCAGCCTGGTTTGGCGCGTATGCCACGCACATTCGCTCGCAGGCGCTGGTCGCCCTGCGTAACGGCGGCGGCGCCATCGGCCTCATCGCGTTGGGCAGCGAAGACGCCGAACGGTTTTACAACAGCATGGGGACGCTCTATCTGGAGCGTCTGGGTGAAATCATTTCCGCCGTGCTGGGGCGCGTCACGCACAGCGCGTTGTAGACGTCATTCATGAGCGCGCCGTCCAACGAGAACGCCAGGCAGGTGGCGGACTACCTGGGCTTGCTTTCCGGCCAGCGTCGCCAGTCGGCGCATACGCTTTCCGCTTATGCGCGCGATCTGGCGCGGCTCGTCGATCTGGCTGGCGAACAGCCCTTTATCGTGATCGATTCCAACAACATTCGCCGCCAGGTCGCCCTCCTGCATGGCAAGGGGCTTTCCGGGCGTTCGCTGGCGCGGCTCTTGTCGGCGTGGCGCGGGTTTTTCGGGTGGCTGCAGCGACAGGGCGGGATAACGTGCAATCCCTGCCTGTCCCTGCGCGCGCCAAAGTCGTCCCGCCGTCTTCCAGACGCGCTTTCCGTGGAGGAAAGCATCGGTCTTTTGACTGGCGTCCGCGCCGATGAGGCTGAATCAGACGCCGTGCTTTTCCTGCGCGATCGGGCGATGTTCGAGTTGTTTTATTCTTCCGGGTTGCGTCTTTCCGAACTCGACGGCCTGAATCTCGATGCGCTGGAAGCCTTGCGCGCCAGTGGCGAAATTCGCGTTACCGGCAAACGCAACAAGACGCGCGTCGTTCCGGTGGGCAGCAAGGCGCAGGAAGCCCTCGACGCCTGGGCGGCGGCGCGCGCCACCCTGGCCGCGCCGGAAGAAAACGCGCTTTTCGTCAGCCGCCGGGGGACGCGCATCAGTATGCGGATGATCCAGAAACGCCTGGATCGCCGGGCAAGGGAAGCCGGATTTTCCGCGCCCGTGCATCCGCACACGCTGCGCCATTCCTTCGCTTCGCACCTCCTGCAATCCTCCGGCGATCTGCGCGCCGTGCAGGAAATGCTCGGCCACAGCAGCATCGCCTCCACCCAGGTCTATACCCATCTGGATTTCCAGCACCTGAGCAAAATTTACGATCAGGCGCACCCGCGAGCGAGGCGCAAAAGACAGTAAACCAGGGATTGACCCTGCGTCTGGAGTGTGCGGGATTTTTCAAAACTTGAAACGCGCGGCATTTGTCCTTATATGGGTTCTCGCGCCAATTCGGCCATTTTTTCACGAAAGGAGAAACTCGCATGAATGCCTTGACACCCTTGCACGACCCGCTGGACGAACTCTTCCGCGGTTTTTTCGTCCGACCGATGGATTTGCACACGGGCAACGCCCCCGCCTCCCCTCCAGTCATCCGCATGGATGTGAAGGAAGGAGAAAACGCCTATGTGGTACACGCCGAATTGCCGGGCGTGAAAAAGGAGGATATCCACATCACCGTCGATGGCAACCTCGTTTCCATCAGCGCGGAAGTCCAGAACCAGAATGAAACCAGGGAAAGCGAGCGGGTTCTGCGTTCCGAGCGTTATTACGGCAAGGTATCCCGTTCCTTCCAGTTGGCGCAGGATGTCGACGACACCCAGTCCGCCGCGCGCTTCAATGACGGCATACTGGAACTGACCTTACCCAAGCGCGCCGCCGTCGCCAGCAAACGCATCGCGGTGCAATAAGCGCCATCCCTCCCGACGTTCCGGCGGATGGCGAGCAAGAGACAGGAAACAGGAGACAGAGTGCCCCCACCTCGTCAAAAGCGCGGCGCGACTTGGAACGCTCCGCCCTCGTCATTGCGAGAAGCGAAGCGACGAAGCAATCCTGGTTCCTAACCCGCGGCTTGATACGCCGGTACTTTTCTGTCTTCTGTCCTCTGTCCCCTAATCTCGCGCCGGGTCATGAAACGAAACGCCGCATCCGTTTGAATCACGCGGCATTGCGCGCCGTCCGCCAGAACCGTGGAAGCCTGATAGAATAGCCGCCTTCTTTTATCAGGCTTATTATGTCCATCATCATCCTCGGCCTGTCCGGCGCCGTCAGCCACGACCCTTCCGCCGCCCTCTACATCGACGGCAAACTCGTCGCCGCCGCCGAAGAAGAACGCTTCGTGCGCGACAAGCACGCCAAGAACCGCATGCCTTGCGAGGCGGCGAAATTCTGCCTGGCCCAGGCCGGCAT